>JAIXOF010000032.1 GCA_027486935.1 Cyanobium sp. C1_MAG_00004 | reverse complement strand
GCCCGGCGCTGGGGTTCGAGCGCGGCGATGGTGTCGACCAGCACCTGCTCGCGCCCGTAGGTGGGGATCACGAGCGAGAGCATGGCGCCAGGGCCTTTTGCAGGTTGCTGATGGTGCGCTCGTGGCTCCAGCCGGCCACACTGCGGCGGGCCTCGCCGGCCAGGCTCCAGCACAGCCCCGGCGAGCTCGCCAGCAGTTGCAGCTGGGCCGCCAGGGCTGCCGCATCGCCGCTGGCGAACCGCAGGCCACCCCGGCCATCGGCCAGCAGTTCATCGGCCGCGCCGACGCCCGCCGCCGCCAGCACCGGCAGGCCGCAGGCCATCGCCTCATTGACCGAGACCCCCCAGGGCTCGTTCACCGCCGGGTGCACGAACACATCGGCCAGGGCGTACCAGCCCGGCAGGTCTCCGTAGGCGACAAAGCCCGGGCAATGGCTGCGGCCCGTCAGGGGCGCCAGGGCCGCCCGCACCTGGGACCGTTGCGGCCCATCACCCAGCAGCAGCAGGCGCAGCCGGCGGCAGCGGCCCGCCGCCAGGGCAAAGGCCCGCACCAGGGTCAGGGGGTCCTCGCGGGGGGTCCATTTGATGACCGCCAGCACCACAAAGGCATCGGGCGGCCAGCCGCGGGCCGCCAGCTGCTGGTGACGCCGCCGCCGTTCGCGGCCGCAGCGCTCCGCGAACCAGGCGTTGTCAACGGCATAGGGGAAGGCAAAGCTGGGTCGCTGCACGCCCGAGAGCTGGCGCAGGTAGGCGTGGGCCTGCTCGCCGACGGGGTGCCAGCTGTCGAACAGACGCTGCAGGACGCCGATGCACCGCCGCCGTGGCCAGGCCAGCAGGCCGCCGACAGGGCTGTGCTGCAGGGTGTTGTCAGAACGCAGGCCGATGCGCACCCCCCGCAACCGCAGCAGCAGGGCCAGCAGCAGATGGCTGCGGGGGTAATAGCCGCAAAGGATGACCAGGGCCGGGTCAAAGCGCTCGATCGCCTGGGCCAACCGCCACAACCCGGCCAGGCCGCGCCCCTCCAGGGTCTGGGCGGGATAGCTGCCGGGCCGCAGATGGTCCCAGCTGGGGGCGAAGCCCAGCTCGGGATCGATGCCGCATCGCTCCTGGCTGTAGATCACCCAGAGGCGACAGATGCGCCCGTCGACGAGGCGGCGGAACAGGGGGGCATCGAACTGGGTCTCCCGGTTCTGAACCACCACCAGACCGGCGGTGCTGGGGCTGCTCAAGCGTTGCGTCTGCTGATGCACCGCGACCCTGACCGACACCACGGTCCCGGCGGGCTGACCCGGGCGCTTGTGCGGCCGATTTAGGGCAGGGCCACGGCAGCCTGCAGCAGCCGGACCCAGCCCTTGACCAGCCAGGGCGCCTGCCGCAGAGCCTGCCGCAGATAGCTGCGGCTGCGGGGATCCCCGAGGCGCCGCAGCCGCTCGCCGATGAAATAGGCCCCTTCGGCGCGGCGCTGATCGGGCCAGCGCGGCCAGGCCAGACCCCCAAGCGAGCGTGGGCGCGGCCGGATGCGCCGGGCCCGCTCGAGCCCGGAACGCTCGCTTTGACCCACCGCGCGGGCGCCATACAACTGCAGGGCCAGGGCACCCAGACGCCGCTGTTCACGCCAGTGCCGCGATGAGAGGCCGCCGTCGAACAGACGGCAGGCGTACAGCGTCTGCGGGCAATGGCCAAAGCTGCCCAGCTGCGCCAGCCGATACCAGAGATCCCAGTCCTGGGCGTAATAGAAAGCCGCGCGGTACCCGCCGGCCCGGCGGTAGGCCCAGCGGCGCAGCAGCACCGAGCCGTGGTGGGGCACATCGGCTGCGATCCCCGCGGCCGGCGGCAACGTGTTGACCCAGCGGGGCACCAGGGGCGCTGCAGTCGACAGGTCGCTGGGGGCGGCCGGGCAGGGATTGGGCAGGCAGGGGTCAAGTGGTTCCCAGACCGGGCCATAGCGGGCGACCCCGCAGGTCACCAGCACGCAATCGGGATAGTCCTGCAGCAGCTGCCACTGCCGCTGCAGGCGCCCGGGGAGCATGCGATCACCCACATCGATGCGGGCGATCGCCTCGCCCCGAGCCAGCCGGCATCCGCGCCGCAGGGCCCGGGTCAGGCCGCCGTGGGGCTGCAGCACCAGCCGCAGGCGCGGGTCGCGGCGGCGCAGGGCATGCAGGGCCTGCAACACCCCAGCCCCGGGCCAACCGTCGGCCACTGCCACGCACTCGAGCACCACCCCCTGCTGGGCCAGCACCGAGTCCAGGCTGTCCAGCAACCGCTCGAGCGGGGCCTGGGCAAAGCCCAGGACCACCGACACCTGGGGGCGCCGTGGCGGCCTCATGGCCACACCGGCAGCGGCACCAGCAACCGCCGCAACACCGCCAGGGCCCAGTGCAGCCCCGTGACCACGGCAGCCGGATCACGGCAAACACCCACGTGCACCGTGCGACGGGCGATCAGCAGGGCGATGGCGAGGGCCTGGCGGCGACGCCTGTGCCGCAGGGCCTGCTCGAGGTAACTGCCGAGGATCGGCAACAGGGCCTGGAGGAACAACGGCGTCAGGTCCGGCGCAAAGGCCCGCTCAAAGGTGGTGAACAGCGCAGCGCTGCGACGGGCCTGCTGCAGCGGCGCCAGGCTCGACCAGACCCCGCCCGGGTGCTGCCGGTACACCGACATCACCGCGTCGACCACGCCCGCATCGCCGTGGCGGGCCGCCAGCAGATACAGGGGCCGATCGAGGCAGTACTGGTCGAAGATCCAGGCCGGCAACTCGATCGCGGGGCGGCGGATCACCACGGCCGAAAAATGAAAGCTGTAGGCCCGCACCAGCTCGGCGAATCCCAGCCGACAGACACCCGGCGGCGGTCCGATCAGCGACCCGCCCGGCTCAAGGCGGGTGCGGCAGCCGCACAGCGCCAGGCTGGGGTCCTGCTCGAGCACCGCCAACTGGCGCGCCAGCTTGTGGGGATCCGACCACCAGTCATCCCCCTCCAGAAAAGCCACATAGGGAGCCCGGACCGCCGCCAGCAGGCGGGCAAAGTTGCGCTGAAAGCCCAGGGCGCCGCCGGGGCTGGTCCACGCCCGGATGCGCTGGGGATGCTGCCGGGCCGCGGCGGCAACCTGCTGGCCGGTGCAGTCGCTGGAGCCGTCCTCGCCGATCAGCAGCTCCAGCTGCGGCCACAGGCTCTGGGCCTGCACCGAGGCGATGGCCTGGGCGATGAAGTCCCCGTGGTTGCGGGTCAGCATCAGCACCGACACCCGCGGTGTGGCGGCCATCAGGCTGCCCGCAGCGAACCGGCCAACTGCGCCGCCGCACCGGCACCGAGACCCTGGCGGGCCAGCTGGTACAGCCGCGGCGGCAGGCGGTCCGACAGATGGCGGCTGAGGGCCAGCAACCGGTCCCCCTGGGCCACAGCGCCGATGCCGTGCAGCTGACGGGCCCGCAGAAAGCACCAACGGGCCAGGTGCTGCCACTGGCTCGCCTCGGGCGGCACGCCGGCCAGCAGCCCGCAGGCATACAGCCGCGGCAGAAAACGGGCTTCATCCAGCAGGTAGGAGCGCTGGGACCCGCGGCTGACCCGCTGGGGGCTGTCGTGCTCGAGCTGGCACGAGACGGTGCTGCCGCAGTGCACCAGCCGCGCCCCCAGGGCCCCCATGCGAGCCTCCAGATCCCAGTCCTCGGGCCTGAACCTGGGCCAGGGGCCGGCGGCATCACTGATGCTGCGCCGAAACAACGGCGTGTGGGTGTGCCACCAGCGCTCGACCAGCAGCAGTGGAAACAGCCCGGTGTGCAGCTCGGCGGTGCGGCGGCTGGGTTCGGCCAGCACAGTGCCGTCGGGAGCCACCAGCCGGGCCGTGCCGTAGGCGATGCAGCAATCGGGGCTGGCCTCGAGGGCGGCCACCTGATCGGCGAATTTGTTGGGCAGCAACCAGTCGTCGCTGTCGAGGTACTGGATGTAGGCACCCCGGGCCACCAGGCGGCCCCGCTCGCGGGCAGCACCGGGGCCGGCGTTGGCCTGGCGCAGCACCCGGATCTCAGCAGGGTGCCGGCGCTGCAGGTCGGCCAGCACCGCCGGGGTGTGATCGGTGGAACCGTCATCCACCAGCAGGATCTCGATCGGCCGGTGGGTCTGCTGCAGCACGCTCAGGGTGGCGCGCCGCACCATCTCAGGCCGGTTGAAGACCGGAATGATGGTGCTCACCAGGCCGCTCACAGGTAGGCCTCCAGCGGCGAACGGCTGCGCACCACCCGGGCAGGCACCCCATGGGCGACCACCTGTGGGGGGAGCGAGTCGAGCACCACAGCCCCGGCGCCGACGACGGTGTCGGCACCGACCCTGACGTGCTGCACCACGCTGGCACCCAGGCCCACCGCTGCCCGTTCACCGATCTGCACCAGGCCGCCGCAGTGCACGCCGGGGGCCAGGCTCGAGAACGGCTCCATCTGGCCGTCATGGTCAAGGGAGCTGCGGGTGTTGAGCAGGCAGCCGGGCCCCAGCCGCGCCCCGGGACCCACATGGGCCAGCGGCAGGATCACCGTGCCCTCGCCCAGGCGGGCCGGCTCGGCCACCACCGCCGTGGGATCGACCAGCACCGGCCAGCGCAGCTGGGGCAGGCGGCGGCGCAGCTGATCAGTGATCAGCTGACGGCGCCCGTTGTCGCCGATGGCGATCACCACCTGATCGAAGTCATAGGCCGCGCAGAGCTGGGGCAGATCGGCCACCCCGCCCAGCACCGGCAGGCCGTGCACCAGGCCGCCGGCAGGTCTGGTGTCATCGATCAGGCCCATCACCCGGTGGGTGCCCAACCGCCGCAGCAGGGCCAGCACCGCATGGGCATGACCTGAAGCTCCAACGATCAACAGACGCTCAACCATCACAACCGGGGCAGACCGTCTCAGGCCCCGACGCTGATGGCGCCGCGGGGGCACGAACGGATCAGGCGGCAGATGCGGCGCACATCGCCCGCACCCAGCTGCATGCCGTTGGGCAGCGCCAGCAGCCGTCCGCTCAGACGCTCGGTCTGGGGCAACGAGCGACCATTGCCCTGGCTGTTGTAGGGCGGCTGGCGATGGCAGCCCGGGGTGAAATAACGGCGCGCCAGCACCCCCTGGGCGGCCAGATGGTCGCGCAGCTGATCGCGACCGGTGCCGAAGCCATCCCCATCCACCTCGACGATCGCGTAGTGATAGTTGCTGGCTGACTGACCCGAAAAATCGATCAACCGCAGGCCCGGCTCGGCGGCCAATCCCTGGCGGTACAGCTCAAGATTGCGGCGGTTGGTGGCCACGAACCGGGGCAGGTGCCGCAGGTTGGCCAGCCCTAATGCCGCGTTCAGCTCGCCCATCTTGCCGTTGAGACCCAGGGCCACGACCCGGTCCTCGCCGGCAAAACCGAAGTTCTGCAGCAACCGCACCCGCTCGGCAAAGGCGCCGTCATCGGTGCTGATCGCACCTCCCTCACCGGTGTTGAACACCTTGGTGGCATGGAAACTGAACACCTCACAGAGTCCATGGCCGCCGATTGGCCGTCCGCCGTCGGCGCAGCCAAAGGCATGGGCGGCATCGAACAGCAGCGGCAGCCCATGGCGATCAGCCAGGGCCTGCAAGGGGCCGATCGCACAGGGTCGGCCGTAAAGGTGCACCCCGACGATGGCGCTGGTGGCGGGGGTGATCAATGCCTCCACCGACCGCGGATCGAGGTTGTAGGTGAACGGATCGACGTCGGCGAACACCGGCCGGATGCCCTGCCACTGGAGGGCATGGGCGGTGGCCACGAACGTGAATGAAGGCAGGATGACCTCGCCCGACAGGCCGGCGGCGCGGGCCGCCAGCTCCAGGGCGACGGTGCCGTTGGCGCACAGGATCACGTGCTGCACACCCAGGCGCCGTTGCAGCTCAGCCTCGAGCTGCTGCACCAGGGGGCCGCGGTTGGTGAGCCAGCGCCGGGCGAACGAACCCCGGGCCAGGCGGGCAAACTCGCCCCAGGGGGCCAGGTTGGGTGCCCCGACATGAAACGCCTTCATGCCGCCAACCCCTGCAGTTGGCGGCGCCAGAGGCCGGCATAGCGGCCATTGCCCTGCAGCAGGGTCGTGTGGTCACCCTGCTCGACCCGCCGGCCCGCCTCGAGCACGACGATCTGGTCGGCATGGCGCACGGTGCTGAGCCGATGGGCGATCACCAGCACGGTCGAGCTGGCGCCGAGCTGCTGAATCGCCAGCTGCACCAGGGCTTCGTTGTCGCTGTCGAGGGCGCTGGTGGCCTCGTCGAGGATCAGCAGATCGCAGGGGCTGAGCAAGGCGCGGGCCAGGGACAGACGCTGCCGTTGCCCGCCACTGAGCCGGTAGCCCCGCTCGCCCACCAGGGTGTCGAACCCCTGGGGCAGGCGTTCGATCAACTCCAGGATCTGGGCCCGGCCGGCGGCGGCCTCAAGCTCGCGTTGCCCGATGCCGGGTCGCCCGGCCCGGATGTTGTCGGCCACGCTGGCGTTGAACAGGAACGTGTCCTGACTGACCACCCCCAGCCGCTGCTGCCAGCTGCTGAGCTGCACCTGACGCAGGTCAACGCCATCGACCAGCACTCGCCCCGACTCGGGCGTGTACAGCCCGATCAGCAGATCGGCGATCGAGCTCTTGCCGGCACCGCTGGGACCCACCAGAGCCGTGGTGCTGCCGCGGGGCAGCACCAGGTCCACGTGATCCAGGGCCAGGGGTTGGCCGGGCGAATAGCGCAGGCACACCTGCTGCAGCTCGATGCCCTGGCGCAAGACCCCAAAGGGACGACCGTCCAAGCGCCGATACTGCTTGTCGGTTCCATCGAGCAGGTGCTGCAGGCGAGCCAACTCACCGGCGTTGCGACCAAAACTGTTGGCGTTGACCGCAATGCCGCTGAGGCGCTGGTTAAGCCGCTGCAGCGCCAGCAGAAACGTGGCCAGGCTGGGCAGCACAAGCCCCTGCTGACCGTGCAGCAACACCACGCTCAGACAGGCGAGCAAGCCAAAACTGAGCACCGGTAAAAAGCTGCCAATCGGGGCGGTGAGCTCGACCAGGCGGATCTGATGGCTCAGGGCCTGCTCCATCTGCGCGGTGAGCTGATGCAGGGAGCGTTCAGCCCGCTCGAGCTGGCCCAGGCTGTGCAGCAGCCGCAGGCCCTGCACGTCTTCGCTGATGCGGCTGACCACCGCCACCATCGCGGCCGACAACTGGTGGGCCCGTTGCCGCAGACGGGGCAGCAACTGCCGCTGCACCGCCGCCAGCACACCGCCCATCAGCAGGGCCCCCAGCAGCAGCCAGGGCGAGAGCAGCACCATCACCACCAGATAGGCGATGGCCATCAACAGGTTCACCAGCAGCTGGGCGCCGGTGGTGATCTGCTTCTCGACCGCCTCGGGCCCCTGGGTCGCATGGCTGACCAGATCACCCACCCGGTAACGGCTGGCGCAGGCAAAGCTGAAACGCAGGATCTGCCGGTGCAGTGCCGCGGTGACGCGGGCCCGGCACCGGGCCGCAAACAAACCCACCGCCACCGCATTGCCGTAACGCATCAGGCTCTGCAGGCCCTGCAGCAGGACCGCCAGCGCGATCAGCAGCAGAAACTGCTGCCGCGGCTGCAATGGCACCAGCGCCAGCAAGGGGGGCGGCGCGGCACCGCTTAACAGGCGCACGGCGACAAAGATCAGCGCCAGGCTCAGGCCCTCGTTAAGGGCTTCCAAAAGATTGAGTCCGGCGCTACCAGCCAGCAGGAGCCAGTTGGACCGCGCTGTCTGAATGACCAGACGGTTGACCGCCGAACTGGCAGAGCCGTTCACCATGCACTGAACCAAAGCGGGATCCCAGCTGCCGAAAACTAACGATCAACACGTCATTCAGGGCTTTCTGCTGAAGAAGTGCAGCAGCATGCAGCAGGGCTGATTAATAACAAAATCACCCAGATGCGGAGCCGCGCTGACAGATCAGCGGCGTCAGTTCTGCTCTCTAGCCTGCTGGGCGGACCCCGCTTCCAACCTGCGCAGGGTCTGGATCAACAACCCCGAGGCCATCCATTCCATCGCCCCAACACCATGATTCGACAACTGCTTCACCCCCCCCTGAACACCGCCGGCCCAAACTGCCCAAGTCGGCCCAACCCGCCCTCTGGGCCGCAGCCGGCCTGGGCGCAATGCTGGCTGCTGTTGCCATCCAACCCAACGCCGCCCTGGCCGCACCGGTCCAAATCGGCACCAACATCTACCAATATGATTTTGACATCAACTCTGGCACCGTCCCCCCGGCTGGCAGCCCCTGGTGGCTGCGCACTGTGATCGGCCCCAAGGCCGGCGGCAACGGCGTCACGATCGACCTGACCGGCAATCTGCAGGACTCCCAGGAATTCATCCGTTCGGTTGGTTTCAACCTGAAGAACGAAATTCAGAACCTCAGCTGGAGCTGCGACAGCAGCGACATCACCTGCAGCTCCACCAGTGTTGAGCAGGAGTTCAACAAATTGCCCAAGAACAACTTTGCCAACGGCATCCAGGGGCTCGATCTGGCAATCAACCTGCCGATTCCCAATAACAAAAACCGCTTTCAGGGCACTGACACCGCCCGCTTCACGATCAATGGCACCGGTCTGACCCCAGAAGACTTTCTGACCACCAACAACCCCGGCAGCCCAGTGACCGGCGTCTACTCGGCGGCGCGGGTGCAGGGGATCCGGGCCGGCTCGGGCAGCACCACGATCACCGACCCGATCAGCCAAGCGGTGCCGGGCCCGCTGCCGGTGCTGGGGGCGGGCGTAGCCCTGGGCTTCAGCCGCCGCCTGCGGCAGCGGCTCAACCTGGCCCAGACTGCTTGATGTTGTTGATCGGCGACGACCGACCGTGCCGCCCGCTCCCGACCCGAGCCAGGAAACGCTGAGGCTGCCGGTGGTGGAGACCTTTCACTCGCTCCAGGGCGAGGGTCTCCATGCCGGCCGCAGCGCCCTGTTCATTCGCCTGGGGGGCTGCAGCGTCGGCTGCAGCTGGTGCGACACCAAACACTCGTGGCCGGCCGAGCGGCACCCCCAGCGGCCCCTGGACGAGCTGGCGGCCGAGGTCGAGGCCGCCAACAGCGCCGGGGCCGCCTTTGTGGTGGTGACCGGCGGTGAACCGTTGCACCACGACCTGGGCCCGCTCTGCCGGGCCCTGCAGCCCGCAGGCCTGCCGCTGCATCTGGAAACCAGCGGCGTCGACCCGCTCAGCGGGCGCTTCGACTGGATCACCCTCTCCCCCAAGCCGCACCGGCCGCCCACCGCCGAACTGCTGGCCCGCTGCGACGAGCTCAAGCTGGTGGTCACCGCGGCGGCCGACCTCGCCTTTGCCGCGGCCATGGCCCGCGCCGCCGCCAGCCACCGCCCCCCGGGCACACCAGGGCCGGCCCTGCTGCTGCAACCGGTCTGGGGCAACGAGGAGGCCCTGCAGCTGTGCCTGCAGCACGTGCGCAGCCACAGCACCTGGCGCCTCAGCCTGCAGACCCACAAGTGGCTGGCGATCCGCTGAGCTATCAGAGCGCCAGGGCGTCGCGGCTCTGGCGCTCGGCCTTCCACAGGCGCCAGCGCAGCTGCAGCGCTGCTGGGGCGTAGACAACGATCGGCTGGCTGACCGCATAGGGCACCACGTAGGGCTTGCCGGCCATGGTCACGAACGCCTGGCGCCGGGGCTGATCCGGCGGGCAGGCCATGCGGGTCGAGGCCATCGGGCCAACGTTGTCGACCCGAAACACCATCGGCTTGTCATCGGCCTGGCGCCAGTGGCGCAGCCGGGCCGCAAAGCTGTGCTGGTTGCAGTCGACCAGGGCCATCTGACCGACGATCAGCTGCACCCGCCAGTCACCTGGATCGGGCGACAGAGCCGGATCCCGGGTGGGCGGCAGCACCCCCGGCAGCTGGATCACCCAACGGCGCTCGCCGGCGGCCGGCGCCGGATAGCCCGACAGGTCGAGCCGGGGGATGGCCGCGGCCGGCAGCGCCGCCAGGCCCACGGCCGCAGTGGCGGCAACGACAACGGGCCGGATCAACGCCATGGCGGCTGGAGCAGGGACTGGACCCATGTTGCTCAGATCTGCCAGCCTTGGCCCATGACCGCTTCCAGCACTGACCCGGCCCAGCCGGTGGCCATCGCCCTGCTGTCGGGGGGCCTCGATTCGGCCACTGCCACCGCCCTGGCGATCGAGACGGGCCACCGGGTGATCGCCCTGTCGCTGGACTACGGCCAGCGGCACCGGCGCGAGCTGCAGGCCGCCGCCACCGTGGCCGACGCCCTGGGCATCGTCGAGCATCACACCCTGCCGGTGAATCTGGCGGCCTGGGGGGGCTCGGCCCTGACCGATGCCAGCATCGCCGTGCCGACCGGCGGGGTCGACAACGGGGTGATCCCCAGCACCTACGTGCCGGGCCGCAACACGGTGTTCATCGCCCTGGGCCTCAGCCTGGCCGAAGCCCGCGGGGCCCGGACCCTGGTGCTGGGCGTCAACGCCGTCGACTACTCGGGCTATCCGGACTGCCGGCCCGACTATCTGGCCGCGTTTCAGACCCTGGCCGACCTGGCCACCAAAGCCGGCCGCGAGGGCCATGGGCCCAGGCTGTGGGCGCCGCTGGTGACCTGGAGCAAGACCGAAATCGTGCGCCAGGCCCTGCGCCTGGGCGTCCCGATCGACGCCACCTGGAGCTGCTACAGCGGCGGCGAAGCGCCCTGTGGTGTGTGCGACAGCTGCCGCATCCGCGATGCGGCGCTGATCGAGGCGGGCCGGCCCGATCTGGCCAGCAGCCCCAGGGGTTGAGCCGATGGGCCCTGGCCACACCGATCTTCATGACCTGCCCTGGCGCGACCCGTGGCAGGTGGTGGAAGCCATCGCCGCCGAGCTGGGCGCCGAGGGCCTGGTCTGGCTCGACGGCGACGGCAGCGACCTGGGGCGCTGGGCGCGGCTGGGGTTCAACCCTCTGCAGAGCGTCTGCTGCCGGGGGCTGCCCGGCAGCGCTGGCGGCCAGGACCCGTTTTCAGCCCTGGCCGACCTGGAGCTGCCTGACGGCGGCGGCAGCTGGATGGGCTGGCTGGCCTACGAGGCCGGCGCCTGGGTCGAGCCCGCCGCCCACTGGCGCGAACCGCCGATGGCCCTGCTGTGGGCAGCCCGCTACAGCCACGAGCTGGTGTTTGACCTGCAGCAGCAGCAACTTTGGCTTGCCACCAGACCAGATCAGGGCCGGCCCCTGGCCGCCATGCTGCATGACCTGATCAGCAGCCTTCCCCAGGAGCAGCCGGCGGCAGCAGAGCCCGCTGATGGGCTGCGGCTGCCCCTGCAGGACTGGCACTGGCACACGGACCCCGCCCGCTTTACCGTCCAGGTGCAGCAGATCCGCGACTGGATCGCGGCGGGCGATCTGTTTCAGGCCAACCTGACGGCTTGCTGCCAGACGACCCTGCCGGCCGGCGCCCCCTCCGGGCCCCAGGCGGCCCTGGCGCTGTACGGCCGGCTGCGCCGCCGCTGCCCGGCCCCGTTTGCCGGCCTGGCGATCGGCACAGGCGGCGCCGCCGGCGAGGCCCTGCTGTGCAGTTCGCCCGAACGCTTTCTACGGCGAGATGGGGAGGGCCTGGTCGAAACCCGCCCGATCAAGGGCACCCGCCCCCGCAGCGACGACCCCCTGGCCGATGCCGATGCAGCGGCCCAGCTGGTCAGCAGCCCCAAGGACCGGGCCGAAAACGTGATGATCGTCGACCTGCTGCGCAACGATCTGGGCCGGGTCTGCCGGCCGGGATCGGTTCAGGTGCCCCAGCTGGTGGGCCTGGAGAGCTACCGCCAGGTGCACCATCTGACCTCGGTGATCGAAGGGCGACTGGACCCTGCCGTCAGCAACGCGGCGCTGCTGACGGCCTGCTGGCCGGGGGGCTCGATCAGCGGCGCTCCCAAGATCCGGGCCTGCCAGCGCCTGGGCGAACTGGAGCCCGTGCCGCGGGGCCCCTACTGCGGCAGCCTGTTTCGCTTGGGGGGCGATGGCAGCCTGGACAGCAACATCGTGATCCGCTCGCTGATGCTCAAGGACCGCACCCTCAGGGCCCATGCGGGTTGCGGCATCGTCGCCGATTCGGATCCCGCCGCCGAAGCTGCCGAGCTGGGCTGGAAGCTGAACCCCCTGCTGCAGGCCCTGGCATGAGCAGCACCGCCGCCAGCATCGCCTGGATCAGCAGCGGCGAGGGTGGCCGTTGGGGAGCGCCCGACGCCCTGGCCTTGCCCGCCGATGCCCGCGGCCTGCTGCTGGCCGAGGGGGTGTTCGAGACCGTGCTGCTGCTGAAAGGGCACCCGCAGCTGCTGGAGGCGCACCTGCAGCGCTGGCAACGGGGTGCCGCCGTGCTGGGACTGGCGCCGCCCCCAGCGGCGGCGCACATCGAACCGCTGGTGCAGCAGGCGATTGACCGCAGCGGCATCGACACCGGTGCCCTGCGGCTCAACTGGTGCCGGGGCAGCGGCCCCCGCGGGCTGGCGCCGACCGATCCCGGCGATTCAGCGGTGCTGTTCTGGCTGCAGCTGAGCCCCATGGCGCCCAGCTTTAAACCGCAGACGGTGATCATCAGCCCAAGCGAACAGCGCCTGGCCGCCAGCCTGCTGAGCCAGTGCAAGAGCTTCGGCTACGGCAGCGCCCTGATCGCCCGCCGCCAGGCCAGCGCAGCACAGGCCGACGACGCCCTGCTGACCAGCAGCGCCGGCGGCCTGTGCTGCAGCACCGCAGCCAACCTGCTGATCCAGGGCGACGGCGGCTGGCTGACGCCGCCCCTAAGCAGCGGCTGCCTGCCGGGCATCATGCGCCGGCAGGCGATCGCCAGGGGTCTGGCCCACGAACGGGTGATCACCACAGCTGACCTGCTGGCCAGCCCGGGGGCGGTGCTGCTCAACAGCCTGGGCTGCCGGCCGATCAGAGCCGACGCCGACAACGAGAGCATCAGCAGCATCAGCGGCTGCGGCACCGAGAGCGGCCCGAGGGTCGGCCCCCGGGCCACGGTCAGCCCAGAGCAGGCCGAACTGCTCTGGCGACAGTTGCTCTAGAGCCTCAGAAGCAGCCCTGGGTGGAGATGCGGTAGGTGAAACCGGTGGCCGCCTGATCAGCCGAGGCGCCGATCTTGAAGTTCAGCTGGGTGACGGTCTTGCCGGGATAGGCCGGGAAGGGACCCCACATTTTGCCGGTGCCCATCGGCGGGGCGAACGAGGGATCGTTGATCACCTCCATGTTGCTGCCGTCGGTGAACTTGAGATAGCCCTGGACCGGGTAGGTGGCGCTGACCGACGAGTTGGCGGTGAAGAAGAACTTGTAGCTGTTGTAGGGCTTGGTGACGTAAAAGTCGGTGTTCCAGTTCGGACGACCGAACGGGTTGGCCACACTGATCGTCTTGGTGATGATCGGCGTCACGCCGTTGCCGCCGACGGGCTGCAGAAACTCACAGCGGCCCTGGGCCAGGGCAGGGGCCGCGGCGCTGCCCGCCAGGCCCGCCAGCAGACCGGCAACCAGCAGTGAAGAGAAGGAAGAACGCACGATCGACAAGAGCAAGCGGACTAACCCATAGCAGCTGTTCCAGGCAACGGCCCATCCCCGAGCACAGCAGTTACAGACGTTGATCGACGGGCGCGCTGGGCCTCAGACGCTGAGGAAGCGCTGCAGCATCTCGGGGCTGAGATCACGGGTGGAGCCACTGGCGACGACACCCCCCTTCTGCATGGCGTAATAGCAGTCGGACTGGCGCACGAAGCTGGCGTGGTGCTCCACCAGCAGCACCCCGATCGACGTCTCGCGCAGAATCCTCGCCACTGCCCGTTGGATGTCGAGCACCACCGAGGGCTGGATCCCCTCGGTGGGTTCATCGAGCAACAGCAGCCGCGGCTTGCCCAGCAAGGCACGGGCGATCGCCAGCTGTTGCTGCTGACCGCCCGAAAGGTCACCACCACGTCGGTTCAGAAACGACTCCAAGACCGGAAACAGCTCGAACACCAGCGGATCGATGTGGCGGTTGCGCGCCAGCCCACCCGGCAGAGCCTCAAGGCCCAGCAGCAGGTTTTCGCGCACCGTCAACTGGGGAATGATCTCCCGCCCCTGGGGGACGTAGCCGATCCCCCCACGGGCGCGTCGATGGGGCGCCATCGCCGAGATCTCCTCGCCCGCCAGCTGGAGACTGCCGCTGCGCTGACGCAACAGGCCGATGATCGTCTTCAGCAGGGTGGTCTTGCCAACGCCGTTGAGCCCGATCAGACAGGCCATCTGGCCAGGAGCGATCGAGAGATCGACGTTGCGCAGGATATGGCTCTCGCCGTAATAGACGTTGAGAGCGCGGACCTGCAGAACAGTGTCAGTCATCCGTTGAATTCCCCTTCTGTTTCGGTACCCAGGTAGACCTCGATCACCCGCGGATCGTTCTGCACCGCGTCCATGGATCCCTCGCAGAGGACATGGCCTTCATGCAGCACCGTGACCGGAGCCTGCAGTTCGCGGATGAACTCCATGTCGTGCTCGATCACCAGCACGGTGTGATCCCCCGCCAGGCTGCGCAGCAAGGTGCCGGTGCGTTCGGTCTCCTCATCGGAGAGACCAGCCACCGGCTCGTCCACCAGCAGCAGTTCAGGGTCCTGGGCCAGCAGCATGGCGATCTCGAGCCACTGCTTCTGACCGTGGGAGAGGCTCCCGGCCTGCTGGGCGGCGAGGGCCTCAAGGCCCACCACCGCCAGCAGCTCTTGGACCCGCTGTCGCTGCGGATGGCTGAGCCTGCCGAACAGCAGGGTCAACGGATCATGGCTGCCGTTGACCGCCAGTTCGAGGTTGCGGCGCACGCTGAGGTTCTGGATCACCCGCGGGGTCTGGAACTTGCGGCCGATGCCCAGCCGGGCGATGCGGTGCTCGGCGATGCCGACCAGCGAACGCCCTTTGAACAGCACATCGCCTTGGGTGGGACGCACTTTGCCGGTGATCACATCCAAAAACGTGGTCTTGCCGGCCCCGTTGGGACCGATCACCGCCCGCAGTTCC
Organism: Cyanobium sp. C1_MAG_00004; assembly: GCA_027486935.1. Classification (GTDB taxonomy): domain Bacteria; phylum Cyanobacteriota; class Cyanobacteriia; order PCC-6307; family Cyanobiaceae; genus RGUW01. The sequence goes on along the minus strand of JAIXOF010000032.1, from coordinate 47,057 downwards.
CCGGGAACAAGCCGCAGGTTGAGGTCATTGAGGGCCCAGAAGCCATCAAACGAGACGCTGACACTGCGCAGCTCGAGCAGGGGCGCACCACCGGCAATCGTTGGGGGGTTTGTGGCGTTGCTGGTGTTCATTGGGCACCTCCTTCGAGCTTCGCTTTTTCGGCCTGCACAGCGGGATCGAGCTCCAGATCGGGGTAGGTGGCCACGGCCGGGGGCGAGCTAAACATGGCCCTGATCCGACCGGGGCCGCCGCTGCGCCACCAGCCGACCAAGCCGTCAGGCAGGGCCGTCACCACCAGCAGGAACAGGCCGCCCTGAATGAACAGCCAGGTTTCGGGCAAGGCCTCGCTGACCAGGCTCTTGGCGTAGTTGATCAGAACGGCGCCGAGCACCGCGCCGATCAGGGTGCCGCGGCCCCCCACCGCCACCCAGATCACCATTTCGATCGAGAACGGCACCGCCATGAACTGGGGACTGACGATGCCCGACTGCACGGTGTAGAGCGCCCCGCTGACACCGGCCATGGCGCCGGCAACCGCAAACACCAGGGTCTTGTAGACGGTGGTGTTGTAACCGGTGAACCGCAGCCGCGGCTCGTCGTCCCGAATGGCGATCAGGGCATCACCAAAGCGACCCCGGGTCAGCCAGCGGCACAGCAGATAGGCACCGACCGCCAGCACCACCGTCAGCCAGAACAGGTTGCGTTGCATCGCATCACTGCCGACCAGCTGACCCAAGAGCTGGGCGGTGTCGGTCTTGAGGCCATTGGTGCCGTTGATCAGCTTCTGCTGGCCGTTGAAGAAGTTGAAAAAGACCAGCAGGGCCGCCTGGGTCAGGATCGAGAAATAGACCCCCTTGATGCGGTTGCGGAACACCAGATAACCGAGGACCCCGGCCACCAGCGCCGGCAGCACCCAGATGCAGAGCAGGGTGAACAGCGGCGAGGTGAAGGGCTGCCAGAACGCCGGCAGGGCCTTAACGCCATAGAGACCGAAGAATTCAGGCAGTTCCCCCGGAGCCAGGGAGCCCAGCTGCAGGTGCATGCCCAGGGCATAGCCGCCGAGGGCAAAGAAGATCCCCTGCCCCAGGCTCAGCAGGCCGGTGAAGCCCCAGATCAGATCGATGCCCAGGGCGACGATCCCCAGCGAGAGGAAGCGACCCAGAAGGTTGAGCCGGAACGGGGGCAGCACCACCGGCAGCACAAGAGCCGCGATCACGATCAACAGCCAGGGGATCGCGCGCCGCAGGTTGCGGGCCGACAACAGATCCGCCATCGCTCAGGCCTCCACCAGGCGTCCCTTCTGCGGGAACAGACCCGCGGGTCTGAACTGCAGGAAGACGACGATCAGGGCAAAGACGAGCACCTTGGCCATCGAAGTGGTGGCAAAGAAGGTCACCAGTTCGTTCAGCGCAGGCGGCATGGCGGGCCAGACCAGCAGCAGGGAACCCGAACCGACGATGTAACTGAGCACGCCGATGCCCAGGGCCGCCACCACCGTGCCGGCCAGCTTGCCGACACCGCCGAGCACGACGACCATGAAGCAGTCGACGATGTAATTGCCGCCCAGGTTCGGCCCCACAGAACCCAGCAGGGTCACCGCCACGCCGGCCACACCGGCCAGGCCCGAGCCCACCAGAAAGGTCAGAGCATCGACGGTCTCGGTGGGGATGCCCAGGCAATCGCTCATCGAGCGGTTCTGGGTCACGGCACGGATGCGCATGCCCCAGACGCTCTTCTGCAGAAACCAGGTCACCGCCCCCAGCGCAATGGCGGTGAGGGCAATGATGAACAGGCGCGCGGTCGGCATGTTCAACGCGCCGAGATCAATCGAGCCCCGCAACCACTGGGGCGCCGTCACATCGATGTTGCGGGCGCTGAACCAGGGCTGGTCGAGCACGCGCACGCCGCCCAACACGGAGGCCAGAACGACACCGATCAGACCGGCAGCGACCCAGCTGCCCACCCCCAGCACAGGACTCCAACGCTGCCGCCACAGGGATGGGGGGGTGAAACGGGGAAAGAGCAGCCCCAGGGCCACCGCCACGATCAGGCCGATCGCAAAAGCGCTGCTGACCGAACGCACGAACTGCTGCAGGATCAGGCTCACGCCCCAGGTGGCGAGCAGGGTCTCGAGCGGACGGCCATACAGACGGCGGATCACGGTCTTTTCCAACAGCAGCCCGGCCAGGCCGCTGACCAGAAAGGCCACCGGAATCGCAATCAGGATGTAAACGGGAAACAGGGCTTCAAGGGGGCCATCCTTGAACAGGTTCTGCACCACAAACGTGGTGTACGCACCCAGCATCATCAATTCACCGTGGGCCATGTTGATGACCCCCATCAGACCGAAGACCACGGCGAGGCCCAGGGCGGCAAGGACCAGCACCGAGCCGATGGCCAGGCCGTTGAACAATGTGTCGTAAAGAAGATCCATCAGGACCGGCAAAAGAGAAAAAAGGGGGGAATGAATCCCCCCAGAAACAACGCCATTACAGCGCCAGGTCAGGATCGCCAGAAGGCGATCACATCTTGAACTTGCCGGCGTCAGGACGCTTCTGGGTCCAATCGCAGGTGTAACCCTTGGTCTCAGGCACGTACTGGTTCCAGGCCACGGGCTTGACGAAGCCCTTGTCCTGAAGAATCTTGAACATGCCGTCCTTCTGCACCTCACCGATCAGCACGCGCTTCTCGACGTGGTGGTTGGGCATCACGGTCACCTTGCCTTCGGGAGCTTCGAAGCTCACGCCGATCAGGGATTCGCGCACCTTGTTGTCATCGACACTGTTGGCCTTCTCTGCGGCCGCAGCCCACAGATAGACCATCATGTAGGCGGCTTCAGCGGGGTCATTGGTGACGCGCTTGTCGCCGTACTTGGCCTTGAAGTTCTTGGTGAACTCCTTGGAGGCGGGGGTGTCGAGGCTCTGGAAGAAGTTCCAGGCCGCGTAGGTGCCCTCGAGATACTCAGGACCGATGGCCGCGATCTCCTCTTCGGCGATCGAGAAGCTCATGATCGAGTAGCCGTTGGCGGGGGTGATGCCCGCAGCCTTCATCTGCTTGAAGAAGGCCACGTTGCTGTCGCCATTGAGGGTGTTGACGATCACACCGCCCTTGGGCAGAGCCTGCTTGATCTTGGCAATGATCGGAGCCACCTCGGTGTTGCCGAGGGGCAGGTAGTCCTCACCCACGACCTTGCCGCCGCTCGCCTTGAGCTGCTCCTTCATGATCGTGTTGGCGGTACGCGGATAGACGTAATCCGAACCAACCAGGAAGAAGTCCTTGCCCTTGTTCTTGAGCAGCCAGTCGACGGCGGGCTCAGCCTGCTGGTTGGGAGCAGCGCCGCTGTAAAAGATGTTCTTGGAGCACTCCTGACCTTCGTACTGAATCGGGTAGAAGAGGAAGTGGTCCTTGGCTTCGAACACCGGCAGCATCGCCTTGCGGCTGGCCGAGGTCCAACCGCCGAAGACGACGGCGACCTGGTCCTGATCGATCAGTTTCTTCGCCTTCTCGGCGAAGGTGGGCCAGTCGGAGGCACCATCTTCCTCGACAGGCACGATCTTGAGCTTCTTGCCGTCGATGGTGATGCCACCTTTGGCATTGATCTCATCAATGGCCATCAACTCGGCTTCGGCCACCGTGTTCTCGGAGATAGCCATGGTTCCCGAACGGGAATGAAGGATGCCGACCTTCACTTCGCCATCAAACTTGCCGCCGGCCTGATCGCCACCACCGCAAGCCACCAGTGAAATCGAGGTGGCGACCAGGGTGACACCACTGACCAGAGGCAGGAGGGTCTTCCGCTGCAGGGGGAAGGTCATGGGTTGTACGAGCACGAAAAGGGCTTCCGCCGTTCAGCGGTTGTCGGACCGTATCGGGCGACCTGGGCGCCTTTGGTAGCGGTTGCGACCGTTTTGCCGAACAATGAGACTCATTGCGGCACAAGCCATCAGCCGGATCACTGCCCATCCTTTGCGCTGTGACGGTTGCTACAGAACGGGCAATTGCTGCAGCAGGAATGCCTCCACCTGCTCCACCCCTTGGCCGCTGCGGATGTTGGTGAAGCACCACGGACGCCCGGCCCGCATGCGCACGGTGTCGGCCTCCATCACCGCCAGGCTGGCCCCCACCATGGGCGCCAGGTCGATCTTGTTGATCACCAGCAGGTCCGAACGGGTAATGCCCGGCCCCCCTTTGCGGGGGATCTTGTCGCCGGCAGCCACATCGATCACGTAGATGCACAGATCCACCAGCTCGGGGCTGAAGCTGGCTGCCAGATTGTCGCCGCCGCTCTCGACCAGCACCAGATCAAGATCAGGAAAGGCTGCCTCGAGCTCGGCCACCGCCGCCCGATTGATCGAGCAGTCCTCGCGGATGGCGGTGTGGGGGCAGCCGCCGGTCTCGACGCCGCGGATGCGCTCGGGCTCCAGAGCCCCCGCCCGTGTCAGGAACTGGGCGTCCTCCTGGGTGTAGATGTCATTGGTCACCACGGCCAGCTGCAGGCGATCGCGCAGCCGCCGGCACAGCACCTCAACCAGCGCGGTCTTGCCCGAGCCCACCGGCCCGGCCACGCCAACCCGCAAGCGACTCATCGCGCAACACCCCGTGCCGGGGGACCCCAGTCCTGCCATCCTGGCGGCGATCGGCGCCGAGCGCAGGGCCATGGTCAACAGGCTGAACCGGCTTGATTTCGGCAACGTCGCACTGACCCTGCTGGCCGGTGCCGCCGTCAGCATGGGGTTCATTCAGCTGTTGGCCGGACCGCTTGAGCAGGTCGCCAACCTGAGCGTGCAGGTGCTGTCGATCAGGACCACAGCGCTGGTGGCACCGGTGCTCATCAGCCTGCTGATGCTGCTGCGCGACGGGCCGCTGATGGTGAAGCTGGGGGCCCGGTTCGCCCGCCGGCGAGCCAGCTGGTTGCGCCAGGTCTGGCGCCAGCAGGCCGCCGGCCTGATCCTGGGCGCCCTGGCCCAGGTGCCTTACATGCTGGTCGCCGCGCTGGTGGCGGCGACGCTGACCCGGCCCGAGCTGGACAGTCTCGATGAGCTGCGCTTTCTGGTGGGCAACCTGGATCCGCTGTTGCTGGGCTTCAGCCTGCTGAAGACCGCCCTGTTCGCCGGGCTGACCCTCTGGATCGCCCTCGACCAGGGGGCCCGGGCCCGCCGCCTGGAACTGCCACAGACGGCCGGGCTGTCGCGGGCCATCAGCATCACACTAGGTGTGGTGCTGATGCTGGACCTGATCTGGGCCTTGCTGATTACGCCCCTGATCAGCATCGGAGTGAGCTGAGCCATGGCCGGCATCCGCAAACGCCTGCGTGAGAGCGACCTGGAGCACCGGGGCTGGCTGACCGGCAGCCTGCTGATGCTGTTGTTGCTGGTGGCGGGCATGGGCGCGCCCCGCAACTGGTGGTCGCCCAGGCTGGAACTGAGCTTTCGCACTTACAGCGCCGCCGGGCTCAAACCTGGCATGGCGGTCATGATCTCGGGCTACCCGGTGGGCCAGGTGCAACGGATCCGCCTGCTCAACGACGCCCAGGTGCAGGTGACCCTGCAGGTGGCCAAAGCCCAGCAGCCGATGATTGGCCCCCGCAGCCGGGCCACCCTGGCGCAGGACAGCCTGTTGACCAGCCCGTACATCGCGATCACCCCGGACTTGCACAACCTGGGGCGCCGGGACGGGGTGGCCACAAGCGAAACCCTGCTCTACGAACCCAGCCCAAGCATGGCCAGCCTGATCAAGGATCTGGCCGCCAGCCGGATCCCCCTGCAGCAGGTCATGACCAGCTCAGCCCAACTGGTCGAGCAGCGGATGCCCCGCACGCTCGATCAACTGGATCGCACCCTGGGCAGTGGTGAACGGCTGGCCAACGGCCTCGAACGGGAACTGGTGGGACGGGCCAACCGCCTCGAGTCCGGCGTCGACGCGGCGACCGGCAAGCTCGAGACCACCCTGGCCAGCGTCCAGACCACCCTGGGCGAGATCCAGGCCCTGGCCCGCAGCAGCAATGCCCTGCTGCAGAGCCTCAGCCGCAGCTGGTTGCTGCGGCTGCTGGACCCTGCACCACCGTCGAGCGGGCCAACACCGCCACCGGCAGGGTCAGGCCCAGCCGGCGGGCGGTGAGCGGGTTGAGCCAGGTCTGAGGGATCCCGGGCCGTTCAAACGGCAACCGGGCCGGTGGCGTCCCGGCTAGCACCCGCGCCGCCAGCACACCAGCCTGCCGGCCATCCCGGCAGGGATCCCACCCCACCACAGCCAGGCAGCCCGGCATGGCGGCATAGGCCGGGTCGACGCCGAACAACGGCATCCGGGCAGCCAGGGCCAGCTGCGCCAGCTGGGTAAACCCCTGCTGGGTGACGTAATCGCCCACCTGCAGCAGGGCCTGCGGCTCACCCAGCTGCAGACGCTGCCAGGCCTGGGCCAGATCGCCGGCGCTGGAGACCGGCTCCCGCAGCAACTGCACCCGCTGGTCAGCCGCGGCCTGGGCCAGCAGCTCGGCTTCGAAGCTGGCGTTCGGTTCAGCGGGGTTGTACAGCAGGCCCACCCGGTTGAGGCCCGTCACCAGGGTCCGGGCCAGCTGCAGCTGCTCACCCACCGGGTTGGTGGTGACCGTACCGGTCACATGGGGCCGGTGCTGGCCGGCGCTCTGGCCCGCCCCCGCCCCCCAGGGGTTGGAGCAGAAACAGAAGACGATCGGCAGGTCCCCGGGCGCTTCGGCCATGGCGGCCAACAGCGAGGGTGTGCCGATCGCCAGCAGCAGATCGAGCCGCGAAGCCACCAGTTCGGCGGCCAGCTGCCGGCTGCGGGCCGCCCGGCCGCCGGCGTCCCGCTGCAGCAGCTGGATCTGGCGATCGATGCCATAGCCCTGCGCAGCCAGGCTGGCCAACAGGGCCTGACGGGTGGCCCGTACCGGTGGCGACTCCTGGTATTGCAGCAGGCCCACCCGCCGCAGGCCGGCCTCGCCAGGCTGGGGTTGGCGGCGGCAGGCCAGCAACGGTGCCAGCGCAGCGGCAGCGGCTGCCCCGCCAAGCAACCGCAATCCAGAGCGACGGCTGAGGGTCAACTGCGGAACAGACGCGAGTACAGCTCAGCATGCTGAAGCTGGGCCAGGCCCGCACCCACCCCCGCGCTCCAGAGCGTGCGGGGATCGGCCTGGGCCAGTTGGCAGCCCCGTTCCACCAACAGGGGCGCGAGCTGCCCCTGCAACCGCTGCCCCTCGGTGGCACCGAGCGGCACCAGGCGCACGGCCGCACTGATCTGGTTGGCGACCCAGCTGTACAGATAGGCCTGTTGCAGCTGGGGCGAACCGATCGCCAGGCAGACGGACGCCCAGGCAAAGGCTGCCGGCCAGGACAACAGGGTTCCCGAGGCTGCGAGCGGCGGGGGCAGGGGCCAGCCCAGATCGGCCAGCAACTGCTGCAGGGCGCGGCCCATCTGCCGCTGCTGGGCCCGCAGCTCGGGAGCTTCGCGCTGGGCCAGCAACCAACCGTCCAGCTCGTGCAGCACCGCTGCATCGCCGGCGCGCAAGGCATCCATCAAGGGAGCCAGCGCCGCAGCCTCGATGGCCACCAGACCGGCCCTGAGCTCGTCCTGCAACCAGGCGTTCAGCGGCTCGGGCCCGCTGAGGTGCTGGTGCTGGACCAGCACCTCGAGCCCTTCTGAGTAACTGAACGCCCCCACCGGCAGCGCCGGACTGGTGAGCTGCAGCAGATGCAGCAGTTCAGTGCCCATGGCCGTAGGCGCCGGCCTCGGGGTAAAAGGGTGCCGCCAGCCGGCCCAGGCGCAGGCCGCGGTGCTCGAGCAGATGGGCCAACACCGGATCGTCGAGCAGCCGCAGGCCCTCGGTGCCGATCTCGACCGCCACGTGCCGGTTGCCCAGGTGATAGGCCGCCTGCAGCAGGGCCAGGCCGTCATCGGCCCGCACCTCGAGCAGGGGTTCGGCCGCGGCCACCACCTCGACCCAGGCCGGACCCTCGGCCGGCCTGAGCCACTCGCCGGGCTGCAACGGCTCACTGCGGGGCAGCTGCAGCAACACCGCCTCGCCGCCCAGGGTCTGCCGGCGCCCGCGCAGGCGGGTGCGCTCCTCGGCGGTCAGGGCCAGTTGCAGGCGTTCGGCCCCGATCGGCGGGGGGCCCGCCTGACGACGACACAGGACGAGTTGCGTCATGGCGGTCTCCGGGCCTTCGAGAATTGTCTTCCAGCGAAGGCAGATCAGCGTGACGGCAGAACCCAGTGGCTGGAGCGCCCAGGCCTGGCTCACCCTGGCGGGCCAGGGCAGCGGACATCAGGCGGGGGCCACGGCACCGCTCAAGTGGCTGCGCAGCTACGACCGCGGCGATGGCTACCGGGAACTGCCGCTGCTGCACACCGCCGGCGGGCTGGTGGGGGGCGATCGTCTGCAGGTCGCCATCACGGCCTCTGGCGACAGCCAGGCCCTGCTGACGACCGTCGCCGCCCAAAAGGTCTACGGCTCGCTGGGCCGCTTTCGCCAGGACGACACGCCCCGCTGGGCGCACCAGAACGTGGTGATCCGGCTGCGGGACCAGGCCGCGCTTGAGTGGCTGCCCCAGGAGCTGGTGCTCTACGGCGACGGCCTGCTGCAGCAGGAGCTGACGGTGGAGCTCGAAGCGGGCTGCTCCTGGCTGGGCACCGATGTGGTGCGGCTGGGACGCAGCGCCGCCGGCGAAGGGCTGGGCCAGGGCTGCTGGCGCTCCAGCCTGACGATCCGCCGCCGGGACCCCGCCGCCGGCGACCGCTGGGAGCTGGTGGACCGGCTGAGCCTGGACCGTCATGCGCTGCAACGGCAGCACGGCATGGACGGCCAACCCGTGCTGGGCACACTGGTGTGGGCCGCACCCGACGGCACCGGGGCCCCAGCCCTGGACGCCCTGGTGGCCGAGGGACGGCAACTGCGGCAGGGCCTCGATGGCGCGATGGCCCTCGGCCGGCTCGAACAGGGGCTGATCGCCCGCTACCGGGGCGACTCGACCCAGATGGCCCGGTTCTGGTTTTGCCGCCTCTGGGGCCTGCTGCGCCAGCACCAGGGTCAGCAGCGGCCGGTCCTGCCCCGGGTCTGGCCGTTCCAGGAGAACCCCTGGCTAGACGAGGGGCGCCGGGCTGCAGAGGGGTTCAACCTGAACGGCCAGTGCGGCCAGGCGCTGGCAGAGTGAACGCATGCACCTGACTCCTCAGGAAAAAGACAAGCTGCTGATCGTCACCGCCGCCCTGCTGGCGGAGCGGCGTCTGGGCCGCGGCCTGCGGCTCAATCACCCCGAAGCGGTGGCCTGGCTCAGCTTCCAGGTGCTCGAGGGCGCCCGCGACGGCAAAAGCGTCGCCGAGCTCATGGCCGAGGGCAGCACCTGGCTCGGCCGCGACCAGGTGATGGAGGGCGTGGCCGAGCTGGTGCACGACGTCCAGATCGAGGCGGTCTTCCCGGATGGCACCAAGCTCGTCACCCTGCACGAACCCATTCGATGACTCCCCTGATCCCCGGCGAACTGCTCAGCGAACCCGGCGAGCTCGAGCTCAATGCCGGCCGGCCCGTGACCACTCTCGAGGTGTCCAACAGCGGCGATCGTCCCGTGCAGGTGGGCTCGCATTACCACTTTCATGAAGCGAACAGCGCCCTGCAGTTCGACCGGGAGGCGGCCCGCGGCCTGCGGCTCGACATCCCGGCCGGCACGGCGATCCGCTTCGAACCTGGCGACAGCCGCAGCGTGAATCTGGTGCCCTTCGCCGGCGAACGCCGGGTGTTCGGTTTCAACGGCCTGATCAACGGCCCGCTCGATTAAGACCCATGCCGTACCGCATCTCCCGCCGCGCCTACGCCGAGACCTATGGCCCAACCACCGGCGACCGGTTGCGGCTGGCCGACACCGAGCTGATCCTGGAGGTCGAGCAGGACTTCACCGTCTATGGCGACGAGGTGAAGTTCGGGGGCGGCAAGGTGATCCGCGACGGCATGGGACAGGCCCAGACCACCCGGGCCGAAGGCGCCGTCGACACGGTGATCACCAACGCGCTGATCCTGGATTGGTGGGGCATCGTCAAGGCCGACATCGGCCTGCGGGACGGCCGCATCGTCGCCATCGGCAAGGCGGGCAACCCCGACACCCAGCAGGGGGTGACGATCGTGGTGGGCCCCGGCACCGAGGCGATCGCCGGCGAAGGGCACATCGTCACCGCCGGTGCGATCGACACCCACGTGCACTTCATCTGCCCGCAGCAGATCGAAACCGCCCTGGCCAGTGGTGTCACCACCCTGCTGGGCGGCGGCACCGGCCCGGCCACCGGCACCAACGCCACCACCTGCACCCCGGGGGCGTTTCACATCGGCCGCATGCTGCAGGCCGCCGAGGGCCTGCCGGTGAACCTGGGCTTCTTCGGCAAGGGCAATGCCTCAACACCCGAGGCGATCGAGGAACAGATCGTGGCCGGGGCCTGCGGCCTCAAGCTGCACGAAGACTGGGGCACCACACCGGCGGCGATCGACTGCTGCCTGACCGTGGCCGACCAGCACGACGTGCAGGTCTGCATCCACACCGACACCCTCAACGAAGCGGGTTTCGTCGAGGACACGATCCGGGCGATCGGCGGCCGCACGATCCACACCTTCCACACCGAAGGAGCCGGTGGGGGTCACGCCCCCGACATCATCAAAATCTGCGGCGAGGCCAATGTCCTGCCCAGCAGCACCAACCCGACCCGTCCTTACACCCGCAACACGCTCGAGGAACACCTCGACATGCTGATGGTGTGCCACCACCTGGACCCACGCATCCCAGAGGATGTGGCCTTCGCCGAGTCGCGCATCCGCCGCGAAACGATCGCCGCCGAGGACATCCTGCACGACCTGGGGGCGTTCTCGATCATCGCCAGCGACTCCCAGGCCATGGGCCGGGTGGGCGAGGTGATCATCCGCACCTTCCAGACCGCCCACAAGATGAAGGTGCAGCGGGGTCCGCTGGCGGGCGACAGCAGCCGCAACGACAACACCCGGATCAAGCGCTACATCGCCAAGACCACCATCAACCCGGCCATTGCCCACGGCCTTGACAGCCAGATCGGCTCGATCGAGGTGGGCAAGCTGGCCGATCTGGTGCTGTGGAAGCCGGGCTTCTTTGGCGTCAAGCCCGAACTGGTGCTCAAGGGCGGTTCGATCGTCTGGGCCCAGATGGGCGACGCCAACGCCTCGATCCCCACCCCCGGCCCCGTGCACGGCCGACCGATGTTCGCGGCCTATGGCGCAGCCCTGGCCCCCAGCTGCCTGACCTTTGTCAGCCAGGCGGCCCTTGACGCCGACGTGCCCCGCAGGCTGGGCCTCAAACGGGCCTGCGTGCCGGTGCAGAACACCCGCGGCGGCATCGGCAAGGCGGCGATGAAGAACAACAGCGCCATGCCGGTCATGGCGGTGGACCCCCAGACCTACGAGGTCTTTGCCGACGGCCAGCTACTCACCTGCGAGCCCGCCGAAGTGCTGCCGATGGCCCAGCGCTACTTCCTGCTCTGAATGGCCATTCCGTAGCAACCACCACTTGAGAAGGCTCTGGTGCTCTGCAGGATCGCGGCAGCACGAGGTCAGCAGCGATGTTCACCGACTACCGGCCGAACCGCGGTTACGACGAATATTTCCAGGGACCGGAGCAACCCAGGCTGAGCCTGCAGCCGCTGCTGTCCTCCCTCGGCAAGCTCGGCCTCGAAGAGCTCAACCGCAACCACACCGCCGCCGGCATGCTGCTCAAACGGTTAGGCGCCACCTTTCGGCTCAACGATTCGGGCAACAAGGGCGTCGAGCGGATCCTGCCCTTTGATCCCCTGCCCCGGCTGATCAGCCAGGCCGACTGGCAACACCTCGAAGCGGGCCTGATCCAGCGTCTTGAGGCGATCGACCTGTTTCTGGCCGACGTCTACGGCGATCAGAAGATCCTGGCTGACGCCGTGATCCCCCGCGAGGGCGTGGTCAGCTCCCAGGGCTGGCGTCCCCAGTTGCAGGGCTTCAAGCCGCCGCTGGGCAGGTGGTGCCACATCTCGGGCCTGGACCTGGTGCGCGACGGTCAGGGCACCTGGCGCGTGCTCGAGGACAACCTGCGCTGCCCCTCGGGGGTGGCCTATTTCCTCGAGAACCGGCGGGTGATGAAGCGGATGTTCCCCAGCCTGTTCGCCGGCCGCACGGTCCAACCGATCGACGACTACCCCTCGCACCTGCTGCAGACCCTGCGGGACCTGGCCCCGTGGACCGAAACCCCCAAGGTGGTGCTGCTGACCCCCGGGGTGTTCAACAGCGCCTACTTCGAGCACAGCTACCTGGCCCAGCAGATGGGCATTCAGCTGGTGGAGGGTCGCGATCTGGTCTGTCACGACCAGCGGGTCAGGATGCGCAGCACCGCGGGACTGGAACCGGTCGATGTGATCTACCGCCGGATCGACGATGACTTTCTCGATCCAGCCGTGTTCCGCAGCGATTCGATGCTGGGGGTGCGGGGGCTGATGGAGGTCTACGCCGCCGGTCGGGTCGCCATCGCCAATGCCCCAGGCACCGGCGTGGCCGACGACAAGCTGATCTATGCCTACGTGCCGGAGATGATCCGCTACTACCTCGGTCAGGAGCCGGTGATCGAGAACGTGCCCACCTATTTGTGCGCCAAGCCCGACGACCGGGCCTACGTGCTCGAGCACCTGGGTGAACTGGTGGTCAAGGCCGTGGCCGAAGCGGGGGGCTACGGCATGTTGATCGGGCCCCATGCCAGCGCCGGCGAGATCGCCGGATTTGCCGACAAGATCCGCGCCAATCCGCGCAATTACATCGCCCAGCCCACCCTGGAGCTGTCGACGGTCCCCTCGCTGAGCGAAGGCGAACTGTTCCCCTGCCACGTCGACCTGCGCCCCTATGTGCTGCGCGGCAAAGGGGCCTGGGTCAGCCCCGGCGGCCTGACCCGGGTGGCCCTGCGCCGCGGCTCGTTGGTGGTCAACTCGTCCCAGGGGGGTGGCTGCAAGGACACCTGGATCGTCGATGAACAGCCCTGCCCGGAGGCGGTCCCATGCTGAGCCGCGTCGCCGACTCGCTTTACTGGATCAACCGGTACGTGGAGCGGGCCGAGAACCTGTCCCGCTTTGTCGAGGTCAGCGAAGCCATGGCGCTCGACTGCCCGCCCGGCAGCGCCGAACCCTGGTTGCCCCTGATCGATGCCAGTGGCGACCGGGAGCTGTTCGACCAGCTCTATCCCAACGGCAACCCGGATGACGTCGTGCAGTTTCTGGTGCGCGAGACCCGCAATCCGAGCAGCATCGTCAACTGTGTGGGGGTCGCCCGCGAAAACGCCCGCCAGATCCGCGAGGTGATCACCACCGAGATGTGGGAACAGCTCAATGACCTCCACTGGACCCTGCAGGACGACGACAGCTTCTGGAACCAGCCGCCCCAGGAGCAGTTGCGCGACATCCGCAGGGCCTGCCAGTTGTTCTATGGGATCACCGATGCCACGTTGAGCCGGGATCTGTCCTGGCAGTTCAGCCGCCTGGGTCGATTGCTCGAGCGCGCCGACAAGACCACCCGCATCCTCGATGTGAAGTACTTCCTGCTGCTGCCGTCCACCGACGAAGTGGGGGGGGTGCTTGACGAACTGCAGTGGATCTCACTGCTGCGCAGCGCCGGGGCGTACCAGATGTTTCGCCAGTCCCGCCAGCAGGCGATCGAACCGAAGGCGGTGGCCGCCTTTCTGCTGCTCGATCCGATCTTTCCCCGGTCGGTGCGCTACTGCCTCGAGCGCATCAACGAGACGCTGCGGATCATCCGTGGCAGTGCCGTGCCCGGCACCCCCGATGCGCTCGAGTGCCTGGCGGGACTGACCCTGGCCCGCTGGAGCTACACCCCGATCGACGCCCTGATCGCCGGCGGACTGCACGAATCCATCGATGCGCTGCAAAGCGACCTCAATCAGCTTCACAGGTTGATCGAAACGCGATACTTCGTGGCCAGCACTGCCGAACCCTTCGACCCCTTTCCGGCATGCGCGCTCGCGTAACCCACACCTTCACCTACCGCTACAGCGCGCCGGTGCTGCTGGGCCCTCACCGTTTCTGCCTGAAACCACGGGGCCACGGGTTTCAACAACTGATCGCTTTCGATCTGGCGATCAGCCCCGAGCCCTCACGGCTGTACCCCCTGGTGGCGGCCAGCGGTGACGAGATTCTGCGGGGTCGCTTCAGCGGCGAGACGGACCTGTTTGTGGTGCAGGCCATCAGCGAGGTGGAAACCCAGCCGGCACCCCTGCTGCAGGCCTGCCTCGAAGAGAATGAGCCCCAGCTGCCCTATCCGCTGGGGCATCTCAACAGCGATCTGATGGGTTCGCTGCAGGGCTGGCTGCCCAACGGCCAGCACGATCCTGCGGCGGTGGATGTGGCCCAGGAAGCGCTGATGGGCAGCGACCAGCGCGCGCTGATGTTCCTGCAACAGCTGGTGGAGATCATCCAGGACCGGGTCAAGTACACCCAGCGCCACGTGGGGCCGGCCTGGCCCGCCGGCCGCACCCTCAAGGAACGGGTCGGCTCCTGCCGGGATCTGGCGATGCTGATGGTCGAGGCCTGCCGCTGCGTGGGCCTGCCGGCCCGCTTCGTCAGCGGTTATCACCTGGTGGATCCGAAACCCGAGCGCTACGACCTGCACGGCTGGGCCGAGGTGTACCTGCCCGGTGCCGGCTGGCGCGGCTTCGACCCCAGCGGCATGGGCAGCATCGACGATCGCTACATCACCCTGGCCACCTCGTCGAAACCCGATCTGACAGCAGCGATCACCGGCAGTTTTTCGGGGCCAGCTGGGGTCACCAGCAGCCTCGACTGGAGCATTGACGCCCAGGTGCTCGAGGCCTGCACAGCCTGAAAACATCGATAGATTTGGTTCTGGCGGCTGACGGGACCGACGGCCCTTGCATCCACGCAACGACGACCCGGCCACCCTGCTGACCCTGCTGCAGAACCGCGGCCAAGGAGCAAGCCCCTATGGCCTGTTGTGCTGCACCTTTCGCCATTACCACCGCTTTGAGGCGCTCTACGGGCACGCCCTGGCCGAAGAACTGATCGCCGCAGGCCTGAACACCCTGGAACAGCAGGCTCCCACCGGCACCACGATCCTGCGCACTGGCCCGGCTGAACTGGCCCTGTTGCTGCCGCTGGGCACCGGCCATGACGCCGAACTGCTGGCCCTGGCGCAGCAACTGAACCACCGCTGCACGGTTGTCACCCGACCGACCGGCCCGCCGCTGCTGCTGACAATGGCGATCGGTGCAGCGACGACCGAAACCCGACCCGGATCCAGCGCCGGCGAATTGCTGAGCCGGGCCCGTCTGGCCATGCATGCCGCCCAGACGCGGGCGGGGCACCAGGTGGTGATCGCCACACCGACGCTGCAGGTTCAGGCCGAGACCCAATATCAGCAGGAAGCCGAGTTGGTGGTTGCCCTGGAAGAGCAACAGCTGACGGCCTATCTGCAGCCGATCATCAACCTGCGCAACCGCCAGGTGGTCGGTTTTGAATGCCTGGCCCGCTGGATCCGCGCCGACGGCAGCATGCTCACACCCAGCCATTTTCTGGCCCAGGCCCACGATGCCGGCCTCACCGCCGCCGTTGACCTGCAGGTGCTACAAGCCAGTCTCAGGGCCGCCCAACCCCTGGCCGAAGCCCTGGGCCCGGGACAGACCCTGTTGCTGTCGGCAAACCTGTCGGCCCAGTTGGTGGACAGTGAGCCATGCCAGCGCCGCTTGCTGGACCTGATCAGCCACCATCCGCTGCCCCACGGCGTGAACCTGCAGCTGGAACTGCTCGAAGAAGCTCTCAATGAAGCCGATCCAGGCCTTGAGGATCTGCTGCAGCATCTGGCCGATCGCCATGTGCAGATCGCCATCGATGACTTCGGCACCGGCTACTCGTCCTTGAGCCGTCTGCACAACCTGCCGATCGATGCCATCAAGGTGGACCGCAGCTTTGTGCAACGCATCAACGCCCCAGGCAAGCCCAGCAACCATCTGCTGGACATGCTGGTGGCGATCGGCAGCGACCTGAAGATCAGGCTCACGGCCGAGGGGGTGGAAACGGAACAGCAGCGGCAATGGTTGCTGGAACACGGCATCGACCAGGCCCAGGGGTACCTGTTCAGCGAACCCCTGAGCGTTGCGGGCGCCATCGACTACCTGCGCCATCAGAACCGTCCAGGTCCCTGAGGAATCACCAGATCGCGCGCATTCGACGCGGCGACGGTGATATCAAAGAAGCGAACTGCGGGAGTATCGCGAAACTTCTCGCAGGGGATCAGTTCAAACATCGGCGTGAAGCTGCGAGGTGGACATGACGGTCAGCGGCCAGGGCGGAACGCAATGGCACAGCAGAAAGTGGGTGCTCAGTGAAGCTTCTGTTCAACCGAACCAGCCGTGTCATGAGTTACCGAACCGGGCTTTCCACAGACCGCTTCGCCCATTGATTGCCAACCACGCCAGGACGGCGCCCTCAGAACGGAATCGGCATCTCCACCGCGGCCGGCTCGGGCGCACAGGCCTCGACCCGCTGGTTGACCACCTCGCCGATCACCACGATCGACGGCGAGGCAAAACCCGCCACCGCCGCCTGTTCGGCCAGCTGGACCAGCGGCGCGACCAGCTGGCGCTGGCCCTGCACGGTGCCCTGTTGCACCACCGCGGCCGGGGTGGTGCCGTCGAGGCCGCCGGCGATCAGCTCGGCGCAGATGTGGGCCAGGTTGTGCAGGCCCATGTAGATCACCAGCCCGTCCGAGCAGCGGGCCAGGCCGCGCCAGTCGACCCCGGGTCGCCCCTTGTCGATCTCCTCGTGGCCGGTGACAAAGGTCACCGAACTGCCGGCGCGGCGATGGGTCACCGGAATCCCCACATAGGCGGGTGCGGCGATGCCGGCGGTGACCCCGGGGACCACCTCAACCGGCACCCCATGGCGGGCCAGATGGGCGGCCTCTTCGCCACCGCGGCCGAACAGAAAGGGATCTCCGCCTTTGAGCCGCACCACACAGCGGCAACGGCCGGCCAGCTCGACCAGCACCGCATTGGTGCTGGGCTGGGGCACCGAATGGTGGCCGCGGCGTTTACCCACGAAATGCCTCTCGGCCGCCTCGGGCACCAGCTCGAGCACCTGGCGCGGCACCAGCGAGTCGTAGACCAGGGCATCGCACTGGCCCAGCAGCCGCTGGGCCTTAACCGTCAGCAGGTCAGGATCGCCGGGACCGGCTCCCACCAGGTAGACGGTGCCGGGGGGGGTCATGGCAGCTGCACCAGGGTGGTCAAAAGGAATCGGCGCAGATCGGTCCAGCCGAGCAACGGTGGCAGCACCTCAGGTTGATCCTGGGCCATGGTGGCCGACTGCAACTCCAGATCCAGGGTCTCACTCAGGCGATTGGCGGCCAGGGTCAGGGGCAGCAACAACGTCCGCTCCAGCGGCTGATCCGCAAGCCCGCGCAGGGGCGATTCGTAGGGGGTGCTGACCGCCGGGCAGCCCAATACAGCGCTGAGATGGCCCACAAAACGTCGGGCGAGTGCGCCCTGCAGCGGGTGGTGCAGCCACAGCGCCCGGCGCTGGTCAAGCTCCTGGCGGCGTGCCAGCGCCTGGGCCAGGGCGGCTTGCCAGGCGGGCCAGGCCCCCAGAAACGGTCGCCGCCGCAGGGCCACACCCTGGGCACGGGTGGCTACCTGCCACTGGCTGGCCAGGCGCGGCAGGTCGCTGCGCACGTGCCCGCCCGGCAACAACAGCAGGGGCACCAGGGTGAGGGCGCGGGCCCGCCGGGCTGCGGGCCAGACCTCGGGGTCCGGGGTCGACTGGGCAGCGGTCAGCGCCTGCAACAGAACCGGAGCACCACGGCGGGCGGCCACGTCGGCAGCCAGCTGTTGCAGCTCGTCTGGAATGTGTCCGCCATGGCGGCCGTGCACCAGCAGCACCAACGGGCTGCAGCGCAACCGTCGCTGCACCCTGGCCAGGATCTCAGGATCCAGGGCCCTGGTCAGGCCCTGGCGCAGCGCAACCGCCCCTACCGGCAGCCGCGCCAGCAGATCAACGGCTTTGGCGGCCACCGCCGGATCCAGGTCCGTCACCAGCGCGCTGAGCCCCGGCACCAACACCGCCTGTGGCCAGGCCGAAAGCCCCAGTGCCAACCCCTCCAGGGCCTGGTGGCGCCGTTGCAGAGGCCCTGGCTCCACAGCCAGACGCACCAGCAAGGCACCGTCCTGGGGTTGGCGCTGCAGACCCAGCAGGGGCAGCAGGCCCCAGGCCGCCTCGGCCGTGAGATGGCGATGAACCGTCTCACGCAGCAACCGGGCCACCTTGGCCTCACGAAACAGACCCAGAAGCGGCAACCAACCCAGTTGGTGCACCGAATCGGCAACAGCGACGTGGTGCAGCAACGGCTCGAGCCAGGCCTCACGACAGGCTGGCTGAACGGCACGGGCAGGCCAGTCCGGCAGCGCAGCCTTCACCAGGAGGCCAGGCTCGGCGGCAAGCTCACTGGCCAGCAGGGCTTCGACCCTGGACCGGTCGAGACCTGGGATCAGCGCCGCCAGAAGATCGGGCTCAGGTGCCAGCGATCCATCGGCCAGCGCCTGAAGCCAGGCATCGGCGTCCACCAGCCCGCGGCGCAGCTGCTGCAGTTGCTGCCAGCGGCGCTCGCTGCCGGGTTCTGCCAGGTCAACGGTGAGGTCGGATCTCCGCGGTTGCGTGGGCACCCCTGCGGCGGCTGGATGTGCATCCACCCTGGCAGGGCGCCGGTGGCTGACCCCGTCCTGGGGCTGGATGGGCGCTGGCGGACTGATCACCGGCGCCGGGCGCCGAAGCGCACAACCAGTAGCTCTTCGAGGGCATCAGCCAACTGGCTGAGGGGCACACCCTTGTCGTGGAGCTCTGCCAGGCGCGGGTCGCTGCCCATATCGCCACCCACAAACACCTTGGCCGCCTCGACCATCTGACCCTCATGGCGGGCCTTGGCACCCATCAGGCCGATCTCGCCCATGTAGGGCTGACCGCAGGCGTTGGGGCATCCGGTCCAGTGGGTGCGCACGGGGTGGGGCAGCTCGAGCCGCCGCTCCAGCTCTTCGACCACCGACTGGGCCGTGGTCTTGGTGGGAATCAGGGCAAAGCTGCAGTAGCGGCTGCCGGTGCAGCTGACGGCCTCAGCCATCAGGGCCCCGGGCTCGGGGCTGAACCGCTGCAGCAGGGGTTCGGCCAACAGATCGGGCATCGCCGCCTCTGGCACATCGACGATTAGCACGTTCTGGGCTTCGGTGAGACGCAACTCGCCGCTGCCATGGCGGCGCGCCAGCTGCGCCAGCTCGGCCATGCCGGCGGCATCGAGGCGCCCCATCGGCACGCCCAGCCCCACCCAGTGCAGACCCGGCTGACTCTGGGCGTTCACACCCAGTGCCGAGCGGGGGGCCCGGGTGACCAGATGGTGTCCGTCATGGGGGAAGGCCTCCCCACCGAGGGTGCTGAATTCGGCGAGGACGGCGTCGCGGTAGCCGTCCAGGCCGAGCGCCTCGACCAGGTACATCAGACGGCTCTTGTTGCGGGCCTGACGGTTGCCGCTGCGCTCGAAATGACGCAGCACCGCCAGGCTGAAGCCGGGCAGCTGTTCGGCCCTCAGCCACAGATGCAGCGGAATCGCCAGCGCATTGCGCTGGGCCGAAAAGAACCCCCCGACCATCACGGTGAAGCCCGGCTGACCGTCGCGGAGGGCCGGCAGATAGGCCAGATCGTTGTGCAACAGAAAGCTGTCGGGAGCTCCACCGACCGCGATGTTGAACTTGCGCGGCAGGTTGCGGGGCGCATCAGCGGCCAGCAGACGGGTCTGGATCGCCGCCACCAACGGACGGGTGTCGACGATTTCCTCCGGATCGATGCCCGCCAGGGGGTTCCCGGTGATGTTGCGGGGATTGTCGTGGCCGGACTGACGGCTGGTGAGCCCCACCGCCTCCATCGCCTGGAGCAACGGCGCCATGTCCTCGAGCAGCAGCCCGCGCAACTGCAGGTTCTGACGGGTGGTGATGTCAGCCGAACCGTCGCTGCCGCAACGGTCGACCGCCTCGGCGAGCACCTCCAGCTGATCGGCCTGGATCACCCCGTTGGGCAGACGCAGACGAACCATGAATCGACCCGGTGTCACGGGCCGGAAGAAGATGCCCAGCCACTTGAGCCGGATCGTCAGATCGTCCTCATCGAGATTCTCCCAGCCGCCGGCGGCCAGCGCAGGCAGTTCGGCTGCCAGGTCCAGCCCACAACGCTCAGCCTTGGCCTGCTCGATCCTGCTGAGGGTCGGGGTCATGGTGATGGGGGATCGGCAACGTTGAGAATGTGCTGAACGACCGGCCCCCCCGCGTGTCGCCATCGCTACTGAATCCGAGCCGGGCTCCGGAGATTCCGCCCGGGCAGCGACGCTTCCGGGAGCTGATCGGCAAGGTGGGCAGTGGCGAACACACCAGCACGGGCCTGAGCCGCGAAGAAGCCCGCGAAGCGATGGACCTGATGCTGGGCGGGCAGGCCACGGATGCCCAGCTGGGGGCTTTTCTGATCGCCCACCGCATCCGGCGGCCGGCGCCGCTCGAGCTGACCGGCATGCTGGACAGCTACAACCAGCACGGGCCCCGGCTGCACAGCATCGGTCGTCGGCCACTGTGCTTCGGCGTGCCCTACGACGGACGCACGCGCACGGCACCGCTGCTACCGCTGCTGGCCCTGCTGCTGAGCGCCGCCGGAGTGCCCGTGGTGCTGCACGGAGGGGTGCCGATGCCGGTCAAGTACGGCGTCACCCTGGCCGAGCTGTTCGCCAGTCTTGGCGTCGACTGGTGCACGCTCGAGCTGACGGCGGTGCAGGAGCACCTGGATCGCCACGGCCTGGCCCTCGCCCACCTGCCGACCCATTTCCAGGCGGCCGCAAGGCTGATTCCGATCAGGGCGGAGATCGGTAAACGTCCACCGATCGCCAGCCTGGAACTGCTGTGGACGCCCCACCAGGGCCCGCACCTGCTGGTGAGCGGCTTTGTGCACCCGCCAACCGAGGCCCGCGCCTGGGACGCGCTGCGAGCCGCCGGCGAAGCCGATGTGTTGATGGTCAAGGGCCTGGAGGGCTCAACAGATCTGCCCACAACCAGGGCCGGCATCTGCTCCAGGCTGCGGGGGGGCGAACCCGAGCGGTTGCTATTGCACCCGCGCGACCACGGCCTTGAGGCCGAGGAACAGGCGTTCACCTCCATCGAGACATGGCGGGAGCACGCCCTGCAGGCCCTGCAGGGAGAGGGGCCCCTGGCCACCGCCCTGCTGTGGAACCTCGGGGCCTATCTGTGGCAGGCGGGAGCGTTGGACAGCCTGAGCGCCGGCCTGGCCCAGGCCCGGGCGCTGCTGCAGGCCCGCACAGGACACCAGCAACTGGAACGGTTGCGCCGCTGAGCCAACCCCCGGGTCTGCCATTTGGTAACGACGGCGACGGAGCAGGGCTCCAGCAGCGTGGTGTTCTTAGCCCCGTTGGTCAGCCTGAGCGCCAACACGGCCCGTTGCAAGCGGCGCATCGTCAACCGCTGCAACACCCGGCGTTCAGCCACCGCGCCCCAAAGACATTCGACGTGGTGCATCCCCGCGATGCGGGCCACGCCCTGATCCACCTGTTGCCATTCCCATGTCCAACCTCACCCGACGCCAAGCACTGCTCACCGGACTCACCGTCGCCAGCGGTGTCGTCGTTCAGTTCGGCGGCATCGCCAGCCTGCTGAGCGCCGGCCCGGTTCAGGCCGCCCCGGGCAAACCGGAAACCACCAGTGTGGAGCTGGGGTTCATTGCCCTGACCGATGCCGCCCCCCTGATTGTTGCTAAGGAAAAGGGCTTCTTCGCCAAACAGGGCATGACCGGGGTCGAGCTCAAGAAGCAGACCTCCTGGGCGGTCACCCGTGACAACCTCGAACTGGGGGGTGCCCGTGGCGGCATTGACGGCGCCCACATTCTCTCGCCGATGCCCTACCTGCTGACCACCGGTGCGATCAGCAAGAGCAAGAAACCGGTGCCGATGGTGCTTCTGGCGCGCCTCAACACCCAGGGCCAGGGCATTTCTGTGTCCAAGGACTTCCTGGCCGCCAAACTCAAGGTCAAGTCGGCCAACCTGCCGCAGGTGGTCGCCAAGAAGAACAGCAGCGGCGACAAGTTCAAGGCTGCCGTCACCTTCCCGGGCGGCACCCATGACCTGTGGATGCGCTACTGGCTGGCCGCCAATGGCATCGACCCCAACAAGCAGGCCGATCTGGTGGTGATCCCCCCGCCGCAGATGGTGGCCAACATGCAGTCCGGCACCATGGACACCTTCTGCGTGGGTGAGCCCTGGAACGAGCGCCTGGTCAACAAGAAACTGGGCTACACCGCCCTGCAGACCGGCGAACTGTGGAAGGAGCATCCCGAGAAGGCCTTCTCGATGCGGGCCGACTGGGTCAAGAAGAACCCGAACGCCACTCTGCGGCTGCTGATGGCGGTTCAACAGGCCCAGAAGTGGGCTGACAACCCCGCCAACACCACCGAACTGGCAACCATCCTGGCCCAGGACAAGTATGTCAAGGCCAGCGTGGCTGACCTGCTGCCTCGCCTGCAGGGAACCGTCGATTACGGCGACGGGCGCATCGTCAAGAACTCGCCCTACAAGATGAAGTTCTGGGCCAACAATGCCTCGTTCCCTTACAAGAGCCACGACACCTGGTTCGTGACCGAGGACATCCGCTGGGGTTATCTGCCCAAAGGAACCGATATCAAAGGCCTGGTCAACAAGGTGAACCGCAGCGACCTGTGGCGCCAGGCTGCCAAAGCCAACGGCTATGGCAATGGACCCGCCGGTGACTCACGCGGGGTCGAGGTGTTCTTCGACGGAGTCAGGTTTGATGCCAACAATCCCAAGGCCTATCTGAACACCGTGAAAATCAAGGCAATGAAATGAGTCGGCGGGCGGAAGCTGCAACACCCAGCACGACCGCCCTCGATTCGCGGAAGCCTGATTGCCCCTGGGCGGTGAACCGATCCTCACCGCCCATCTTCTTTGCTCATTGCCCACCAGCTGCGCCGATCCATGACCAGCCTTTCTGCCACCTCCCGCAGCAAACGCCGCCCTACGGCCAGCTGGCTGCGTTCACCCCTGGCCAACCAGATCAAGGCTCCAGTGGTCTGCATCGGCCTAACTCTGGTCCTGTGGCAATTCCTTGCACAATTCAACAGCGAAGGCTTTCCAGGGCCGATTCAGGTGATCAGCCAGACCTGGGACCCTTACATCATCAATCCCTTCTTCGACGATGGCGGCACGTCCAAGGGGCTGGGGCTGCAGCTGCTGATATCGCTGCAACGGGTGGCCGTTGGTTACAGCCTGGCCGCTGTAATCGGCATCGCCGCTGGTCTGGCTATCGGCCTGAACCGTTTTCTGCGCCGGGGCTTTGATCCGCTGATTCAGGTGCTGCGCACGGTGCCGCCACTGGCCTGGTTGCCGATCTCACTGTTGCTATTTCAACAGGCAGACTCAGCAGCCATCTTTGTCATCTTCATCACCGCGGTGTGGCCGATCGTGATCAACACGGCCGTTGGCATCAATGAAATCCCACAGGATTACACCAACGTTGCCCGTGTGTTGCGACTGAGAAAACGCAGCTACCTGGGCGACATTTTAATGCCGGCCACAGCCCCTTATGTGTTCACCGGTCTACGCATTGCCATCGGCCTTGCCTGGCTCGCAATCGTGGCCGCTGAAATGCTCAAAGCCGATGGCGGCATCGGCTTTTTCATCTGGGACGCGTACAACGCCGGTGGCGATACAAGTACCAGTCAGATCATTCTGGCGATTGTGGTGATCGGCCTGGTGGGTCTGGCCCTCGATCGCCTGGTGGGCGCCGTCGGCACCCTGGTGGCCAAGGGGGGCAAGTGATGGACAGGGCCATGGTCACAGTTGACAACGTCACGCGATCTTTCGACCTACCCAAGGGCGGCACCTATGTCGCGCTGAAAGACATCAACCTCAACATTGCCGAAGGCGAGTTCATCTCTCTGATCGGGCATTCTGGCTGCGGCAAATCCACCCTGCTGAACCTGATGGCAGGGCTCGATCAGGCGAACACAGGCGGCATCCTGATGGACAGCCGGCAGGTGACTGATCCAGGTCCCGACCGCATGGTGGTGTTCCAGAACTACTCGCTGCTGCCCTGGCAGAGCGTGCGCCAGAACATTGCCCTGGCGGTCAACAACGTGATGCGCGAGTCCAGCCAGGCCGAGCGTCACGAGCGCGTTGAACAGAGCATTGCGTTGGTGGGCCTGGGCCACGCTGCCGACAAATTGCCTGCCGAACTTTCGGGCGGCATGAAGCAACGGGTAGCCATTGCCCGCGCCCTGGCGATCCGACCCAGGCTGCTGCTTCTGGATGAGCCGTTCGGCGCCCTCGATGCCCTCACCCGCGGCAATCTGCAGCAACAGCTCATGCAGATCTGCCAACAGGCTGGTGTCACCACCGTGATGGTGACCCATTCGGTCGATGAAGCGCTGCTGCTGTCTGACCGGGTGGTCTGCCTCACCAATGGCCCCGCGGCAGGCATCGGCCAGATCCTCAAGGTGTCCCTGCCGCGCCCTCGGGAGAGGCTCGAGGTGATGGAACACCCCGACTACTACCGGCTGCGCGGTGAACTGATCAATTTCCTGCAGCAGCAGCGACGCCTCAAGCAGAACCGCCAGCCGCTCAGCACCAGCCTGCCGAGCCCGTCAGTCCCGCAACCTGCTTCCGACGCTGTGGCCATGGCCCAGCGCACGGTGCGCATCGGCTACCTGCCCGGACTGGATATCGCGCCGATGGCTGTGGCCCTCGACCGGGGCTTCTTCAGCGACCGCAACATCCAGCTGATTCCTGTGGTGTTTCACCGCTGGCAGCAGATGGAGGAACAGCTCCGGGCCGGTGACCTGCAACTGGCGATCACCTCGGCCAGCACCCCCCTCGCCCTGACCCTGGGATTGCACGGCCAGCCCAGCTGGCCGGCGATCACACCGATGACGGTGACCCGCAGCGGCAACGCGATCTGCCTGGCACAGCGTTTTCGCGACCTGAATGTCCACACCCTGCCGGATCTGGCGGCACTGCTGAACGCCCGTGACGAGCGCCTGCGCCTGGCCGTCGGCCAGAAGGGGAGCATGCAGGACCTGCTGCTGCGTCACTGGCTGGCCAGCGGTGGCATCAACCCTGACCAAGCCGTTGATTTCCAGGTCCTGTCGCCACTGGCCATTCAGTCGGCGTTGCGCAATGGCGAGATCGACGGCTTCATCGCCGGCCGCTATCGCGTTGCCAAGGCGATGGAAACCGGCCTGGGCTATGTGCTGGCCACCGACCTCGACATCTGGAGCGGTCACCCCGAAAAAGTTCTGACCTGCCATCAAGGCTGGGCTGCCAACAACGAATCGCTGCTGCTGGATGTGTGCAGTGCTCTGATCCGTGGGGGCCAATTCTGCGAAAACGGAGGCAACCACGACAACCTGGTTGGACTGCTCAGCAGACCGCAGTGGCTCGGCATCGATGCCGCACTCGCCCTGCAACGGCAGTTCAACCTGGGCAACGCGCAGAACACGTCCAACCTGCTGCCTCTCAATCGCTATCACAGCGACCGAGCCCATGTGGCCAACAGTGCTGAAGGCGCCTGGATCCTGACCCAGTTCAGCCGCTGGGGGTGGAACCCGTTTCCACGCAACCGGCTCGAACTGCTCGGACAGGTCTACCGCAATGATTTCTGCAGCGCCGCACTCGAACAGGAGGGGCTGGCAGCCCTCAGTCCGGACCGGTACCCGATTGAGCTGGCCTGCGGCGGGCCCTTTGACCAGGACGAACCGCTCAGCTATCTCGAAGCGCTCCCCTTCAACCACAACACAGCCATTGCCGTGACACCGCTGCCGAGCGGTGCCGTCAGGCGTGCCACGACGACAACGGAGACCCCAGCGTCATGACCACCCTTTCATCCAGCCTCGAAACCTTTGATCGCGATCTGGCGCGCGACCCTGATTATCTGTGTTTTGAGGGTGTAGGGCAGGTGTTCCAGACCAAGAACGGCCCGTTCGAGGCCTTGAGGGACATCAATCTGCAGGTGGCCAAAGGTGAGTTCATCTGCGTTGTCGGCCATTCCGGTTGCGGCAAAAGCACACTGCTGAACATGGTGTCCGGCTTTCTGACCCCCAGCAACGGCAGGGTTACGCTCAACGACCAACCGATCCAGGGTCCCGGACCAGACCGGATGGTTGTGTTCCAGAACTATTCACTGCTGCCCTGGAAATCGGTGGAGCAGAACGTGGCCCTGGCCGTGAAAGCCGCCCGATCCGAACTGACGGCACAGGACCAGCTCGCCGTCGTCGATCATCACCTGGAGATGGTGGGCCTGCTCGAGGCTCGCCACAAACGACCCAATGAGATCTCCGGTGGCATGCGCCAACGGGTGGCAATCGCCAGAGCCCTGGCCGTTCAGCCTGAGGTTCTGGTGCTCGATGAGCCGTTCGGCGCCCTCGATGCCATCACCAAAGAGGAACTGCAGGAGGAACTTCTGG
Source organism: Cyanobium sp. C1_MAG_00004 (assembly GCA_027486935.1). GTDB lineage: Bacteria > Cyanobacteriota > Cyanobacteriia > PCC-6307 > Cyanobiaceae > RGUW01. Next base: position 20,489 of record JAIXOF010000032.1, on the reverse strand, counting down.
CGATCTGGCGCGAACACAGACCGACCGTGCTGATGATCACGCACGACATTGACGAAGCCCTGTTTCTTGCCGACCGCATCGTGATGATGACCAACGGCCCTTCAGCCACGATCGGTGAACTGATGGCGGTGCCCTTTGCAAGGCCGCGCTCTTACGAAGCGATCCAGAACGATCCTGAGTACGGCCAACTGCGCAACCACGCACTCGACTTTCTCTATCGACGCTATGCGCATCAGGACGACTGAAGCGGACCCTGGCGAATCAGGATTGTTCAGCAGCTCCTCAACGTGACTGCAGCCGCCTTCAGTTCGGGCTGCTTCGAGTGGTCGCAGGCCTGTTCGTGCATCAGGCGATTGGCCTCGCAGGCCAGCTCCTGACTGGCACCCCAGTGCATCGGCAGAAACACGGTGCCCGGTCGGATCGCCGCGGTGATCTGCACCCGGGCCCTGACGCTGCCCCGCCGGGAACACACCTCGGCCATGGCGCCATCGCTGAGCCCGTGGCGTCCCGCATCGTCGGGATGGACCTCGAGCAGGGGTTCCGGGTGCTGCTGCACCACCCGGGCCACGTGGGCGGTGCGCGTCATCGTATGCCAGTGGCCCAGATAGCGGCCCACAGTCAGCACCAGGGGGTACTGCTCACAGGGCGGTTCGGCCAGACCCAGGGGCGCCTCGGCCAGCAAGCGGGCCCGGCCTGAAGCCGTTGCAAAGCGATGGTTGCCATACAGACGCGCCTGACCACCGCCGGGTTCTGTCCCCGCTGGAAAGGGCCATTGCTGCGGGCCATGCTGCGCCAGAAGCCCATGGCTCAGACCACTCACATCGCAGACGCGACCCGTCGTGAGCCCGGCGAACTCGGCATAGACAGCGGCGGCCGAGGCGTAGCTGAACTGCTCGACAAAGCCGAGCCGACGGCCAAGTTCAGCAAACACAGCCCAATCTGGCCTGGCGTCACCGGGAGGCTGGCGAAAGGCAGGACAAAGGGTCACTCGCCGCTCCGAGTTGGTCATCACCCCGGCCTTCTCGCTCCACTGGGCCGCAGGCAGCAGCAGGTGGGCCATGGCGGCGGTTTCGGTGCCGGCATAGGCCTCGCTCAGCACCACCATCGGGCAGCGGGCCATCGCCACCCTGACCCGATCGAGCGATGGCATGCTGACCAGCGGATTGGTGGCGGCCACCCACCACAGATCAAGGTCGCCCCGCTCCATCGCCTCGATCTGTTCCCAGACCGACAGGCCGGGAGCCGCCGCGATCGACCCGGGCGCGAAACCCCAATGCCGCTCGACCTGGGACCGGTGCAGCGGATCTGCCACCGATCGATAACCGGGCAACAGCTGGGCCAGACCGCCCACCTCGCGGCCGCCCATGGCATTGGGCTGGCCGGTGAGCGAAAAGGGACCGGACCCGGGCCGGCCGATCTGACCGGTGACCAGGTGCAGGTTGATGATCGCCGAAACCTTGGCCGTTCCCTCGCTGCTCTGGTTCACCCCCATCGACCAGAGGCTGAGCGCAGCGGCTGCGTCCAGCCACCAATCAGCCAGCAGTCTGAGGTCCGATTCGACAATCCCGCACAGTTGGCTCACCTGGGCCGGCGTCCAGCGGTGCCACAGCTCCAACAGATCGCCGAAGCCTTCGGTGTGCTCCGCGATGAAGGGGTGATCCAGCCCCCCCTGCTCGACCAGCAGGTGACCAACCCCGCACAACAGGGCCACATCGGTTCCAGGCCGGATCGGCAGATGCAGGTCCGCCGCGGCCGAGGTCGCTGTGGCGCGGGGATCCACAACCACCAGTCGAAACGCTGAACCCTGCCTGCGCTTGCGCTTCAGCAGTCGCTGAAACAGCACCGGATGGCATTCGGCCGTGTTGGTGCCGATCAGCAGCACCAGATCGGCGAGATCCAGATCGTCGTAGCAGCAGGGAGGTCCGTCGGAGCCCAGGCTGCGGCTGTAGCCGGCGACAGCCGAGCTCATGCACAGCCGCGAATTGGCATCAAAGTTGTTGCTGCCCAGGGCCCCTTTGAACAGCTTGTTGGCGACGTAATAGTCCTCACTCAGAAACTGACCGGAGCCGTACATCGCCAGGGCCTGGGGGCCCTTGCCGGCCAGGGTCGCGCGGATGCGTTCCACCAGCAGCGCGAACGCCCGCTCCCAGCCGATCGGCGTGAACGGGTGGTCGAGACGCTCACGCCACAGGGGTGTCGTCAGGCGGTTGCGATCCAGGGTCTCAGCGACCGTGGCCCCCTTGATGCAGACCTGTCCCAGTGACGACGGATGGCTGCGGTCACCGCGAACGGACCACTGGGGGGCAGCAGCAGCAGCATCGACGGCCGGCCTGAGCTCGAGCCCGCAGCCGACGCCGCAATAGGGACACTGAGCCTTGGCCGGTTCCGGCGGGGCCAGGGCAGGCCTCACCACTTGCGGTAGGGCAGAAACTTGCCGTTCATGGTCACCACCACCCGATCTCCCTTGGGATCGCTCTGGCGATCGACCGTGAGGGTGAAGTCGATCGCCGACATGATGCCGTCGCCGAACTTCTCCTGAATCACATCCTTGAGCGGCAGGCCGTAGACCTGCAGGATCTCGTGGAACCGGTACAGCAGGGGGTCAGTGGGGACCTGGGGATCCAGGGCCCCCTTGAGCGGATAGGTGGTCAGCGCCTCGAGCAACGCCGATGCCTCAGGCCCGTCAGCCAGCTCCAGTGCCTCCAGCAGGGCCCCGGCCTCGGCCGGGGTGGCGGTGGCCTGCCCGTGCAGCAGGCTGGCCAGCCACACCTCGTCAACCCCCAGGCGTTCGCCCAGCTGGGCGAAGCTGAGACCCACGCGCCGCTTGGCCGCGATCAGCACAGAAGAGTGGGCAGCGGGCGCCATGGCAGAGACGGACGAGCGGCGAGACCTTACGGAGCAGCAGGGTGCCTTCAGGCAGCGGTTGCTACCAAACGGAGGCGCTCTGCTGCCGCTGCGCTGCTGCCTGCTGAGCGGTGGGCAGAGCCGCCGCATGGGCCGGGACAAGGCCCTGCTGCCCCACCCTGAAGGTGGCACCTGGTTGCAGCGCACGCTGGACCTGCTGGCCCGCCTGGAGGCACCGGTGACCCTGCTGAGCCGCCACCGCCGGCACCTGGAGGTGGCAGCGTCCCTGGGCCACACCGCCCTGGCCGAACCACCGCCCCACGAAGGCCCGCTGCCGGCGCTGGCGCGGCTGATGCAGCAGCACCCGGATCAGCACCTGCTGCTGTGCCCGGTCGACATGCCCCAGCTGACCCTGACGGCACTGGAGACCCTGTTGCTGGCTGCTCAGCAGGAGCCCGGCGCCATCCATCTGGCCCATGACGGCCAGCGCAGCCAGCCGCTGCTGGGGATCTATCCGAGCACCCATACGCTGAGGCGCAGCATCGACAGCCGGCTGACGGCGGGCGAGCGCCGCCTGCAGCAGTGGCTGGCCGGCGAGTGCTGCCGGACTGTGGCCCTCGATCCGATCGCGCTGCGCAACATCAACGATCCCGAGGAGCTGCATAACCTGCGGGCATGGTTGTGCCGCGGCCCCTCGACCAGCTCGGACGCCCCCTGGGTGTGCTGCGACTGTCGCTGACAGCGCGCTGCAACCTGGCCTGCCCCTACTGCCTGCCCGATGGCCAGGAGCCACCGGGCCTGCTGAGCCTGCAGCAGCGGCTGCGGGTGATCGCGGCGGCGGTTGACCTGGGGGTTCACAGCCTGCGGCTCACCGGCGGCGAACCCCTGCTGCACCACCAGCTGGAGGCGCTGATCGCAGCGGTACAGCCGCTGCGCAGCCGGGGCCTGTGCGAGATCGCCCTGACCAGCAACGGTGCCCTGCTGACTGCCGCGCGGGCCCGGGCCCTGCGCGCCGCCGGGCTGGATCGGATCACCCTGAGTCTTGACGGCACCACCGGAGCAGCTGTGGCCCGCATGGCCGGCATGGCTCAGGGCGATGCCCACGGGCGGGAACGGCGCGGTGCTGCGCTGCTGTCCCAGGTGCTGGCGGCGATCGACCATGCCCGCGCCGCCGGCTTTGACCCGGGTCAAGGAGCGCTCAAGCTCAATGCCGTGATCCAGCGAGCGGCCAACGACGAGCAGCTGCTGCCCCTGGCGTCCCTGGCCCGGGACCGGGGTCTGGAGCTGCGCCTGATCGAATTCATGGATGTGGGCAACCGCAACGGCTGGAGCCAGGCCGCGGTGGTGCCAGCCGCCGAGATGGTGACCACGATCAGCGCACGCTGGCCGCTCGAACCCCTGGGCCGGGCAGGTCACAGGACCGCCAGCCGCTGGCGCTACCGCGATGGCAACGGCGCAGTCGCGATCGTGGCCTCGGTGAGCGAGCCGTTCTGCGGCGACTGCAACCGGCTGCGGGTCACCGCCGATGGGATCGCCTACACCTGTCTGTTCGCTGAACCGGGCAGCGGCGTCGACCTGAAGCCGTCGCTGCACGACGACGGCGATCCGGACCGGCTTCAGCAGGTGATGGCCGCGCTCTGGCAGCGACGGGCCGACCGCTACAGCGAAGAGCGTCACACACGGGGCCTGCAGCCGGCCCCGGCCCACGCCGAGATGGCCTACCTGGGCGGTTAGCAAGAGGGCGTCAGACGCCGACCCCCAGCAGTTTCCAGGCGGCCAGCAGCAACACGACCGCCAGGGTTCGCCGAATCCAGGCCACCGGCCAATGGCGGCTGCCCAGGCGCGAGCCGAGGCCGCCCGCCAGCAGCACCGCCATCAGCCACACCGGCAGATCCGGCCGCACCAGAGCCTGCAACGACGGCGACCCCGCGAACCCCAGGCCGGCCAGACCGGCGATCGAATTGAGCAGGATGAACAGCACTGAGACGGCCGCCGCCTGGCGGGTGGTGCACCAGCGGCAAAGCAACAGCAGCGGCGTCAGAAACACCCCTCCACCGGTGCCGGTCAGCCCTGCCAGCAGGCCCAGGCTGCCACCGGCGGCCAACAGCACCCCGGGCGCGGGCTGCCGCAACTGCGGCGGGTCCTGCAGGCGACTGCCCAGGCGCCAGGCTGAAACCAGCAACACCGCACCCACCAGGCCCCGCAGCCAAACCCCGGGCAGATTCAACCAGCCACCCAGAAAGGCGCCGGGAACCGCCAGCAGGTACACCGGCCAGATCCGGCGCCAGGGCAGGTGGCCGGCCCGCAGAAAATTCCAACAACCCACGCTGGCCACCACGGTGTTGAGCAGCAGGGCCAACGGTTTGATCTGCTCGGGCGGCAACCCTGCCAGGGCCAGGACAGCGATGTACCCGGACGCGCCGGCATGGCCCACTGAGGCATAGAGAAAGGCCACCACGGCCAGGGCCACCGGCATGGCCGATATCAGCAGCACGCTCATCAGCCGTAGGCCTCAGCCCGCCGGCTCCGTGAGCCGCGGCAGCAATTGCACCAGGTTGCAAGGGCGTGTGGCTGGGTTGAGCTGGGCCGCGATCAGGCGATCCCAGGCGGTTTCGACCGCATCGAGCGAACCCGGCAGCACAAAGATGATCGTGCCGTTGGCCACGCCGGCCAGGCAGCGGCTCTGCAGGGTGCTGGTGCCGATCGTCTCGAACGACAGCACCCGAAACAGCTCGCCGAACCCCTCGATCGTCTTGTCGAGCAGGGGCGCCACCGCCTCGGGGGTGCCATCGCGACCGGTCAGGCCGGTGCCACCGCTGGTGATCACCACCTGCACGGCGGGATCGGCGATCCAACGGCTCAGTTCGGCGCGGATCTGGTAGCGGTTGTCGGGAACCAGACGGCGATCAACCAACCGATGCCCTTCGGCCTGCAGGCGCTGCTGCAACGCATCACCAGAACGGTCGTCCGCCAGGGTGCGGGTGTCCGAGACCGTGAGCAGGGCAATGGCGAGGCTCAAGACGGAGCAACCGGCAGTGGGGGCATCGTGCCAAAAGCGGAGCTGCCGCGCTGGTTACCGTGACTGCCATGGGTGAACCATCGGTCGACGGGATCAGGATCCTGCTATTTGCCGGCCTGCGCGAGCAGGCCGGGTGGGGCGAGCGCCATTGGCCTGCGCCTGCGGCGACAGCAACGACCCTGACCCCGCGCCAGCTCTGGCAGGCCCTGCAGCTGCCAGGGCCGCTCGACAGCGTGCGCATCGCCATCAACCAGCAGTTCGCCGAGCCCGACACCCCCCTGCAGCCCGGCGACGAACTGGCCTTTCTGCCGCCGATCAGCGGGGGCTGAGGGTGACGCCATGCAGCTGAGGATCGACCTGCACGCAGCAGCCTTCGAACCCCTGGTCTGCCTGGAGCTGTGGCAGCGCCGGCTTGCGGTCCAGGGGCACCACGGCGGCGCCGCCGAGAGCCTGTTCATCGGTCGGGTGCGCCCAGCAGCTGCGGATGGCGCACCCCTGGTGGCCCTGGAGCTGGAGCACTATCCGGGCATGACTGAACGCCAGCTGCGGCAGCTGGCAACGGCCTGCTGCCGACGGCATGGGGCCAGCAGCTGCCTGGTGCAGCACCGCATCGGCCGGGTGCTGCCCGGCGAGGCGATCGTGCTGGTGGCCATCGGCGCCGACCGCCGCGGCCCCGCCCAGCGCTGCTGCCAGGAGCTGCTGGAAGCCCTCAAACACGAGGCGCCGTTCTGGAAGCGCGAATGGCGCCGCGATGGCAGCAGCGCCTGGCTCACCGGCAACACGCCGCTGTGAGCAGGCGAGCGCGACCAACCCCTCAGCCCCGATACACGGTGTCGTGGCTACCGATGTCAATCGGGATCAGCCGCTGACCATCGATCAACAGCTCCAGGGTGATGCGGTAACTGATGTTGATCGACACCGAATGCATGCCTTGCAGCCGCCCCTTCAGGGCATACAACCGCAACGACGGGTGATGCGGATTGGCCTCCAGCAGCAACAGGGTTTTGCGGTAGGCATCGCGCAACTCGGGGTGGCGACGCAGAAAACGGGCGGCGCGGCGGTTGTAGCGCTCAGTGAAAAGAAGGGTCCAACTCAAGGCAACTCGGACGCCATGGCATCCAACCGAACCAAGTGGTCATCAACGGACTCCTCGATGCAACGCCCTGCCGCCACATCGGCGCGCGTTTCCAGCAGGGCCAACTCCAACTCCAGATCCCGCAACCGCTGAAACTCTTCGGCAGCCATCACCACATAGGCGAGGCGGCCGCGCACCGACACACCAGCCACCCGCCCATGCTCCAAGGCTCGCGTGATCGCCCCGACCCCCGCGGTCTTCAGCTCATTGGCCGAAAGGATCTGCATCGTACGAATTACAAGCCTTTAAATCATGCGAATAACCGCACGCTTACAGCACCGGCAAGCGCAGCAGCTGCGCCCACAGCTCGCTGCCCGCCTCCAGAGATCCCAGCTCAGCAGGGATCTCAAGCAGCAGATCGGCCCCCTGCAGCGAGCCGATGCGCGAGGAGGCCTGCGAGCCCTCGACCCGCGCCAGCAGGGCGCCATCGGCAGCCACCACCAGCCGCGCCCGGGCCAGTTCGGGCCGACCGGCGCCGCGGCGCATGGGGGCCTCGAGCCGCACCCTGAGCCTTGGCAACTGCTGGATGTGGGCCCCCTCGAGCCGCTGCAACGCCGGCCACAGCAGCTGCAGCGCCGTGATCGCCGCCGCCACCGGATTGCCCGGCAGGCCAAAGAACGGCACACCCGCCACCTGACCCCAGGCAAAGGGACGTCCTGGTTTGAGGAACAGCTTCCAGAAGCGCACCTCCCCCAGCTCGGCCACCAAGGGCCGGATCCAGTCGCTGTCGCCGGCCGAGACGCCACCGGTGCTCACGACCACATCACAGCGGGCCGCCAGCTCCCGCAAGGCAACCCGCAACGGCTCGGGCTGGTCGACGACCACCCGCCGATCGGCAACCCCGTAACCCAAACGCGCCAACAGGGCGCCGAGCAGGGCCGAATTGCTCTCCCAGATCTGGCCCGGCCCCCGCTCGGCCCCGGGGGGCAGCAGCTCATCCCCGCTGATCAGCAAACCAACGCGAGGTCGCCGCGTCACGGCCAGCTGCTGCACCCCGCAGCCAGCCAGGCGCCCCAGATCGGCGACACCCAGCTGCTGGCCCGCCGGCACCAGCTCCTGGCCGGGGGCGGCCTCTTCGCTGGGTTGGCGGATCCAGGGGTTGGGCCCGCAGGGCTTGACCAACGCGAGCCGATCGCCATCGGCAACCACCAGCTCCTGGGGCAGCACCCGCCCACTGCCGGCGGGCACCACGGCGCCGGTGAGGATGCGGACCGCTTCGCCCGCTGCCAGGACCGGGCCATAGGGAGCCCCGGCAGCTGACACACCCACCAGACGCCAGCTGATCCCCGGCTCTGGCTGGTCTGAACCGGCAATGGCATAGCCATCCATCATCGAGGCATAGAAGCCCGGCACCGCTGCCGGCGCCGACACCGCCAGAGCGGTGGTGCGCCCCAGAGCGGCCGTCAGTGGCAAGGTCTCGTGCAGCCCCAGGGGCTGCACGGCCGCCAGGATCTGGCTGCGGGCCCCATCCAGGGGCAGGCCTTCGGGTCCGTAGGGCTCAGTCATCACCGGTGTCCTGTGGCGGCTTGTCCTGGGCGCGCTGCCAGTCGCCGTGACGGCCGCCGCTCTTGCTGAGCAGGCGCACACCGGTGATCGTCATCGCCGGGTCGGCTGATTTGAGCATGTCGTAGAGGGTGAGCAGCCCGACCTGGACGGCCGTCAGGGCCTCCATTTCGACGCCGGTGCTGCCGGTGGTGCGGGCCGTGGCCTGCAGGCGCAGGCCCGCACCATCGGCGCTGGGCTCGATTGCCACCTCGACACCGCTGAGGGCAATCGGATGACAGAGCGGAATCAGCTCCCAGGTGCGCTTGGCCGCCTGAATCGCCGCCACCCGGGCCACGGCCAGCACATCGCCTTTGGGCGCCTGGCCCGCCAACACCAGGGCCAGCACCTGAGGCCCCATCTGGATCAGGCCCTCGGCCGTGGCCTCGCGGCGGGTGCTGGGGCGGTCACCCACCTCGACCATGTGCACCGCGCCGTCAGCGTTCAGATGGGTCAGCTCGGCCATGGCCGCACCGCGTCGTTGGCATCAGCATGGCCGTACGGAACTGCCGGTGCTGGGATGGAGGACGGCGCCTCGTTGGGCAAGACCATGCCACTGCACTGTGACTGCTTTGCCTTCGAGGCCGATTTCACGGCCGATCTGCGTTGCATCCCGATGGCGGTGCGCCGCAAGCTCGATCTGGCCGGCATCAAGCTGAAGCTGATGCACTGGAGCGAGCTCGCCGCAGCCGAGCGCCAGCACCTGCTGGCCTGGGACGACAGCCCCGAGGCCGTTGCCGACCTGCGGGAGCATCTGCTCACACGCACGCGCCAACTGCCGGCCGGACAGGCCGGCACCCTGCCGCTACCCGCAGATGAGCCCTGGCAACAAGGGCAGGACTGGCCTGAAAGAGTGCTGACCTCCTGCCGGCAGCTGGGCCTCGCACCTGACCCCGCGGGCTGGAGCAGGCTCAGTGAGCTGCAGCGGTTCGCCCTGGTGAAACTGAGCCATCCGGGCCATGAGCACCGCAACCTGCCCAGGGCCCTGGCCGAATTTCAGCTGCTTCAGCCCGGCAGATAACCCCGTCGCGCTGGCGGTTCTGGATCCTGCTCCAACGGCTCCACCACCACAGCGGTGCCGTAGCAGAGCACCTCGGTGGCACCGCCGCTGCCGCTGGTGACGTCGGAACCGTCGTAACGGGTGCCGACGATGGCGTTCGCCCCCAGCAGCAGGGCGTGCTCGACCATCTGGTTGTAGGCGGCCTCGCGGGTCTGCTCGCACATCTCGGTGTAGGCACCGATGCGGCCTCCGACGAGTTGCTTAAGGCTGCCCAACAACCCCTGCACCAGGGTGGGCGAGCGCACGACGATGCCCCGCACCAGGCCCTTGTACGCGCAGATCCTGTAGCCCTCGATCGTGAAGGTGGTGGTGACGAACAGCGGTGGATCCATCACGCGCGCCGGGTACTGCGTGCGTTCTAGCCAGCCCCGTCCCGCGCTTTGCTCAACTGGCTGCAGACAGCAGGAACCCACCGTGCGCCTTTCGCGCCCCTCCACCTATTTCTGCGCCTTTCTCACCCTGCTGAACGACCGGCTGGGCGAGACGCTGATCTTTCCACTGCTGCCGTTTCTGCTGGCCAGCTTCACCAGCGACGGGCGGGTGCTGGGCCTGCTCACCGGCAGCTACGCCGTCGCCCAGTTCGCCTTCACTCCCCTGATCGGCGCCCTGTCGGACCGGTACGGGCGCAAACCGGTGATCGCCGCCTGCGTCGCCGGTTCGGTGCTGGGGCTGGGATTGTTCGCGCTGACCCTGATCCTGCCCTGGCAGGAGCTGGCCCCGGCAGCCAGCGCCGCCGGCCTGCCCCTGGTGCTGCTGTTCGTGGCCCGGCTGATCGATGGCGTCAGCGGCGGGACCGCCGCCACCGCCGGTGCCGTGCTGGCCGACATCTCACCGCCCGAGAAGCGGGCCAAGGCCTTCGGGCTGATCGGCGTGGCCTTTGGCCTGGGGTTCATCCTGGGCCCGGCAGCCGGCGGCCTGCTGGGCCGCATCAACGTCACCCTGCCGCTGCTGGTGGCCGTCGGCATCGCCGCCCTCAACCTGGTGCTGGTGCTGACCCTGCTGCCCGAGACCCATCCGGCCGAAGCGCGGATCGAGCTGCCGCGCAAACGGGAGCTGCAACCGATCAACCAGCTGGCCCGGGTGTTTGCCAACCCAAGCGTCAGGCGGCTGTCCGCCGCCTTTCTGCTGTTCTTTCTGGCCTTCAACGGCTTCACCGCCATCCTGGTGCTCTATTTCAAGCAGCGCTTTGACTGGGGGCCCGGCCTGGCCGGTGCCGCCTTCCTGGTGGTCGGCGTGGTCGCCACGGTGGTGCAAGGCGGCCTGATCGGCCCCCTGGTGCAACGGTTCGGCGAATGGCGCCTGAGCCTGGCGGGACTGGGCCTGGTGATCGCCGGCTGCCTGCTGATTCCGACCGCCAGCCAGACCACGGCCCAGGCGGTGGTGTTTCCGGCGGTATCGCTGCTGGCACTGGGAACGGGCCTGGTCACCCCGTGCCTGCGGGCCCTGGTGTCGCGCCGGCTCGACGGCAGCGGCCAGGGCTCGGCCCTGGGCAGCCTGCAGGGCCTGCAGAGCCTGGGCAGCTTTGTCGGTCCACCGCTGGCCGGCCTGGCCTACGAAACCCTGGGACCCACGAGCCCGTTCTGGCTGGCGGCCCTGATGCTGGCGGGCGTAATCGCCCTGGTGGCGGGGCGTCAAGCAAGCTGAACACACACCCCCAGCGGGGACCATTGCTACGTTGCTGCTCAGAGGTAGCGGTGGCGCCGTTCACCCAGGCGGCCGTGATTCAGTCGCCATGGTCGCCAGTCCAGCCGAAGCCGTGATCGCCCCGGAGCTGTATCTCAACCGGGAGGTCTGCTGGATCGAGTTCAACTACAGGGTGCTGGCTGCGGCACTGAACGAGCACACGCCGCTGCTGGAGCAGGCCAAGTTCAGCGCCATCTTCAGCAACAACCTCGACGAGTTCTTCATGGTGCGGGTGGCTTCGCTGAAGTCACAGCAGGATGCCGGCATCACCACCCTCAGCGACGACGGGCTGACCCCCCTGCAGCAGCTCGAGACGATCCAGAAGAAACTGCGTCCGCTGCTGGAGCTGCAACAGCAGCACTACCGCCATTCGCTCAAACGCCATCTGCGCGAATACGGGGTTGACCTGATCGATTACACCAACCTCAACCAGCAGCAGCGCGAGTGGGTTGATGGGCGGTTCAAGCGCTCGATCTTTCCGGTACTGACGCCCCTGGCGGTCGATCCGTCCCATCCGTTCCCGTTCATCAGCAACCTGAGCCTCAACGTGGCGGTGCTGGTGCGCGACCCGCTCAGCGGCCGGCGCGAGTTTGCCCGCGTCAAGGTGCCGCAGAAGATCCTGCCCCGCTTTCTGCAGATCCCGACCGAGCTGAGCAGCCGCAATCCCGAACCGGTGTTCACTGCCATCCCGCTCGAGCAGGTGGTGGCCTTCAACCTGGGACTCCTGTTCCCCGGAATGGAGATCGAAGGCCACTACTTCTTCAGGATCACCCGCGACGCCGACCTGGAACTGCGCGATCTCGAAGCCGATGACCTGATGGAGGCGATCGAAGAGGGCCTGCGCAAACGGCAGCGCGGCGGCGAGGTGGTGCGCCTCGAGGTCGCCGATGAAATGCCCGACGACGTGGTGCAGCTGCTGATGGAGGGCATGAATGTCGAACCCGAGGACCTGTACCGGATCAATGGCCCCCTGGGACTCGACGATCTGATGGGCCTGCTGGCGATTCCGCTGCCCCGGCTCAAGGACAAGCCCCACAAGGGGCGCACGGTGCCCGCCCTGGCCCGGGCCCAGAAGAGCAAGCTGGAGGAGGGCTCACTCAAACCGGAAGAGTTCGAGAGCATCTTCTCGGTGATCCGCCGGGGCGATGTGCTGCTGCAACACCCCTACGACCTGTTCTCGACCTCGGTCGAGGAATTTCTGAATCAGGCGGCCGACGATCCGGCGGTGCTGGCCATCAAGATGACTCTCTACCGCACCTCCAAGGATTCGCCGGTGGTGGGCGCCCTGATCCGCGCGGCCGAGAACGGCAAGCAGGTGATGGCCCTGGTGGAACTGAAAGCCCGCTTTGATGAGGACAACAACATCCAGTGGGCCAAGCAGCTCGAAAGTTCGGGCGTCCATGTGGTCTATGGCGTGCTGGGACTCAAGACCCACACCAAGATCGCCCTGGTGGTGCGGCGCGAACAGGACCGGCTCAACAGCTACGTCCACATCGGCACCGGCAATTACAACTCCAAGACCTCCAGCCTCTACACCGATCTGGGCCTGCTCACCTGCCGCAGCGACTACGGCGAAGACCTGGTCGAACTGTTCAACTACCTGACGGGCTTTGCCAAGCAGCAGAACTTCCGCAAGCTGCTGGTGGCTCCGGTCACCCTGCGCAATGGCATGGAAGCCCTGATCCGCCGCGAAATCGAGCATGCCAACAATGGGCGCGGTGGGCACATCAGAGCCAAAATGAATGCGCTGGTGGATCCAGCGATCATCGCCCTGCTCTATGAGGCCTCCCAGGCAGGCGTGCGGATTGAACTGATCATTCGCGGCATGTGCTGTCTGAGGCCGGGGGTGCCGGGACTGAGTGAATCGATCAGTGTGATCAGCGTGATCGGGCGTTTTCTCGAGCACTCCCGGATCTTCTGGTTCGGCAATGCAGGCGCCAGTGAGCTGTTCATCGGCAGTGCCGACTGGATGGGCCGCAACCTGGATCGGCGTGTCGAAGCGGTCACACCGATTGAAGATGTCCAACTCAAGACACAGCTGGAAAGCCTGGTTGAGCTTTACCTCAATGACAGCGCTGCCTGGCACATGGAGGCCGACGGCAGGTACCAGCAACGGCAGAACGAAGGTGATCCCATGATCGCCCAGCAGGAACTGATGGCCCGCTGGCGCGGTGGATTGTTGCCGTCAACCTCTTCGGTTGTGTAGCCACAGCAGCCCTGCTCATGATTTAGTCAGATTCGCTACAGGAAAACTTCCGCTTTTTAACGTTCACAGAGCACGGGCAGTGCTACATTCCGGCCAAATCCATACGGAGGCTGGGGTGATGGGGACACCTCTGCAATCCGCTCTCGACGTTGTTCGCAGCAACGTCAGAGGGCAGAGACCAGCGACCAAACCAACAGGTCCACGCACCAGTTCCAGGGTCAGCGCTGATTCGATCGGCTGGTACCTCAGCACGATCGGCCGCGTGCCGCTGCTGACACCAGCCGAAGAGATCGAACTGGCCCACCATGTGCAGGCGGGCAAACGGTTGCAGGCCCAGCCTGCGGCCGAGCGCACGCCACAGCAGCGCCGGCAGATCCGCATGGGCCAGCGGGCACGCGATCGCATGATGGCCGCCAACCTGAGGCTGGTGGTCAGCGTCGCCAAGAAGTATCAGAACCAGGGCCTCGAACTGCTCGATCTGGTGCAGGAGGGGGCGATCGGACTGGAGCGGGCGGTCGACAAGTTCGATCCGGCCATGGGCTACAAGTTCTCGACCTATGCCTACTGGTGGATCCGGCAGGGCATGACCCGCGCCATCGACAACAGCGCCCGCACGATTCGCCTGCCGATTCACATCAGCGAAAAGCTGTCAAAGATGCGGCGGGTGAGCCGTGAGCTCTCCCATCGGCTCGGCCGCCAGCCGAACCGGCTGGAACTGTCCCATGCCCTCGACATGACCCCCGAGGAGCTTGAGGAGCTGATGGCCCAGAGCGCACCCTGTGCCTCGCTCGATGCCCATGCCCGCGGCGAAGAGGACCGCAGCACCCTGGGTGAACTGATCGCCGATCCCAACAGCAACGAGCACTTCGACTCGATGGATCGGCACCTGCAGAAGGAGCACCTCGGCGGCTGGCTGTCCCAGCTCAATGAGCGTGAACAGCAGATCCTGAAGCTGCGCTTCGGCCTCGAGGGCTCCGAGCCCCTGACCCTGGCCGAGATCGGACGCCTGATCAACGTCTCGCGCGAGCGGGTGCGCCAGCTGGAGGCCAAGGCGATCATGAAACTGCGGCTGCTCAGCAACACCCGCCAGGCCGCCTGAGCGGCCGTGGCTGCACCGGCGCCGATGGCCTCCTGGTGGTTGCAGCAGGCCATCGGCGTCGGCGCCGTGGCCCTGTGGCTGGCCCTGCTGGCGGCCGCTGCCCTGCAGCTGCGGCGCATCAGCGCCAACGGCAATGGCGGCCGTCGCGAATGGAGCCGCAAACTGGTGCACATCGGCACCGGTGCGGTGGTGCCCCTGGCCTGGCTGCTGAACGTCGACCGCTGGATCGCGATCCCTGCCGCCGCAGCGATCACGGTGCTGGCCGCGATCAACCACCGCCGGCGCCTGCTACCGGCAATCGAGGATGTGGGGCGCCACAGCTACGGCACGATCGCCTATGGAGCCGCGATCACGCTGCTGCTGTTGACGTTCTGGCCCGATCAGCGCGATGCGGTCTGCGCCGGGGTGCTGGTGATGGCGCTGGGCGATGGACTGGCCGGCGTCCTGGGCGCCCTGATCCCTTCGCCCAGCTGGCAGATCTGGGGGCAGCGCAAATCGCTGATCGGCACCACCGCCATGGCCGCAGCCAGCCTGGCCGCCCTGGCCCTGGTGGCCGCCGCCGCCCCGGTGGCACCGGGGTGGGGCGCACTGCTGACGATCGCCCTGGTGGCCACCGCCCTGGAGCAGGTGGCCTGGCTGGGGCTGGACAACCTGACGGTGCCGATCGTCAGCGCCTGGCTGTGGTCCTGCTGGCGTTGAGGCCCTAGGCCCCCTGCCCCTGCGCCACAGCCGCCGCCAGCTGGGCCAACAGCTCGGTGGTGGTGGCTAGATCGATGCAGGCATCGGTGATGCTCTGCCCGTAGGTCAGCTCTGAAAGATCGGCAGGGATCTTCTGATTGCCGGCCACCAGATGGCTCTCGAGCATCACCCCCATCACCGCCGTACCGCCGCCGCGCACCTGCTCGGCCAGCTCGCCCAGGACATCGCCCTGGCGGCGGTAGTCCTTGTTGGAGTTGCCGTGGCTGCAGTCGACCATCAGCCGGTGGGGCACACCAGCCTTGGCCAGGGACTCTGAGGCCTTGGTGATCGCTTCGGCGTGGTAATTGGTGCCGCTTTTGCCACCCCGCAGCACCAGGTGGCCGTCGGGGTTACCGGTGGTGCTGACGATCGCCGCTGCCCCCTGTCCGTTGATTCCCAGAAAATGGTGGGGACGGGCCGCGGCCTCGATCGCGTTCACGGCGGTCGTGACACTGCCGTCGGTGCCGTTCTTGAAGCCGATCGGCATCGACAGGCCCGAGGCCATCTCGCGGTGGGTCTGGCTTTCGGTGGTGCGGGCACCGATGGCGGTCCAGCTGATCAGATCGGCGATGTACTGGGGCACCACCGGGTCCAGCAGCTCGGTGGCCGCCGGCAGACCCATCTCGGCCAGGTGCAGCAGCAAGCCCCGGGCCAGGCGCAGGCCGGTGTTGATGTCGTAGCTGCCATCGAGATGGGGGTCGTTGATCAGACCCTTCCAACCCACCGTGGTGCGGGGCTTCTCGAAATAGACCCGCATCACCACCTCGAGCTGCTCACGGTGCTGGTGGCGCAGCTGGGAGATGGCGGTGGCGTACTCCTGGGCGGCGGCGGTGTCGTGCACCGAGCAGGGCCCCACGATCACCAGCAAGCGGTCGTCGCGGCCGTGCAGGATCGCCTGAATGCGCTCGCGGGCCTGGCGCACGGTGGCCGCCCCGGCCTCGCTCAGGGGCAGATCGCGGTGCAGCAGGGCCGGCGGCACCAAAGGCCTGGTCTCGACCACATGCAGATCGAACGTGGATTGCATGGGGCTCAGGCCTCGCTGAAACGCAGCACAACAGGGGTCCACCCTAATGAGTGCAGCCGTTGTCACCAAAGGCGGACCCCCGGCCATCAACAATGGGTCTCACGTCGCACGAGCGGGACCCGTCCCGCACCGCCAGTCCTGCCCATGTCTGCCGCCAGCACCTTCCTTGCCGACTACCGCGCCGCCGCCGCCGAGCGCGCCGCCCTGGGGGTGCCGGCCCTGCCGCTGAACGCCGGCCAGACCGCCGCCCTGACCGAGCTGCTGGCCGCGCCCCCCGCCGGTGAGGACGCCGCTCTGCTCGAGCTGCTGAGCGAGCGCATCCCCCCCGGGGTCGATGAGGCCGCCTATGTCAAAGCCAGCTGGCTGCTGGCGGTGGCCCAGGGCGAGGCCACCAGTCCCCTGGTCGCCCCATTGGCAGCCGTGCGGCTGCTGGCCACCATGATCGGCGGCTACAACGTCGGCGCCCTTATCACGCTGCTGGGCCACAGCGACCAGGCGATCGCTGCCGCCGCCGCCACAGGGCTCAGCACCACCCTGCTGGTCTACGACGCCTACAACGAGGTGCTCGAGCTGGCCGCCGCCAACCCCCATGCCCAGCGGGTGATCGACAGCTGGGCCGCTGCCGAGTGGTTCACCGCCAAGCCCGAACTGCCCACCGAGATCACCGTGACGGTGTTCAAGGTCGAGGGCGAGACCAACACTGACGACCTGTCGCCGGCCACCCACGCCACCACCCGGCCCGACATTCCCCTGCATGCCAACGCGATGCTCGAGACCCGCCTGCCCGGTGGCCTGGCGCAGATCGAGCAGCTCAAGGCCAAGGGCCACCCGGTCGCCTATGTGGGCGATGTGGTGGGCACCGGCAGCTCGCGCAAATCGGCGATCAACTCGGTGCTGTGGCACACCGGCAATGACATTCCCCACGTGCCCAACAAGCGCAGTGGCGGCGTGATCCTGGGGGGCAAGATCGCACCGATCTTCTTCAACACCGCCGAAGACTCGGGCGCCCTGCCGATTGAATGCGACGTCACCGGCCTCAAGACCGGTGATGTGATCACAATCCGGCCCCACGCCGGCACGATCGAGCGCGCCGCCGGCGAACCCGATGCCGGCACGGTGATCGCCCGCTTTGACCTGAAGCCCAGCACCATCGCCGACGAGGTGCGCGCCGGCGGCCGCATCCCCCTGCTGATCGGCCGCTCGCTCACCGACAAGGTGCGCGCCCAGCTGGGACTGGCGCCCAGCGCGCTGTTCATTCGCCCGGCGGCCCCGGCCGACACCGGCAAGGGCTACACCCTGGCCCAGAAGATGGTCGGCAAGGCCTGCGGCCTGGCGGGGGTGCGCCCCGGCACCAGCCGCGAGCCGCTGATGACCACCGTCGCCAGCCAGGACACCACCGGGCCGATGACCCGCGACGAGATGAAGGAGCTGGCCTGCCTGGGCTTCAGCGCCGACCTGGTGATGCAGAGCTTCTGCCACACCGCCGCCTATCCCAAGCCGGTCGACCTCAAGACCCACGCCGAGCTGCCCGCGTTCATCAGCAGCCGGGGCGGCGTGGCCCTGCGGCCCGGCGACGGCATCATCCACAGCTGGCTCAACCGCATGCTGCTGCCCGACACCGTGGGCACCGGCGGCGACAGCCACACCCGCTTCCCCCTGGGCATCAGCTTCCCGGCCGGCTCGGGCCTGGTGGCCTTTGCCGCCGCCATCGGCGCCATGCCGCTCGACATGCCCGAGTCGGTGCTGGTCAAATTTTCAGGCTCGCTGCAACCGGGTGTGACCCTGCGCGATGTGGTCAACGCCATTCCCTATGTGGCCATCCAGCAGGGCCTGCTGACGGTCGCCAAAGAGGGCAAGGAGAACGTGTTCAACGGCCGCATCATGGAGATCGAGGGCCTGCCCGATCTCAAACTCGAGCAGGCCTTTGAACTGACCGACGCCACCGCCGAGCGCAGCTGCGCCGGCAGCACGATCAAGCTGAGCGTCGAGACCGTCAGCGAGTACCTGCGCAGCAACGTGGCGCTGCTCAAAAACATGATCGCCCGCGGCTATGGCGACGCCCGCACCCTGGCCCGCCGCATCCAGGCGATGGAGGCCTGGCTGGCCAACCCGGTCCTGCTCGAGGCCGACGCCGACGCCGAGTATGCGGCCGTGATCACGATCGACCTCGATGCGATCACCGAGCCGATCGTGGCCTGCCCCAACGACCCCGACAACGTCAAAACGCTGTCGGATGTGGCCGGCGACCGCATCGATGAGGTGTTCATCGGCAGCTGCATGACCAACATCGGCCATTACCGCGCCGCCGCCAACGTGCTCAAAGGCCAGGGCGCCAACGCCGCCCGCCTGTGGGTCTGCCCGCCCACCCGCATGGACGAGGAGACGCTGAAAGAGGAGGGCTATTACGCCATCTTCGAAGGGGCCGGCTCGCGCATGGAGCTGCCCGGTTGTTCGCTGTGCATGGGCAACCAGGCGCGGGTGGAGGACAACACCACCGTGTTTTCCACCAGCACCCGCAACTTCAACAACCGTCTCGGCAACGGCGCCCAGGTGTACCTGGGCAGCGCCGAGCTGGCGGCGGTGTGCGCCCAGCTGGGCCGGATCCCCTCCAAAGAGGAGTACCTGGCCATCGCCGCCGAAAAGATCGACCCCTTCGGCGACGAGCTGTACCGCTACCTCAACTTCGACCAGATCGCCGGCTTCGAAGACAGCGGCCGTGTCGTCAGCGCCGAGCAGGAAGCCCAGGTACTGGCGGGGGTGTAAACGGCAGGCGCCTTGTCAGCGCGCTCATTCTGAAATCAAGCGGGCATCCAGCCCCAGGTGCAGCGCCGCCTGCACCAACGGCCGATCCAGGCTGCAAAGGCAGGCGCCACGCCCGGCCGCTATTGACAGGTGCAAGGCGTCTGCAGCGCGCAGGTTGGTGGTCCAGCCGCGCAGGCAGGCATCCGCATGGCGGAAATCAACCGGTTGCAGCTCCAGCAACATCAGGGCCGGCGCCACCTCCTGCTCAAAGGTCTGCAGCACCCTGTCGGCCTGATCCCGGGTCAGGGAACCGGTGCGCACCTTCACCCCGAGAGCGGAATGCACCTCGGTGCCCGTCCAGGGGCTGATAGCCAACGGATCGTTAACGTCCTGCAAAAAATGGGTAGCCCTCTCGGAATGCACCTCTGGCAGCAGAACCGCCAGCAACACACAGGTGTCGAGGTAGAGCATCAGTCGCGTTCGCCATTACGCAACTGGCGCATCACCTCCACCCCGGACTGGGCCTGCCGGGGCAGGGATCCACGCAGGGCCTCCAGCCTGGGCAGCAGATCCTGCACAGGACGCTGCTGCACCAACTGGGCGACCGATCGGCCCCTGCGAGTGATCACCACGCTCTCACCCGCCTCGACCGCGTCGAGCAAGCTGGACAAACGGGCCTTGGCCTCGGCAACACTGACCTGAAGCATCTAGATGACCATCTGGATGACCAACTCTAGGCCTGGCTGCAGCCCTGAGCCTCAGTCCGCCGGTGAGGCGCTACTGCTGGCCCAGGTGAGCGGGACTGTGGAGAACGGCAGCAACGGCGGGAACCTGCTGCTGAACGTCCCACCTGACACCGGCGACGACGAAGACGAGGACGATGCCGACGAAGGCCTCTTCGGCAACGAGGGGCAGCCGCAGGGCTACAGCGAGTTCCGCAACTTCTCCACCGACGAAATCGCCTCCCTGGAGCGCTGCCTGACCCTGCTCAAGCAGGGCGGCAACCTCGACCCCAAGCTCGAAGCGATCCTTGGCTACATGCTTGGCACCAATCCCAATGCAACCGAGCCCTGGGTGAATCGGGGTTGCATCCTCTTCTCGCAGTACTACGACACGGTGCGCTGGGTTGGCGAGCAGCTCGCCAAACACCCCGACATTCCCAGCGATCTGACGATCGGCCTCTACGCCAGCAGCAACCGCTCCGGCTTCTGGCTAGGCGGCCGCTTCCAACGCTGCGATCGCACCCTGCTCAAAGACCGGGTGCGCAAGGGCGAGATCAAGTTGCTGCTTGGAACCGATGCTGCCTCTGAGGGCCTCAACCTGCAGCGCCTCGGCACCCTGATCAACATCGACCTTCCCTGGAACCCAACGCGTCTGGAGCAACGCAAGGGCCGCAT
>JAIXOF010000128.1 GCA_027486935.1 Cyanobium sp. C1_MAG_00004 | reverse complement strand
TGCCAGGGCGTGATCTGGCTGCAGAGCCAGCACTGGCGCAGCCAGGGCAAGGCCACGCCACGGCCGCTGCTGTTTTCCCGCTGAGGGGCATCCCCCCTGTTTTTGATGAGCCCCCCACCACACGCCCACCGCCCCAGGCCCCAGCAGGCCACCGCTCGCGTGACGACATCAGGACGTGCTCGCGGGCCATTGCGCTCACCCCACGCCGCCGCTGATGCCCTGGTGGTGGAGCACCTGCCCTTTGCCGCGAAGGTGGCCGCCAACTACGCCCGCCGCACTGGTCATCCCAAGGAAGATCTGGAGCAGCTGGCGGCGATCGGGTTGATCAAAGCCTCACGCCGCTACGACATCCACCGCCCGGGCCGCAGCCCCAACCATTTCATCGCCTACGCCAGGCCCTTTGTGAACGGCGAGATCACTCATTACCTGCGTGACAAGGGCTTTCTGATCTCGGTGCCGGGCCGCTGGCGCGAATTGCATGCCCGCGGGCAGAAGCTCCTGCGTCAGGGCGTTCCAGCCAATCAGATCCCAGCACAACTGGGGCTGAGCGTCGAGCGCTGGTTAGAGATCTCTTCGGCTTGCTCGGTGCGGGTGGTCACGATTGCGGTTGGTCAGGTTGAGGAATCTTTGGGGTTAGAGATACCCTTGAGATAGAGGGGAGGGTGAAATGTCCAGTGGCATCTTAAACGAAGAACATTTTTTAGACCGCAAAAGTGTGAAGCGGGTCAAATTTTGGCGCAACGTGCCATTGGACGCCATGCGCTAGTTCATGGGTTCGCCTGAATAAAGTCGCGCATGTCTTCAATTGACTGCCTTAGCTCTGCATCGTTAAACCTTCGGTTATGAGTGTTTTCGGGGTGATGAATTTGATGTCGGATGTATTCTGTTAACACCACTTCCTTTTGGATAGTCCTGCCATCTCGACTTGACTGGTTGTAGCGCATGGTTGTTTTACCCGCCCGGTAAGCAGTCAACAGGCCTTGCTCCTCGATGTAGCCATATAGCTCGTTATGATATTCAAATGATGATTCATCGAACGCGGCAAAATTTACTTCATTTAGACTGGGGTATGGAAGCTCTCTTGCGACCACACGTTTTATGTCTGACGCCGCCTGTCCACCAATCAACAGCAGGTTTTCAAATTTAAGCTGTTTGACGACTTCTGGGCTATGTGTAGTGAGCATGATTTGCGTATGACTCACCTGAGACAATGAAATCAGCGACTGAATCAGTGCCCGCTGAAGGTCTGGATGTTGTGACGTCTCTGGCTCTTCTATTGCGTATACGACACTGGGGAGCGATGCCTCGCGCTGTCGGCGCTCAGCTTCGGCTCGAAAGAAACTGATTAGAACCAATCGCTTGACTCCACTACCCCGCTTGTTAATCGGAATATCGTTGTCTCCGGTTATGGCTACGCTCTTGAATACATCAGACCACTTAAGTGATGAGGAATCTGGGATTTGAGGGTTCAGCGATGACGCAACTGCAGGGTTTAGTTCATTGAGCTTCAACAATGTCTGGGCAGCAACCTGATCAAGGCGATTTTTAACGGTATTTGCGATTCTGCCAAGTTCAGCCTGGATGCAGGGGTCGCACAGAATTTCCTTCACTGCCAAGCGCATTGGGTCTTGGACTTCGTTGTCACTATCGCTATTTTTTCGGTCGGCTTGGAACAAGGAGTAAAGCGGCATATATGATTTCAACTGATCCCAGATATTTTTCGCATCAATCTTCCCGACTTCGATATCGATTTCCTGAAGCCTCAGGGTTTTATGGGCGCCCCAGATGGACTTTCGAATCTCCGAGTTCTTTGTCTTGTCATTGCAGTCAATCGAGAGCTCATTAAGAAGTTCCTTCAACTCCGCCTGCTTCTTTAAAAGCAAGTCAGCGCAGCCTCTCGCGGTCGGGTGATTGGCCCTGATAAAAACCTTTTCTTTGCCAGCTTTTGGGTACCTTTTAATTAGCTTGAGAGTTCCTTGCGAAGTGGTTAGGTACTCATCCGAAAGCGTTGTCTGGTTAGTTGCGTCAATTATTATTGAGCTTGGTAGTTCCTCAAACTCAACCCAGATCTCGATGTCTTCGTCTCCAGCCGCCAAATTGCTCTTGCTAATATCCTCCCTGTCAAGTTTTACACAGCCTTTCCCTTCATTAAAGAAAATGTCCAACGCCTCCAGGATCGTAGACTTTCCTACGTCGTTCTTGCCCACAAGGACTAACAAATCGGAAGACTCAATCTGGACGTGATCAGCATAGCCCCGAAAACCCTTGATGCCGATGTTTTTTATTTTCATGTTGCTCTATTTGATGTACTGGCAGTTGTTCTATGGTGGATCAAGCTTCATTTTAGACGGTTTCAGATAACTACGCCAATGGCTCTCGTCTCTGTCTGGTAAACAGTCTTTCCAAGTTCTTCATGGGCACTGCATGGTTCTGATGACAGTGCTTTCCGGTGGACCCTCCGTAAACCGTAGGAGTCATCGACGGATCTGAGAACCAGCTTTCTATCGATTTATTGCCACGCCGGCAAAAGCAGGCAGCGCCGACTATCGCTGTGCCGCCTGCGACCGCACCAGAACCGCCCCTATGGCCTCTTCACCCCACGCTGGGGGCACTGCTCCCCCGCCTGGACCTGATCCAGGACTGCTGGGACCTCCTCGCAGGACGCAAGGAGCTCTACCTCCCCCGGGGTGAACGGGAGCCAGAGATCGCCTACCGACGACGGCTGGAGGCGGCTCTGCCTTCCGGCTTCTTTCGCGATGCCCTGCGTACCTTCGCGGGGATGCTGGCCTCCAGCCACTGGCGTGAGCTGCCGGCATCGCTGCAGGCGGTGATCAGTGATGTGGATGGACGCGGCACCGACCTTGGCGTGTTCCTCGAACGGGCCGACGTGCTGGTGCTCCGCGATGGGGCAGCACTGATCGGCGTGCTGCCACCGCAGCACCTTTGGCCCAGTGAGGGCGACCGCCAGCAGGCGCTACGCCGTGGCGATCGCCTCTCGCTGCCGCGTCTTGCTCTTCTGGAGCGGCGCGACGTCCTGAACTGGCACCTGCCAGGCCCCCAGTCCCTGCCGGATGCGGTCAGCTTCCGGCTGCCGAACCCCAAGGCCCAGGACGCGCCCCTGGAGGCGGATCGACCACAGCATCCGTGGCTCTACGGCTCCTTTGCCCTCGATGGCGAGGGGATGAGCATCGAGACCATCGAGCTGGTGGCGGACCCGCAGGCCCCATCAGGCTGGCGACCGCAACGCACGAGATTGCAGTACTACCGGGGCATCAGCCAGCTGCCGTTGATTTGGTACGCCAGTGATGGCGCTGCCTTTGGCGAGGGCGATCTGCCTCATCTGGGTCTGGCGCATCAGTACCTCAACCACTTCCGCTGCCAGAGCGACTACCAGGAGCTGCTGTACCGAACAGCCCTGCCGGTGGGTGTACGTACAGGGGTCGTCGGCCCCATGGGCAGTGGCACCAGCGAGCCGGTGGTGCTGGGCCCCAACAGCGTGATCGATCTGCCCGACGGGGCCAGCTTCCAGTTCGTGGAAATCCAGGCCCGCTCCCTGGCCGAGCACCGCGCTTGGCTGGAATCCCTCGACCAGGGCATGCGTCGTGACGCCCTGATCCCATCAGGCGCCCAAGGGGCGCCACGCACCGCCACCGAGATCTCTCTGGCGGCATCCCAGGCCTATGCGCTGCTGCAGAGCCAGGCGATCCAGAAGGCCTCGATGTTCTCCTCTCTGCTGCAGCACTGGTGCGCAATCACCGGTGAACCAGTTCCCGTGCAGCAGGGTCCGGCGTTGCTGGTTGAGATCAGCCCGTTGGCCCCAGCATCCAAGCCGCAACCCACCGTTGCTGAAATTCTGCAGCTGCATGAGCGCGGCATCGTCAGCGAGCAGGCTCTGCGGCAATGGCTGGGGGATTTGGCCGGTGTGGCGCCGGCTTCTGCATGACCATCAGCAGCAATGCATTGAGCCCCTCAAGTGGTGGGACGTGGCAACAGCAAGACCAAGAGGCCATTCGCCAATGCCTGGCGCTGCCCGCCACCGTTCCCTGCCTGGATGCCATCGGCCGGGCGATGGCAGATCTGCTGCGCCAACACCCGGCCGGGGTGTTGAGTGCCCGGGCCCTGCTGGATGCGGTGGCCCTAATCGATCAACAGCTGCTGAATGGTGGCTGCGAGCAGGAGCAGGCGATCCAGAAGCGCAGCCACTCGGGACCGATTGCCGGCTCGGTGGCCGCAGCTGGTGATGCACCCCTGCAGAAAGCAGATGTGATCGCCTACGACACAGCGCTGCTGCGCGAAGAAAGCGAGACCACTTACGCCAGCCCCAGTTCGCCCGCGATGGCCCTGCTGCGCCAGCGGCGCCGCTACGCCGAGCAGCTGCTGTTGCTCCTGCCTGCGCTCAACAGCTGGATGCAGTTCACCGCCGAGGCCGCAGGGCTGCTGGGAACCACGCCGATGCTGCGGGGTTGAGCGGTGACCACCAGCCCCAGACGTTTCACCAGCGGCCAACATCCGCAGGCAGCAGGGACCTGGCCAGCAACGCCGCTGCAGCCGTTCGCCAATGCACGCCTGCTGCTGGCGGAGAACGCCATCCCAGGGGACACCACCTCAGCGGTGGTGGCGGCGCACGTGCTCGAGTGCTTCTTGAGCCGGCAGCGCTACATCTCGGCCAAGGAGAACGGCCCCGGGGTCGACACAGGCGACTTCACCTACAGCGGCATGATCTGCCGTGCCGACCGCCTGCCGCCCCATCCAGGCGCCATCTGGCTGAGCAGCACCTTGAGCTGGCAGCAGAACGGCCGCCGCGTGGCCACCACTGGCAGCACCGTGGTGGCGCCGTGTGAGGGATTGATCTGGCTGGGCGATCTCAGCCTGCTCAACGCTGCGGGCGCTGCTGATGTGGATCCCTATGCCCAGCACACCGCCTTTGTGGTGCTGGAGTTCGGCGCCCACTACGGCTCCGGCGGCATCGGTGCCATGGTGCAGCCGCTGATCGGCGAGCGGGTGTTCGGGACGCTCAAGCCAAATCGACTCATCTGATTTCTGCCTCGGCAACAGGGGATGGCAGCGCCGCGATGGGCTGCCGATCCACTGACAGCCGAGACGGGTCATGGCCACTGCTTCCGCAACCCCCATCACCAGCACCACCCGCAGCGGAGGTGATGGCAACGAACTCCTGGACCTCCAGGGCCCTGAGACCAGCGAGCAGGACAGCACGCAGGCCGAGCACAGCACCGGCTCGGATGCGGCAACCACTGCCAATGAATCCACCCAGGGATCCAGCGGCGATGGCCTCAGCGAGGCCCTCAAGGCCGAGCGCCGCCGCAGCAACAACCTTGAAAAGGAGCTGCGCGGGCTGCGGCAGCAGCTGACCCGCTTCTCGGAGATCAATCCCGAGGAGTACGCCCGTCTGCAGGAGGCCGAGCGCCAGAAGCAGCTGCTGGAGCAGCAGCTCGAGCTGCGCGAACGCCAAATGGAAGAGGCCGCAGCCAAACGCGTGGCTGCCGTCAGTGCTGAACGTGATGCGGCCCATGAACGGGTGCAGGAACTGCGCAAGGAACGGCTGCTGGAGCGGGCCTTCTCTGAGGCAGAGGGCCGGACGGGTGGCGATGGGCGCGGCACCTTCTTTCAGGTGTTTCGTTCGATGCTGTGGGACTGCTTCCGGCTGGGCAATGGCAAGGACGGCGGCGA
>JAIXOF010000051.1 GCA_027486935.1 Cyanobium sp. C1_MAG_00004 | reverse complement strand
CCGGGTCATAGACGTACCCGCAGCTGCGGCACTCAAAGCGGTGGCTGTCGAGATCGTCCTCTTCAACGACCGCGGCGGCCCCAGCAGCCTCGGGTGCCTCAGCGCTCCCAACGGCTTCAGCGGTTTCTGCGGCCTGGGCGACTGCGGCAGCGGCAGCAGTGCCAGCGGTTTCAGCAGTGCTGGCGGTTTCACCACTGGCGGGAGCTTCGCCTGTTTCGATCGGTGCAGCTGCTTGTTCGGCGGGGGCGGAGTCCGCAAGAGCGGAATCGGCCGCAATGGAGTCTTCCGATGTGGGCTCAGCTGTTGTGGCGACTGTTAAGTCGGCTATTAGGTCGGCTGAGGGGAGATCGGCCTGGGTGTCGTTGCTCATCCCTGCCGGGCCTGCGGAGGGCAGAACTCTATCCAGCAGAAGCGGTGTAACAGCGGTGGCACTGATCTGTTGGTCGCCCCCAGCACCTGAGATGTCTTCCCCAGCCCATGCCGATCTCGGCACGCCGATGCCGCCGTGCCCTGATGCGTTCGTGCCGTGATGCAGTCGTGCCGAGATCGGCATAGGGCTCAAAACATCCCCCCCTTCCCCTGGCGTCTGGTTGTTTGTGCGCCCGGTACCAGTGCTTCAGCGAGCGAGGCCTTCGGCCAATCGCCCAACAGGTCATTGCCCATCTGCCAAAAGTCCATTTCTCTTCAGCCCTTTAGCCCTTCAGCCATCAGCCCATCAGCCCACTCAGCCCAGCCAGCCCGTTTTTTGCCATGCGCACCACCATCGACATTGACGATCACTTGCTCGACGCCGTGCGCGATCTGGCGCGGTTGCGGCGTTGCACCAACGGTGAGGTCGTTTCGGACCTGCTGCGGCAGGCCCTGCTCGGCGAACGGGTCGCGAGCACGGGAGCGCCGATGAGCTCGACAGCCGTGGTCAATCGCATCCGCCAGCAATTGCTTGGGTTCTGAGGCATCAAGCAACAAGCAACTCGCCCACTTCAAACACGCGCCATGGAGCCCCTCGAACCAACCTCGACACCCCCGCTCACTGGGGCCTATCTGCTGGATGCGAACACGTTGGTCGCCCTGCTGGATCCGCAGCACTGCCAGCACCGGGCCGTGCAGCGCTGGTTTGCGTGCGAGGCGCAGCCGCGGGGTTGGGCGACCTGCTCCAGCTGTGAGCGGGTGGCGTTGGCGGTGTTGGCCCATCCGGACTATCCGGGGCGGTTGGAGCTGCGGGACGCCGCCCTGCTGCTGAGCCGGTTGCGGAGCCAGCCGGGGCATGCCTTTTGGCCCCAGGAGGTCGATCTGCTCAGCTTTCCGCCGCTGGTGCTGTGGGAGCACGTGCCGGCGGTGGGGGCGTTGGCCGACCTTGCGCTGCTCGCGCTGGCCAGTGGCCGCGGCGGGGTGCTGGTGACCCTGGGGCGGCGTCTGGTGCTGGAGGGATTGCGTGGGCCCAGCCGTGCCCGGCATTGGCAGCCGCTTGAACCCCTGCTGGTGCCCCAGTGGACGACGACACCTGCAGTTCAACCCACCGGCGGGGCTGGGGGTGCCAGACTGCCTGCCACGCGGGCCTAGTCCGGATGTTTGCGCTCTCGGGTTACGACGCCTTTCTCGGCTTCCTGCTGATCTCAGCAGCGGTGCCGATCCTGGCGCTGGTGGCCAACAAGCTGCTCTCCCCCAAGAGCCGTGCCGGTGAACGCCAGCTCACCTACGAATCGGGCATGGAACCGATCGGCGGGGCCTGGATTCAGTTCAACATCCGCTACTACATGTTTGCCCTGGTCTTCGTCATCTTCGATGTCGAGACCGTTTTCCTCTATCCCTGGGCGGTGGCCTTTCACCGGCTGGGGCTGCTGGCCTTCATTGAGGCCCTGATTTTCATCACCATCCTGGTGGTGGCCCTGGCCTACGCCTGGCGCAAGGGCGCCCTCGAGTGGAGCTGACAGCGAGCCAACCATGACGCAAACGCCTTCCCCCAGCATCAGCGCCGTGCGCGACCTGCGCGAAGCCAGCTGCAGCCCCGTCGGTTCCCCCAAGGTCACCTCGGATCTGTCCGAGAACGTGATCCTGACCACGCTCGACGACCTGCACAACTGGGCCCGTCTGAGCAGCCTCTGGCCGCTGCTGTACGGCACCGCCTGCTGCTTCATCGAATTTGCGGCGCTGATCGGCTCGCGCTTTGACTTTGACCGCTTTGGCCTGGTGCCCCGCTCCAGCCCCCGTCAGGCCGACCTGCTGATCGTCGCCGGCACGGTGACCATGAAGATGGCGCCAGCGCTGGTGCGGCTGTACGAGCAGATGCCCGAGCCCAAGTACGTGATCGCCATGGGCGCCTGCACGATCACCGGCGGCATGTTCAGCGCCGATTCGACCACCGCTGTGCGCGGCGTCGACAAGTTGATCCCCGTCGACCTGTATCTGCCCGGCTGCCCGCCCCGCCCCGAGGCGATCTTTGATGCGGTGATCAAACTCCGCAAAAAGGTGGGCAACGAAGCCCTGGCCGAGCGGGGCAACCTGCTGCCGACCCACCGTTACCTGACCGTGCCGCACCAGATGAAGGCCGTCGAGCCGATCATCACCGGTGCCTACCTGCAGGCCGAAACCCAGCGCAAGGCCCTGGCCGCCGCCGCTGGTCTGCCCCTGGCAACGCCTGCATCGGCCCCTGCTGAGACCGCGGCAGCCACTGCTCCCGCCCAAGCCTGACCGCGCCCCGCAACCAAGCCCCGCAACGACGTTCTGAAACGCAGCCATGCCAGAGCAAAAGGATCTGCCCGAGGCCGTCCAGGACGCCAAGACCGAGGCCACGCCCGTCGCCATTCCGGCGGGGCCGGTGAGCCAGTGGCTCAAGAGCCAGGGCTTTGACCATGCGGTGCTGCCCGCCGATCACTTGGGCGTCGAGGTGCTGGGGGTCGAGCCGGTGTTTCTGCCGGTGATCGCCACGGCCCTCAAGGCTTACGGCTTTGATTACCTGCAATGCCAGGGGGGCTACGACGAAGGCCCCGGTGGCCGCCTGGTCAGCTTCTACCACCTGGTGAAGCTGGGGGCCTTGGCCGATCAGGCTGCGGCCGCTGGCCAGCACCTGCCCGCCGATGTGCGTCCTGAAGAGGTGCGGCTCAAGGTGTTTCTGGCCCGCGATGGCGATCTGACGATCCCCACCCTGTACGGCCTGTTTCGCGGCGCCGACTGGCAGGAGCGCGAGACCTTCGACATGTACGGCATCCAGTTCGAAGGCCACCCCCATCCCAAGCGCCTGCTGATGCCCGAGGACTGGAAGGGCTGGCCCCTGCGCAAGGACTACGTGCAGCCCGATTTCTACGAAATGCAGGACGCTTACTGAGCCTTCAGCGTCTTTTTGTAGAAGCGCAGCACGGCGATCGCCAGGCTGCGGGGGTCGTGGCGCAGGGTGGCGGTGGGGCGGGCGCCCTGGAGCGGCGCTTGCATCACTTCGTAGCCCTGGCGGCGCAGCTCTTTGGGGTCGCAGTCGACCGGTTCGGCGCCGGTCTGGCGGTAGCGCGCCAGCATGGGCTGCTCGCTGGGGCCCATCGGCTCCTGGGCCAGCACGGCGTTGAACAGCCGCTGCTGCACCCCCAGCGTCGCCAGCTGGGCTTCGATCGCCCGCAGGTGGCCGGCCACGTCGAGCCCGTCGGTCTCGCCCGGTTGGGTCATCAGGTTGCAGATGTACAGCCGCGGCGCCTTGCTGCGGCTGATCGCCGTCACCAGCTCGGGCACCAGCAGATTGGGCAGCAGCGAGGTGTACAGGCTCCCCGGTCCCAAAATGATCAAATCGGCATGGGCGATCGCCTCGATCGCCCGGGGCAGGGCCGGGGGCCGCTCGGGGATGCAGCCCAGCCGCACGATCGGGCTGGTGGCCTTGCCGATCGCCGATTCGCCCTCGATGCGCTCGCCGTTCTCGAGCTCGGCCCACAGGCGCACGTCGGCGGTGGTGGCGGGCACCACCTGGCCCTGGACCGCCAGCACCCGGCTGCTGGCGGTGATCGCCGACTCGAGGTTGCCGGTGATCGCCGTCAGCGCCGACAGAAACAGGTTGCCGAAGCTGTGGCCCTCGAGGCCGCTGCCCGCCTTGAAGCGGTACTGGAACAGCCGGGTGAGCAACGGCTCCTCGCGGGCCAAGGCCGCCAGGCAGTTGCGGATGTCGCCGGGGGGCTGCACCCCCAGCTCGCGCCGCAGCACGCCGCTGCTGCCGCCGTCGTCGGCGACGGTGACGATCGCCGTCAGGTTGGAGCTGTAGCGCTTGAGGCCGCTCAGCAGGGTCGACAGGCCGGTGCCGCCGCCGATGGCGACGATGCTGGGCCCCCGGTTCAGGCGGCTGCGGGCCTGCAGGGCGTCGACCAGCAGGGTGTCCTTTTCGGGCGCCAGGGCCTGCTGGATCGAGCTAAAGCTGCGGCTCTGGCCCCACAGCACCAGGCCGGCGCCGATCAGCAGCACCAACGGGCCGGTGATGCCGCGGGGCATCACCTGGGTGATCACCCCCAGCAGCCAGTCGATCGATTCGAGCGTCCAGTAGATCGGCTTGAGGTCGGCCCAGACCGCGGCACCGATCAGGGCCATCACCAGCCCCAGCCCCGAGGTCAGCACCCAGCGCTTGACCACCAGGCCGGGCCGCAGCCAGCGGGCCGCCCGCCGCGAGCGGCTCATCAGGTCGCGCTGCCGGGCCGCATTGCGCTGCAGCCCGCTCTTGAGCCGACGCCGCAGCCTTGGCCGGCGACCAGAGTGGATGGGACCGTTGCCGCTCAAGGGCTGCGCGTGGGACGCTGCAGGGATCGGCTGAACTGTACGGATGGATTCAAGGCCGGTCGCCGAAATGGTCGATCTGACCATGCGTTGGGGCGGCAAACCCATTCTTGATCAGGTCAACCTGACCGTGCAGCCCGGCGAGCGGCTGGTGGTCGTGGGCCCCTCGGGCGCCGGCAAATCGACGATTTTGCGGCTGCTGGCCGGCCTGCAGCTGCCCACCGGCGGCAGCCTGCGGCTGCACGGGGTGCCCCAGACCTACCTGCGCCTGGATCAGCGCCAGCCCCCCGACGTGCGCCTGGTGTTTCAGAACCCCGCCCTGCTCAGCTCGCTGACGGTGCGCGAAAACGTCGGCTTTTTGCTGTACCGCCACAGCCGCCTGGCCGAGGCCCAGATCCGCGAGCGGGTCGATCGGGTGCTCGAGGCGGTGGGCCTGGCCGGGGTGGGCGATCTGTTCCCCGGGCAGCTCAGCGGCGGCATGCAAAAGCGGGTCAGCTTTGCCCGCGCCCTGATCGACGATCCGGCCAAGCAGGACCACGAGGTGCCGCTGCTGCTGTTCGACGAACCGACGGCGGGGCTCGATCCGGTCGCCTGCACCCGCATCGAGGATCTGATCGTGCGCACGACCGAGTTGGCCGGCGGCAGTTCAGTTGTGGTCAGCCATGTGATGAGCACGATCGAGCGCAGCGGCGAGCGCCTGCTGCTGCTCTACGAAGGCCAGTTCAGGTGGCAGGGATCGGTCCAGGACTTTCACCAGAGCGACAATCCCTATGTGGTGCAGTTCAGAACAGGTAGTCTGCGCGGACCGATGCAACCTGCAGAGCTCTAGCCGATGCGCCGCAGTGTCCGTGAAGCATTGGTGGGTTTTTCGCTGCTGGCGGCCATCGCCAGTGGTCTGGGTCTGACTTTCTGGTTGCGGGGCATCAG
This sequence comes from Cyanobium sp. C1_MAG_00004, assembly GCA_027486935.1. Classification (GTDB taxonomy): domain Bacteria; phylum Cyanobacteriota; class Cyanobacteriia; order PCC-6307; family Cyanobiaceae; genus RGUW01. The sequence continues at coordinate 672 of JAIXOF010000051.1, read as the reverse complement.
CCTCTCGAGTCGCAACTGGCGGGTGCAGGCCAGCTTTGAGAACGCCGGCGGCCTGGCCGAGCGCTCGCCGGTGGCCTTTCGCGGCGTGGTGGTGGGCAGCGTGCGCAGCATCAAGGTGACGCCCCAGGCGGTGCTGGCCGAGCTGGAGATCACCGACCCCAGCCTGGTGCTGCCCCGCCCCGCCGTGGCCCAGGTGGGCCAGGCGTCGCTGCTGGGCGGCGATGCCCAGGTCAACCTGATCAGCAACGGCAAGCCCCTGCCCCCCGGCACCGTTGGGCCCCACGCCAAGACCTGCAACAACGCCCTGGTGGTGTGTCCGGGCAGCTCGATCACCGGTCAGGCCACCGCCAGCCTCGAGACGGTGCTGGGTTCGATGCAGCGCATCCTCGATGACGCCGAGCGCCAGGGCCTGGTCACCGACCTCGCCACCACCCTCAAGAGCTTTGACAAGGCCGCCAATGAGGCCTCGATCTTCCTCAAGGACGGCCAGTTGCTGGTGCGCAACATCGACGGCTCGGTGCGCCGGGTCGATCCAATCCTGGTCAACCTCAACGCCAGCAGCGCCCACATCCGCAACCTGGTGTCCGCCCTCGACAACCCCAAGACCGTCTCGGACCTGCAGGGCACCGTCGCCAACGCCGAGAAGCTCACCGCCCGCTGGGAGGCGGTCGG
>JAIXOF010000064.1 GCA_027486935.1 Cyanobium sp. C1_MAG_00004 | reverse complement strand
CTCACGGTGGCTGACTTGTCCAAGGCCCATGTCATCGGCGCTGCCTCGGTCGGGGTCGTGGCCGATGCGCCCTCGTTGATGGCCGCTTCGTTCAACATGTTGACCACCGTGGGCACGCCTGTCGTCAATCCGACCGATGTTCTGGGACAGGTGGCGGTGACGATCATCACCGTGTCTGGCCAGCTCTATGTCGCCATCCTGATCGCCCTGATTCTCGGTCGCTACCACAAACGCAAGGCATGAAAAGCGGGGCTTCTTCGTCTGTATCCCTGCGCCGTGCGGCCCGCGGGCGCCATCGCTTTTACCGGCAACTGTTTGTTGTCATGGCAGGCCAGATGGTGATCATGAGTCTGCCCTGGGGTTTTCATCGCTTTGCCACGGTCGGTTCTGGCTTGATGCTGTTGTTGATGCTGACCCAATTGGGGCGGCGGCAATTGGCGGCGTTTTCGTTCGGCTCCACCTCCACCTGGTTGTACCGCTGCCTGGGAGTTGCCGGGATTGCAGCCCTGCTGGGTTGGTTGTTCACGTCCACACAGCAGCGCTGGAGCGGGCTATTGCTGCTGGTGGTGCTGGCTTCGTTTGTGTTCTGGAGTCTGATGCGTCTGTTGGTGCTGCTGCGCCAGGAGGAGCAGATCACCAGTTCGGTGCTGGCTGGTGCGGTTGCCGGTTATCTGATGATGGGGATCACCGGCGGTCTGATTCTGAGTGTGCTGGAAACGCTCCAGCCGGGAAGCTTTGTTGATCTCGTTGCCTCCCATCGTGGCAGTGCCGTTGTTCATAGCCATCGCATGACCGACATGGTCAGTGGCCAGGTCTGGGATCTTGATTTTTCGCGGTTGAATTATTTTGCGTTTGTCAGTATCACCACGGTGGGCTATGGCGACATCGTCCCGGTCAGGCGTCTGGCCCAGATGGCCTGCATCTCGTTAAGCATTGTCGGGCCTTTGTACATTGCCATTGTCATGGGTCTGCTGATCAGCCGCTTCACCGTCCAGACACAGCAGGAAGAGGAACTGGAAGAGGAGCAGCAGCGTTCTTCCAGCTGACTGACCTTGCACTGTGCTCAGCTGCTCTGGGCTGCTGCGGTGCTTGCAACAGAGGTGGTGGTGGGATCGGTGGTTTCACGTCGTTCCAGCCCGACTTCAACCCCGATGTGTTGATTGCGGTGCCCAATGATGAGCATCGAATCCCGCTCGCGGGTTGCGATCACCCACATCCATTTGAGCAGCAGACTCAGTCTGTTCTCCATCTCGGGCATGAACGCCAGGTGGGCCAGGCCCCACACCAGCCAGCCCACCAGCCCGCTGAGCCGCAGGCCCCGCAGATCGGCCACGGCATAGAGCGGTCCGACCACCGCCATGGAGCCGAAATCGGTGAACACGAAGGGTCTGTGTTGCTGACCCTGAACACGGGCCACGATGTCAGCAGCCACCCAGCCGCCCATCTGCACCGCTGGGCCGGCCATGCCCGGCAGGGGCTGGCCATCGGCCGTGTGGCTGTACGAGCAGAGATCACCGACGACCCTCACCTCGGGGTGGCCGGGGATCGAGAAGTCCGGTTCGACGATCACCCGACCGCCCTTGTCGGTCTGACAGCCCGTACTGGCGGCCAGCAGCTTGCCCAGGTGTGACGCCCGCACCCCCGCGGTCCAGCAGATGGTGGCGACCTCAAGGCAGCGCTCTTCTCCCGTGGCCTTGAACGTCAGCTGCACCTCGGTTTGGCTGATCTGCTGCACCCGGCCGCCCAGGACCAGTTCGATGCCCGAACGTTGCAGGTAGGCACCAGCCGCGGCTGACAATTGGGGGTGCATCGCCCGCAACACCCGATCACCCGGATCCACCAGCAGCACCCGACAGTCTTCTGCTCGCAGTTGTTTGAAATCCCGTTCGATCGCGTGGCGCATCAGGTCGATCAGGGATCCCGCCAGTTCACAGCCGGTGGGGCCAGCGCCGATCACCGCCACGCTCTGCAGCAGGCGGCGGCGCTGGGGGTCGGGGGTCTGCTCGGCCTCCTCGAGCGCCGAGAGCACGCGCCGGCGGATCTCGTTGGCGTGCTCCAGGATCTTCATCGGCGGGGCCATCGCCCGCCACTCCTCATGGCCGAAGTAACTGCTGCCTGAGCCGGTGGCCAGGATCAGGTGGTCGTACCCGTAGCGCCGCTCGTTAAAGACGATCTCGCGGGCTTTGACATCAAGCTCCTCGACTTCTCCAAGCAGGATCTGCACATTGGGAGCCTTGCCGATCATCTGCCGCAGTGGCGAGGCCACATCGGCCTGGCCAACCAGGCCTGTGGCCACCTGGTAGAGCAGCGGTTGGAACAGGTTGAAGTTGCGCTTGTCAATCAGGGTGACGCGCACCGGTTTGCCGATCAGCCTGTGGGTGGCCCGCAGTCCGGCGAAGCCACCGCCCACGATCACCACATGGGGCCAGTCCGCCTGGGTCCCTGCCGGCGGCTCAAGTTCGAGAAAAAACCGTTCCGGCGCCATCGTCCCTGAGCTGACGGGCGAACCCTATTGCCAATCGCCGCTGCTGGCTATGCCGCCGGTGACGTCTTCAGCCCGCAACCTGTGCTGCTAGGACAGGGGCGTTGCGTTCCCAGTCATGTCGCTTTCTGCTCTGCGTTCCTTTGCAGCGTCGGTGTCAGCTGATGGGCAGCTGCGCGACAAACTTCATGCCGCCACCGGCGTCGACGATGTGTTGTCGATCGCCGCTTCCCATGGCCACAGCCTCGACAAGACGGTGCTGCTGCGCGAGCAGGGCAAGGCCCTGGCCACGGCCGAGGACCATCAACTCGCAGGGATCAACAGCTGGGGCGACGCCCTGCTCCATGCCTTTGGCAGCAGCGCAGAGGCAGTCGACAAGGCCTGAGCCGCAGGGCCCCTGCCTGAGCCTCAGGGCCCCAAATAAGCAGCCTTGATCCGCTCGTCATGGCGCAGTGCGGCGGCGCTGCCCTGTTGCTCAATGCTGCCGGAGACCAGCACATAGGCGCGATCGGCGATCGCGAGGGCGGCGTTGGCGTTCTGCTCCACCAGGAGCATCGTCAGGCCGTCCCGGTGCAGTGCCTGCAGCGCCTCCATGACCTCGGCCACCAGCTTTGGCGCCAGACCCAGGCTCGGTTCATCGAGCATTAGCAGGGTGGGACGCGCCATCAGCGACCGGGCGATCGCCAGCATCTGCTGCTCCCCGCCTGAGAGCGAGCCGGCCAGTTGCTCCCGGCGCTCGGCCAGCCTGGGAAACAGGCCGTAGCACCGCTCGAGATCGCTGCGGACCCCGGCCTGGTCCCGCCTGAGCCAGGCCCCCAGTTCGAGGTTGTCGACCACGCTCTGGCGGGCAAGCACGCGCCGGCCTTCGGGGCAGTGGCTGATGCCCAGCTTCACCGTGCGCTCAGGCGCCAGGCCATTGATCGTGCCGCCATGCCAGCGGATGGAGCCGCTGGCGGCTGGGACCAGTTGGGAGATGGCCCGCAGGGTCGTGCTTTTGCCGGCACCGTTGGCACCCAGCAGAGCCACCAGCTCTCCGGATTGCACCTGCAATGAGATGGTGCGCAGGGCGGTGATGCCGCCGTAGCGCACCGTCAGCTGCTCGAGCGCCAGCAGCGGGGTGTTCATCGACTGCCCCCCAGGTAGGCCTCGATCACCGCCGGGTCCCGGCGCACCTGGTCCGGCGTGCCCAGGGCAATCCGGCGGCCAAAGTTGAGCACCGCCAGGCGGTCGCACAGACCGAGCATCAGCGGCACGTGGTGCTCAATGATCAGGATCGTCAGATCGAACTGGTCGCGGATGCGTCGGATCAGGTCGCGCAGCTGGTCTTTTTCACCGGGGTTCATGCCGGCGGCCGGTTCATCGAGCAGCAGCAGTTCGGGGCTATTGGCCAGGGCGCGCGCCATTTCAAGGCGGCGGCGATCGCCGTACGACAACGCCGCTGCGTTCTGCTCGGCCAGATGGCCGATCGCCAGCAACGCGAGCAGTTCATGGGCGCGACTTTTCAGCTCCCGCTGGCGCCGTTGGGCCATGGGGGTGCCCACAAGGGCCGCGGCCCAGGGCAGCCGCCCCTGGCGATGCAGGCCCACCAGCACGTTGTCGAGGCAGCTCAGGGAGCTGAACAACCGCAGGTTCTGAAAGGTGCGGGCCATCCCCAGGCGGGCGATGCGGTTAGCATCCAGGCCACCAATGCTGCCCCCACGCCAAAGCACTTCGCCGCTGCTGGCGGGGGTGATCCCCGAAATCAGGTTGAACAGGGTGGTCTTGCCGGCTCCGTTGGGTCCCAGCAGGCCAAAGATCTCACCGCTGCGAATCTGTAGGTCGATGCCCTCGAGGGCCTGCAGGCCCCCGAAGCGCACGCCCAGGTTGCGGGTTTCCAGCAGCGGTGTGCTCATCGCTGGCCCTCGCCGCTGGCCGTGGTGCACGGTGGTTTGGGCAGCAGCCCTTTGAGCCAGCCCAGCAGGGCCGGGTTGATCAGGCCCTGGGGCAGGAGCAGCGGCCCCGCCAGAATCACCAGGCCAAACACGATCAGTCGCAGATCGCCGATCGGGCGCAGCAGCTCGGGCAGGGCGGTCAACACCAGCCCGCCCAGGACGGGGCCGGCCCAGGTGCGCGACCCACCAAAGACGACAAAGGCCAGGGTGGTGATGCTGGCATCAAAGCTACCCAGTCGCGCGTTCCAGCTGTTCAGAAAGTGGGCGCTGATCACCCCGGTCAGTCCGGCGACCACGGCGCTGAGCACGAACGCCACCAGCTTGGTGCGCTCGGTGTCGATGCCCTGGCAGGCAGCCGCCAGTTCGTCATCACGGATGGCGGCCATGGCCAGTCCCAGTCGGTTGCGTTCGAGCCGCTCGCACAGCCAGCACACCAGCGCCAGCAGCACCAGCGCGAACACGGCATAACCCTCCGGGTTCGCAAACGGCTGGGGGATGCCGAAAATGCCGACGGCTCCGCCCATGGCCTCCTGGTTGAGGGTGGCGACCCGCAGGATCTCCACCAGGGCGATGGTGGCGATGGCCAGATAGACCCCCCG
>JAIXOF010000122.1 GCA_027486935.1 Cyanobium sp. C1_MAG_00004 | reverse complement strand
TCATCCTCTTCCGCATCCGCCAGGAGATCGAGGCCGGCAAACATCGCCTCGCTCTGTTCTTCGATCGGCCAGTCCTCGTTGAGGCCGCCGATCAGCAGTTGCTCGATCTCCAGCACCTCGTTGCTGAGCTGGCGCAGGGTGTTGATCAGCACGTCGAGGGCGACGGCGTCGCTGGTGCCCAGGTCCACCCAGCAACGGGCCCAGCAACCCTGGTATTCGACGGCACCCATGTTGTGCATCAGGGCCGGCAGCGCCCGCTCGGCCGGCTCGGGGTCGTAGGCCATCCAGCTCAGCTCCACCCCTTCCTGCTCGTGGGTCTGCAGGTTCTCGGCGTTGAAGCCCCCGAGCTTGCCCAGAAAGAACCAGCTGTCAAACGCGGTCTCCAGGTAGCCCCGCTCCCCCTGGCCGAGGGGATCGGGGGTGCGCAACCAGATCCAGCAGTTGAACGGATCGATCTCGCGAAACTGAACGTCCATGAACCCGGCCAGCCAACCGTTCCAGCATGCATGCTGGGGACCATGCTCGAACTCGACGGCATCCGCTACCAGAGCGCCACCGCCAGCGCGCCGGTGCTCGACGGCATCAACCTGCAGCTGGCGCCGGGGCAGCTGGGGCTGGTGGCGGGACGCAGCGGCTGCGGCAAGACCACCCTGCTCGAGGTGATTAGCGGCCTGGCCGAACCGAGCGCCGGCTCGGTGCTCTGGCAGGGCCAGCGCCTGAACGGGCGCCAGCGGCGCTGGTTGTGCGGACTGGTGTTTCAGTTTCCCGAACGCCACTTTCTGGGGCTGACCGTGGGCCAGGAGCTCAAGCTGGGGCAACGGCGCCTCGGGGCCGAAACGGCAGCGGAAGTGTTGCGCCAGGTGGGCCTCGAGGAGCTGTCGTTGAAACAGCCGCCCGAACAGCTCAGCGGCGGTCAGCAGCGGCGCCTGGCCCTGGCGGTGCAACTGCTGCGCAACCCCGAGGTGCTGCTGCTCGACGAACCCACCGCAGGGCTCGACTGGAGCGTGCGCGCCGAGGTCCTGACCCTGCTGGCCCGGCTGGCCCGCGAGCGGGCCATGCTCGTGGTCAGCCACGAGCCCGAGCTGTTCGCTGCCATCGCCGGCCCGTGCTGGCGGCTCGAGCAGGGCACGCTTCGTACGATGGAGCCAGTCCTGGGGATGGCATGAGCGACCGTCTGCTGCGTGCCACCGCCGCCGGCGGCGGCATTCGCCTGGTGGCGGTGACCACCACCGTGACCAGCCGCTACGCCCGCCGCCGCCATGGGCTGTCGTACCTGACCACGGCTCTGCTGGGCCGGGCCATGACCGCCGGCCTGCTGCTGGCCAGCTCGATGAAGGTGGCCCATGGCCGGGTCAACCTGCGCATCGCCTCGGACGGGCCGCTCAAGGGACTGATGGTCGACGCCGGCCGCGACGGCACTGTGCGGGGCTACCTCGGCAACCCCGAGCTCGAACTGGACCTGAGCCGCAGCAGCGACGGCCATTACGGCTTCGATTTCAAACGGGCCGCCGGGACCGGTTACCTGCACGTGGTGCGCGACCTGGGCGAGGGTGAGCCCTACAGCAGCACCGTCGAGCTGGTGAGCGGCGCCATCGGCGATGACGTGGCGTCCTATCTGCTCCATTCGGAGCAGACCCCATCGGGGGTGTTCGTGGGCGAGCAGATCGACAGCTCAGGGGTGCGCTGCAGCGGCGGCGTGCTGGTGCAGGTGCTGCCGAAGGCCGCACGCGAACCGGCCCTGGTGGCCCTGCTCGAAGAGCGCTGCCGCGAGGTCAGCGGCTTCAGTGCACGGCTGGCCGCCTGCCAGGGCGATCTGCACCAGCTGCTGGTCGACATCTTTCCGGACCTGGACCCCGTCCCGCTCGACGGCGATGACGGCGCTGCTGAGCAGCCGATCAGCTTTCACTGCCCGTGCAGCCACAGGCGCAGTGTCAACGCCCTCAAACTGTTGGGGCGCGATGAACTCAACGCGATCCTGACCGAGGACGGCCAGGCCGAGCTGACCTGCCACTTCTGCAATGAGGTGTACCACGTGGGCGCCACCGAACTGCAGGAACTGATCGCCGAGTTCAGCAGCGAAGCCGCCTGAACCTCAAGCGATCAGCAACGCCCCGATGATCAGCAACAGCAGGGCCGGCAGGCTCTGCACCTGCAAGGGGTTCAGCGGCAGCCCCAGGGGCAGCACCGGCGACAGGGCACCCGCTAGCAGACCACCCAACAGCAAGCCAAGCACCAACAGGGCAAACGACCAGCCCACCGCTGGCCAGAACCGGCGGTTGCGCCGCTGCAGCATGGCAATGGTCCCCAGGGTGCCGAGCGCCAGCAGCAGCTCGGGGCTGGTGGCCGGCACCAGCAGCAGCAGGGCCAGCAACACGGCACCACCACCCAGCACCACCAGCCCATCGCGCCCCTGCAGCAGGCTCAGGGCGGGCAGGCTGAGCCTTGGCAGGCGGCCCGCCGCCGGCAGTGATGGCAGAGACGGCAGCTTGGGCAGGGCCGGCAGGCTGGGACCGGCACCGGTTTTGGTCGTCGTCGTCTTCTGCTCGCGGGCTGAGGCGCTGCGGGCGGCCGTGCTCACCTTGCCCTGCTGCCGCTCCTTCAGCCGCTCCATCAGCACGGCGTCGTAGGCCGCCTCGATGCGGGCCCTAGCCAGGGGGTCATCGCCGACCTCGGCCAGCCGCTCCTGCTTGGCGCTCTGCACCTGTTCAAAGCTGGCATCGGCCTGGACCCCCAGCAGCGCATAGGGACCGGAGGCGTCGGCCTCCGGCTGGGGCAGATCAGGGGTGGAGGTCATGGCCGAAGCGGCAGGCCGGTGCTGCTTTGAGCGTATCGAGGAGCGTTCAAAACAGGGGCTCGCTGAAGCGGTAGCCGTCGTTCTGTTGCAACTGCTGGCGGCAGCGCTCGGCCTCCTCGCGGGGCAGGTGATGGCGCCGCTTCAGCAAAGGCATCTGGGGGGGCAGGTGGCTGCCCTCGCGCATTTCGACCGTGGAGGCACCGGCGGCAGCGGCAGGGGCCGGCACAAAGTTGACGTAGTCGCAGCCCCCGTCGGGGCGGGGCCGCACCAGCCAGAGAGGCTGAGGCATGGCTGTGATCCTTCGTTACAAGGATTCTGGCGCGGCGCCAGGGGGCACCGTGAGCTGGCAGCGGCTCAGTTCAGAGGCTGATCGGCTCCACACCACTCACCACCGGGGCCACGGTGCTGAGTTCGAGCTCGGGATGGTCCTCGGCCAGTTGGTTCAGGTTCCAGTCGTTCTTGAACAGCAGCACCGGCCGGTTCCAGGCGTCACGCACGGTCTTGCAGTTGAAGATGCGCCCCACCGCCTCGAGCGCGGGCCACCCGCCCACCACCCAGCGGGCCACCGAAAACCCCATGGGCTCGAGTCGGGTCTGGACGCCGTACTCGTTCTCGAGCCGGTACTGAACCACTTCGAGCTGCAGCTGGCCCACCGCCGCCAGGATCGGATCGCGCTTGCTCTCGTCGGTGTCATAGAGGATCTGCACCGCCCCTTCTTCGCGCAATTCATTGACCCCCTTGCGGAAGCTCTTGAAGGCCGAGGGGTTCGGGTTGCGCAGCCAGGCGAAGATCTCAGGGCTGAAGCAGGGAATGCCCTCGTATTCGAGCCGGCTGCCGGTGTAGATGGTGTCGCCGATGGCGAACATGCCCGGGTTGTTGAGGCCGATCACATCGCCGGGGTAGGCGTCCTCGACCACCTCCCGGTCCTGGCCGAACAGCTTCTGGGGGCGCGACAGCCGGATCGCCCTGCCGGTGCGCGCGTGCTGCACGGTCATGTCCTTCTCGAACTGGCCGCTGCAGACCCGCACAAAGGCCACCCGGTCGCGGTGGCGGGGATCCATGTTGGCCTGCAGTTTGAACACGAAACCGCTGAACCCCGGCGCCACCGGATCGATTAGGCCGGTGCTGCTGGCGCGCGGTGTGGGCTTCTGGGCCAGCTCGAGAAAGGCGTCGAGAAACGGCCGCACACCAAAGTTGGTCATCGCCGAGCCAAAGAAGACCGGGCTGAGCTGGCCCCCGTGCACCAGCTCCAGGTCCAGGTCGGCACCGGCCCCTTCGAGCAACTCCAGTTCCTCAAGGGCCTGATCCAGCAGTTCCGGCTCCACGGCACCTGATTCGCGGGCGCCGGCCACCGTCAGGACCTGCTCTTCGCTGGCCTTGCCGCGCTCGGCCCGGCCAAACAGGATCACATCGTGGCTGCGGCGGTCGATCACCCCACGAAAGCGCTCGCCGCTGCCGATCGGCCAGTTGACCGGCCAACAGGCCAGCCCCAGCTCCTGCTCGATCTCATCGATCAGCTCGAGCGGCTCGCGGCCGGGCCGGTCCATCTTGTTGATGAAGGTGAAGATCGGGATCTGACGCATGCGGCAGACCTCGAACAACTTGCGGGTCTGGGGCTCGAGGCCCTTGGCGGCGTCCTCGAGCATGACCGCGTTGTCGGCGGCGGCCAGGGTGCGGTAAGTGTCCTCCGAAAAATCCTGGTGGCCGGGGGTGTCGAGCAGATTGATCGTGCTGCCGGCGTAATCGAACTGCAGCACGGTCGAGGTGATCGAGATGCCGCGCTGCTTCTCGAGCTCCATCCAGTCGGAGGTCACCTTGCGCTGTTCACCCTTGGCCTTGACCGCGCCGGCCTGCTGAATCGCACCGCCGTAGAGCAGCAGCTTCTCGGTGAGGGTGGTCTTGCCGGCGTCAGGGTGCGAAATGATCGCAAAGTTGCGGCGCCGGGCCACGGCCTCGGCCAGGGCCTGCAGTTCCGGCGTCAGGGTTGGGCTGGTCATGGGCTCAGCCTGCCAGGCGGCCCCACACCTCGAGGTAGCGGTCGTCCAGCTCGGCCACCTGCAGCTGGGCGTCGAGGCCCGCGTCCAGGAGCTGCTGCCGCACCTCGGCCACGGTGAAGGCGGCATGCAGCGAGGCTGCGTAATCGCGCTGCAGCACGGGCGGGGCATTGGCCAGGTGGCGCTCCTGCAGGGCCAGCACCGCCTCGGAGCTGGCGGGCCGGCGCAGATCCTTGATGTAGACGGCCGCCCCCGGAGCCGCCAACGGCACCAGGGCAGACCACAGCACCCGGGGTTGATGCAGATGGTGCAACAGGCTGTTGCTGATCAGGCCCGTGAACCGGCCGGGCGGGGCGGGCTCGAGCCCGGCTGATCCCAGTAGCCCCTGGGCAAAGGCCAGAGCGGGCCAGCGGCCGGGCTCACCGGCCAGCCGCGCCTGGGCGATCTGCAGCATCGCCGCGGCACCATCAACCCCCAGCACCCGGGCCTGGGGAAAGCGCTCGGCCAGGCGAAAGCTGATGTTGCCGGGACCGCAGCCCAGATCGAGCAGGGCCGCACCGACATCGGGGGCAAACAGATCCGCGAACCGCGCCACCACCGCCTGGTCGCCGGCGCTGAAATCGGCGGCCGCATAGGCCAGGGCCTGGGCCTGTCCGTTCATCAGCTCGGGCTCAGGGATGCGGTCCACAGCTGCTCCAGGGGCGTACGGCGATGACACTGTGGCTGGTGGGCAAGGCGGCTTGCACACCCCACCGGTGGCGTTATGGTTCCGGCACTGACCGTTGCGCCAAGCCTGTGACCGCTTCAGCCACCCGCCCTGTCGCCGCCGACGAAAGCACCGATGCGGGTCTGGCCCAGGCGGGGGCTCAGACCTCTGGCGCAGCACAGGACTTTCCGGTGACCGCGCCGGCCGCCAATCCGGTCTTCTACCGGACCTACAGCCGCAAGACCGTCCAGGGACGCGAAAGCTGGCATCAGGTGGCCGAACGCAACCTCGAAGGGCTGCGCAAGCTGGGTCACCTCAATGACGAGGAAGTGGCCCTGATGCGCCGCATGCAGCAGCAGCAGAAGGCCCTGCCTTCGGGCCGCTGGCTGTGGATCGGGGGCACCGACTGGATCGAGCAGAGCGAGAACTTCTCAGGTGCCTACAACTGCACCTCCACCAACCTGGTGGACTGGGACGCCTTCGGTCTGATGATGGACCTGGCGATGATGGGCTGCGGCACCGGCGCCATCATCGAACCGCGTCTGATCGAGCGCCTGCCGGCCGTGCGCAACCGGCTGGTGATCGAGGGTGTCACCGACATCGGCATCACTCCCGCAGGAGCGCGCCAGCAGCACACCACCACGACCATCGACGCCAACCGCGTCAGCATCAAGGTGGGCGACACCCGCCGGGGATGGGTCGACAGCTACCAGCAACTGCTGCATCTCTGCAGCGATGAACGCTTTGACGGCGACATCCACATCAGCGTCGACCTGTCGGATGTGCGCCCAGTCGGCGAAACCCTCAAGGGTTTCGGCGGCATGGCCAACCCGGTCAAGCTCAAGGACCTCTACCCCCGCGTCGCCCAGATCCTGGCCAAGGCGATCGGGCGCCAGCTGACCTCGGTTGAATGCTGCCTGCTGATCGATGAGGCCGCCGTCACGATCGTGGCCGGCAACATCCGCCGCAGCGCCGGCATGCGCCAGTTCGCCGCCGATGACCTGGCGGCCGCCGCTGCCAAGGACAACCTGTGGCAGCAGGACAGCGACGGCAACTGGCGCATCGACCCCGAGCGCGACGCCCTGCGGATGGCCAACCACACCCGGGTGTTCCACACCAAGCCCAGCCGCGAGACCGTGCTCGAGGCTGTGATCAAGCAGTTTCAGAGCGGCGAGGGCGCCATCCAGTTCGCCCCCGAAGCGATCGCCCGCTCCAACGCCGACCTGCTGCCCACCCCCGAGCTGCGGGCCGAATTTGTCGACATCTACTGCGACCAGGGCCGCGAGGAAGCGGGCCGGTGGCTGACCCTGCACCACAGCGAGGTCACGGCGGCCGAGCTGGAACATCGCCTGGGGCGCTACGGCCTCAATCCCTGCGGCGAAATCCTGGGCGCCGACTTCCACTGCAACCTGGCCGAGATCCACCTCAACCAGATCGACCCCGCCGATCACCAGGCCCAGGAGGACGCCTTCAAGGCCGCTGGCCTGGCGGTCGCCTGCCTGCTGAACCACCTGTTTGAGGTTGAGCGCTACCGCCAGAGCCGGGCCTGGGATCCGATCGTGGGGGTCAGCTTCACCGGCCTGTTCGACTTCTTTGTCCACGCCTTCGGCACCGCCTGGCTGACCTGGTGGGAAGCCGGCCGCCCCGACACCGCCCAGGGCCAGGCCTTCAAGGCCCAGGAAGCGGCCTACCTGAGCCGTTGGAAGCAAATCGTCAACGAGGCCGTGTGGGATTACTGCGATCGCCACGGCCTGCGGCGCCCCAACCGCTGCACCACCGTGCAGCCCGCCGGCACCAAGAGCCTGTTGACCGGCGCTTCGCCCGGCTGGCACCCGCCCAAGGCCCAGCGCTTCATCCGCCGCATCACCTTCCGCAAGAACGATCCGGTGGCCCTGGCCTGCATGGACTACGGCTACACGATCGTGCCGTCCCAGAGCGACAAGGACGAGCAGGGGCGGTTGCTGGACGATCCGTTCGACCCCCGTTGCACCGAATGGCTGGTGGAAATCCCCACCGAGGTGAGCTGGGCCAACATCCCCGGTGCCGATGCCGTCGAGATCAACAACTTCTCGGCCATGGCCCAGTTCGACTTCTACATGCAGGTGCAGAAGCACTACACCGCCCACAACACCAGCGCCACGGTCGAGTTCCGTGAGCACGAGATCGAACCGCTGGCCGAGGCGATTCACAACGCCATCGATGCCGGTGATGGCTACATCTCGGCAGCGCTGCTGGCCCGTTTTGACGCCAACGCCACCTTCCCCCGGTTGCCGTTTGAACCGATCGATGCGGCCACCTACCAACGGCTGAACGCCGAGGTGGTCCAGCGGCGTCGCACCGCGTGCTTCTTTGAAGCCCTGCAGCGCTACGACGGTGGCGAGCTGCTCGAAGCGGGCCCGGCCGGTTGCGATTCGGACAAGTGCCTGCTGCCCCTGGCCAAACCCAGCAACAATTGAGCTGACGCGCAGGAACCCTGGCCATGGCACCGCCCCTGGTCCGATGCCCACCGTTGCCCTGGCTGCTGTTGGTGTCGGTTGTGCTGCTACTACCCGGCTGCAGCCCCTGGTGGCAGCGCCAACCGGCCGGCCAGGACAAGCTGCAGCAACACTGCAAGGCCCTGGCGCGGGAGCGACAGGACCTTGAGCAACAGCGCCAGGCCGATGCCCAGGGATTGGTCGCCATCGCTGCCGAGGTCTACCAACCCAGCCCGGCACCCAAGGCGCCGGACCCCGACGTGGCCAGCCGCTACAGCCAGTTGGACCAGCAGCTCGACGATGAGCGCTACAACGCCGAGCTAGACGCCTGGCGACTGCGAGAGCAACAGCACCGGCAACGGTGGATTGAGCGTCAGAGCGAACGCCAGCAGCGGGTGCAGCAACGGCTGAACGATCACCGCCAGGGCCTCAACGCTCTGGGACCCAAGCTCAAGGCCTGCCGAGACAAGGGCTGAGCACGGCCAGCTCCCCCCTCAGCCAGCCGCTCAGCACAGCGCGTGGGCCGGCAGGGCGCAAAGGGCCCGCTCGAGCTGGGCCACCAAATCGCGGCAGCGGGCGTGCTGATCCACCGGCGCCAGACTGACGGGCAGGGTTTCAATCATGTCGGCCAGCAAACGGGCCTGGCAGGCGAGCAGTTCAGTGCTGACAACAGCCATGGACGGACAAGGAACAACAGCGGGCACGGGGACGACCCCTTCCCACCATGCATCTCAGTCTTAGCCGGGACTCATGGGACGCGCGCCAGGGCTGGTCCGACGGCGTCGTCAATGGGATCATGGTTGGGCTGGGTTGATCCTGGCGATCACCTGGAGGGGTGGTCGAGTGGTTGATGGCTCCGGTCTTGAAAACCGGCGTGCTGAAAGGCACCGTGGGTTCGAATCCCACCCCCTCCGTTTTGACTCCGATTTAATTGGATCCGAAGGGATCAGCAGACATCCCAAAACCGCTGCAGGGCATGGGATTTGAGATGCGGGTAGTGCTGCTGCATTGGGCAACACCGGTCTGCTCCCGCTGACAGCGGTACCCAGAAGGCAGACGCGTGCAGGCAGCAACGCCAGCGTGCAGACGTGCCGGTCTGCCGCACCTTGATCGCCCGCAGCTTTTTTGATGACAACAGCAGATCACAGCCGCCCGATAGGCGCCAGGCCGGAACCCGGGCCTGATGCGGACCTGGTTCACGGCCAGCAGCTGCCCCTGCAATGCGTTCAGGACTACCGGCAACTGGAGCAGCACTACCGCCGCTCAGCCCAGTACGCGGCGATGGTCTCGCGCTACCCGCTGCTGCGCCATTGGATCAATGCCTGCCGCCACAGCGAGCTGGTGGCAGACCCTCAGCCTGGCTCACAACTGCAAGGCCCGCCAGGCATCGTGCTGCAGTGGGACCGCAGTCACGGAGAGGGCTGAGCTGAATGCTTGATCTGTGTCCAGCTGAATAGCCCTTGCCAAAGCAAGCCGCCTGGGCACCGTGCTGGGACCCCTCGCTGCTGTGTTGCCGTCAGCTCCGGCGCACGGGCACCACCTGCAGGCCGATCGGCGCCAGGGCAATCAACGCCAGCTTGATGTGCTGGATGCCAAAGGGGATGCCGATGATCGTCACGAAACAGGCCAGGGCCGATGTGAGGTGGCCGATCGCCAGCCACCAGCCGGCGATCACAAACCAGATCACGTTGCCGATCAATCCCAGGGGCCCGGTGCCGATGTCAGCGCGGCCGCTGAGCTCTTGGCGGCTGACAGCTTCCTGGCCAAAGGGCCAGAACGAAAAATTGCCGATGACAAAGCAGGCCCGCGCCCAGGGAATGCCAATGATCGTGATGGCGCAGATCACGCCCACCAGCCACCAGGCCAGGCCCATCACCAGGCCGCCCAGCACAAACCAAAGGATGTTGAGCAACAAGGCCATGACTGCAGGTTGGCACCGATGCACCAATCCTGCAGCCGTGGCCCCGGCCCGGCCATCGCAGCACAGCACTCCCATGGCTTTTGCCGTTGACGAGAGACTGAGCAATGACGCGTCAGTCAGGGCTGACCCAGGCAGCCCATCAGTGCCTTTCAGCCATGGCTACTGTTATGGGCTCATCAAGCAGATCGCACACTTCTTGCCGGCATCAACGCTGCTTGATGGGCCCGTCGCGGTCTGAGCGATAACGGAGTTGAGTAGCCGGTAGTTGTTCGCTCAGTAGTGCCAGCACCCGCTCAAAGCAAGAGAGGGTCTGCGGTGCACCTTTCCCCATGCCCTCGCGGCTGCTGAGCAGCAGGGTGATTTCGCCAGGGGCCTGGAACTCAAGCAGGAGCCGCACACTCAATCCCTGGGGCTGCAACAACAAGGCCATTGAGGCATTGCGGCGATCCAGCCAGGTGAGCTCCACACCCAAGGCACCAGCCAACTGTTCGGCTGTGTGCTGCTGAGTTCCCGACCCAAGGGGCGGGCAGTGCAGGTGAGCTTCATAACGGGCCATAGAAGGACCCTACAGAAAACCCCTGGCCAGAAGCCAGGGGTTCGCTGGAGCAGCCAGGCAAGGGAGATCGCGGACGCTCAACGGGGCACCATTGATGCTGGTGCTCTGCTGCCAAGGTGCAGGAGCGGATCGATCATCTGGCGGCGGCGCAACAAACGATCACGCCGCCACTCACTCTTCGTCGGGAGCACCGGCAGGAATCAGCTTGATCTGCTTGCGGCCCAGCTTGATGTCGAATTCATCGCCGGGATTGAGATCCAGCAGGGCGGTATAGGCCTTGCCGATCAGCAGGTTGCCATTGCCCTGCACCGTGGCGACATAGCTGAGGGTGCGACCACCCTTGCCCCGCCCTTTGCCACTGCCTTCGCCAAAGCTCAGACCCTTGGCTTCCAGCAGTGCCTCATAGAAGGCCGTGAAGTTCAGACGCTCACCACCGTCTTTCTTGGTGCTGACGTAACCGCATTCACGCACCAGCTCGGACTTGGGTGCATCGCCCAGTTCCTTGACCTTGGCCAGCAATTCCGTTCCGCTCAGTGCCATGCATCCCCATGCAAAAGACTCAGCAAAGATACACGAACAGTGCGAATTGGCCAGGTGAGCTTTTTCTGGGC
Source organism: Cyanobium sp. C1_MAG_00004 (assembly GCA_027486935.1). Lineage (GTDB taxonomy): Bacteria > Cyanobacteriota > Cyanobacteriia > PCC-6307 > Cyanobiaceae > RGUW01. Next base: position 440 of record JAIXOF010000122.1, on the reverse strand, counting down.
CTCTGTTCTGCTCAGGGCTGCAGATACAACGCCCGGCAGCTGGTGGTATCGACCGTGGTGATCACCTGCTTGCTGCTGTCCTCGACAATTCGGTAATGGCGGCCGTCAGAGCAGCAGCGGGTCTGAGCCTCCAGGTAGGCCCAGTACTCCACAGCAAAGCGGCCTTGCTCGCGCCAACCGTCGGAATGGAGCGCTTGGATGACATACATGGCAATGCGGGGATCAATCGGTCTCACCTGTTTCCACACAAGCTGCAGCTCAACCAAGCTGCAGCAAAACAGCTGGGTGTCTTTGGGATCAGCTCGGCAATAGCCCCTGACCTCTTTGGGGCTGCGGCCCCTGTGCCATGGGCCTCACCCTGATCGAGGCAGCCAAGTACGAGAACCGGCTCGAGCACCTTGCGGTGCTGCGCACCTTCTCAGAAGGCGAGTTGCTCGCCC
>JAIXOF010000183.1 GCA_027486935.1 Cyanobium sp. C1_MAG_00004 | reverse complement strand
CGTAGGTGTGACCCAGACTGCCCTTGGGCAATTGCTTCATGGCCGCCACGTCATAGGGGCCGCAGAGCTTGCGCGATTGGATCAATGCGGCTGCTGCCGTGTCCTGCTGCAGCCGACGCAGGCAGCGCGACATTGGATTTCCCGAGAGCCGGCGGGACAGTTCAAACACATTGCCGGCATCGTCAGTCCCGCCAGCAGCCAGGTCGGCGAGTTCCAGAAACTCTTTGATGTGTTCGGCTGAAGCGACCTTGTTGAGATAGCGGAATCCCATCGACTGAACGCCCTGGCTTAGTTCGTCGCTCCAGGGTAAGGGTGAATGGCTGTGGGGATCACTTCACACAGCACAGCGGTTTTGAGAATCCTCACCAGGTCCTGTTCCACGGCCAGACGGAGCCCATCAACCTGGGTTGCTGTCATGGCAAACACCGGTTCCACGTAGGCCACGGCCGTGAAAGTACGGCCCAGGCGGATCATCGCCAGCTCGATCAGCGCGCAGTCGTGCAGTGCCAGGGCAGGGTTAATGGCATCGCAGCAGAGGCTTTGGAGATCTGCGGGGATCGAGCGGCTTGAGCCAGCGGCCTCGGTCACCGCGTCTTTGAGGATGGCAATCGGTTCACCCAGCAGCGCCAGGCTCAAGACCAGCACCAGCAGGGCATCGGCGATCGGCACCAGGGGCGCCAGCGGTGTGCCCAGCAGCAGCGGTGACCCCAACAGAGCGATGCCGGTGCCGGCCGAGATCAACGCATCAAAGCGGGCCGAGAACGCCATGCCCCGCAGCATGCTGTTGTTGCCGCCACAGCGCTTCCAGCTGCCCGCAAAGACCTGCCACAGCCACAGGTTCAGCAGCACCATGGCGCTGAAATACCAGCCCAGCCCATCGAGCCTGACCGTTGGGATTGAGCCGCCCTGCAGGTAGCTGATCACCTTGCCGGCTGCCGACACCATCGCAAAGGCGATGATGCCGAGCAGCACCAGGGTGCGGAACAGCACATAGAGCGGTTCCTGTCCCGAGGCGCCAAAGGGATAGGCCCGGCTGCGCGGCTGCAGAGCCGCGCGATTCACCTGAGCGGCGATCACGGATGCCCCGGCCATCACGGCCGTGTACAGGCCATCGAGCAGCAGGGCATCAGAACCGGAGCGCAGATAGAACACAAGGGCTGCCGCCGCGCCAACGGCATTGCCCAGGGTCCCCAGCTGCAGGGCACTGACCTCAGAGTTGGGTAGGCCCGAGCCCTGCATGGCCTGACGGATTTAGAGGGTCTGGCTTGAGGGTTGACTCTCAGGCCTGGGCTGATTCGGCTTTGCCGAGCAGGGGGGAGAACCGTTCCTTTTCAGGTATGGCGGTGTACTCGGCGACGATGGCGCGGAATTCGTCGCCATCGAGGCTTTCCTTCTCGATCAGCACGTCGACAACCCGGTCCATGCAGGCGCGATGCTCACCCACCAGTTTCACCGTGTCGCGATAGCAGCTTTCAACGATGGCGCGAACGGCCTCGTCGACCTTGGTGGCCATGGCATCGGAGCCGTCGCTGCGGGTCATTAGGTCGCGACCCAGGAAGACCTCCTGATTGCCGGCTTCGAGCGAGAACTGACCGACATTGCTCATGCCAAAGCGGGTCACCATCTGACGGGCGATGGAAGCGACCTGTTGGATGTCGCCGCCGGCGCCGGTGGTGACCTCTTCATGGCCGAAGACCACCTCTTCAGCGGCGCGACCACCCAGGGCTCCCATGATGCGGGACCGCAACTGGGCGCGGCTGACCAGCATCTGCTCTTCGTCGGGCGAGAACCAGGTCAGGCCCTGGGCCTGGCCGCGGGGAATCAGGGTGACCTTCTGCACGGGGTCGTGGGCCTTGACCAGGGTGCCCACCAGGGCGTGGCCGACTTCGTGGTACGCGATCAGGCGCTTGCTGCGGCCGTCGGTCAGGGGCTTGCCTTCCATTCCTGCGATCACACGATCAACGGCGTCGTCGATCTCGGCCAGGCCGGTGGCCTCCTTGCGGCGGCGGGCCGTCAGGATCGCCGCTTCGTTGAGCAGGTTGGCCAGGTCAGCGCCCGAGAAGCCAGGGGTGCGGCGGGCAATGGCTTCGAGGCTGACATCGTCAGCCATTTTTTTGTTGCGGCTGTGCACCTTCAGGATCGACAGCCGGCCTTTGATGTCGGGCACATCAACCTGCACCTGGCGGTCGAAGCGACCCGGACGCATCAGGGCCGAATCGAGCACATCGGCCCGGTTGGTGGCGGCGATGATGATGATGCCGCTGTTGCCCTCAAAGCCGTCCATTTCGGTGAGCAGCTGGTTGAGGGTCTGTTCCCGCTCGTCGTTGCCGCCGCCGATGCCGGCACCGCGCTGGCGACCGACAGCGTCGATCTCGTCAATGAAGATCAGGCAGGGGCTGTTCTCTTTGGCGCGTTTGAACAGATCGCGGACGCGGCTGGCACCGACGCCGACAAACATCTCAACGAACTCGGAACCTGACAGGGAGAAGAACGGCACGCCGGCTTCGCCGGCGATCGCCTTGGCCAGCAGGGTCTTACCGGTGCCGGGAGGTCCAACCAGAAGCACACCCTTGGGAATCTTGGCGCCGATCGAGGTGAAGCGCTCGGGTGTCTTGAGGAAGGTCACCACTTCCTCGAGGTCCTGCTTGGCCTCATCAACACCAGCCACGTCATCGAATTTGACCCCCGTTTCGGCTTCCATCAGGAAACGGGCCTTGGTCTTGCCGAACTGCATCGCCTGGCCAGGACCACCGGGCATGCCGTTGCCCCGGCGGGCCAGAAACACCAGCGAGCCGATCAGCAGCAGGGGGAACAGCAGGTTTCCCAGGATTCCCAGGGCCGGCGGGGCCTGCTTGGGCGGATGAATGTCGAAGCTGATGCCCTGATCCTTGAGTTTGTTGACCAGCTCTGGTGCAACCCCAGGCAGATCAACCCGCAGTCTCTGGACCCGGTTGTCGAGATCGGGGTCCACGGCCTCGATCACCGCAGTCCGTCCGCCGTCAAAGATGTCAACTGCCGTGACCCGGCCGGCATCGACGTAATCGAGAAACCGCCCGTAGCTCATGCGGGCCACCGCAGCGTTGCGCGGCGCGACCGTGGGGCCGCCGCTGCTGGAACCGGCGCCCATGCGGGTCAGATTGCCGCTGCCCAGAACCTGCCAGATCAGGAATCCGGCGACAACAACAGGCAATACCCACAGGGCCAGAACACGCCAGCGCTGGTTCATCGCAGAGGATCCCGATCCGATTTCTTAACAAGTGTAACGGGGCCCCTCAGCAAACAGGGGAGGGACCAGGACTCAGGCGGCCGAATCGATCTGCGCTGCTGACTGCGCTGCGGACTGCGTTGCAAAGTTCACCACCCCTGATTGGTCCGGCTCGATCAGCAGGTCGCTGACCGGGATGGTCTCGACCAGTTCTGCGCCGCCGAGCCCATGGGTCCAGATCTCGAGTTCGCTGTCATCGGGACACTGAAAGCTGAGCAGTTCGAACGGGAAGACCACTCGCTCCAGAAAGAAGGAGTCGGGCCCCAGGCAACGGGCGATCACCATCCGGTCACTGGAGTTGCGGTAGCCACACGACACGAGATTCACGGCCCAGGGCCCGTTCAGTCTCTCCACTAAGCCATTGCGGCCTGCCCGCTGTTGGTGACGAAAGCAACGGTTTCGCCGCTTTCATCCTTTCTTCAGCTTTCCCTTGCCTTGTTTCAGAGGCTGCGCAGGGCCACGATCGGATCCAGTCGGGCTGCGCGCCGGGCCGGCACCACGCCGAAAAACAGACCGATCGAGCCCGACAGGCCGACGGTGACCAGCACGGTTCCGGCGCCGATTGTGGCGGGCAGCGGGGTCACCAGGGCCACCAGGCTGACGGCACCCATGCCGATGGCACTGCCGATCACGCCCCCCAGGCTGCTGAGCACCAGGGATTCGATCAGGAACTGCTGCAGCACGTCCCCACTGCGGGCACCCAGGGCCTTGCGCAACCCGATCTCGCTGGTGCGTTCACTGACCGAGACCAGCATGATGTTCATGATGCCGATGCCGCCCACCAGCAGGGAAATGGCACCGATGGCGGCCAGCATCAGGGTCAGTCCACCGGTGATCGTGCTGACGATCGACAGGGCGTCCTTTTGGGAGCGCACGGCGAAATCGTCCTCGCGCAGGATGCGGTGCCGCTGGCGCAGCAGGTTGGTGATCTGAAAGGCCGCAGCCCCCATACTGGCTTCGTCGCGGGCTTCGACGCTGACGAAGTTGAGGCTGACCCCATAGGTCGGGTCCCGTCCTGACAGACGGCTGACCATCGTCGTCAGGGGCACGTAGGCGGCCTCGTCCTGGTTCTGCCCGAACACAGCACCCTTGGGCTGCAGCACGCCGATCACCTCGAAGCTCTGATCCCGCAACCGCAGCCGGCGTCCAAGCGCCTGGCGGCCCGGGAACATCTTGGTGGCCAGATCAGGGCCGATCACGGCCACATTGCGGGCCGAGCGCAGATCGTCGGCGCTGAAAAAGCGTCCCGTAGCCATCTCGAACTGGCGGACGGGCAGAAACTCGGGGGTCACCCCCGACACCGAGGCCGTCGAGCTGATCCCGCCTGACTGCACCACCTCGCTGAGGGTGATTTGGGGTGCGACACGGCGCACGCTGGGGACCTGCGTGGCGATCGCTTCGGCGTCCTCGAGCACCAGGCTCTTGGGAAAATCGATCCCCTGGCGGCGGGTGTCGTTGTTGCCCGGGACCACGAACAGGACGTTGGCACCAAGGTTGCTGAGCTGACCTTCGGCCAGGTTCTGCGCCCCTCGGCCGATACCGACCAGGGTGATCACCGAGGCATTGCCGATGACGATGCCCAGCATCGTCAGCAGACTGCGCAGTCGGTTGGCCCGCAGTGTGCGCAACGCCATGGCGATGGTTTCGCCCGGCGGCAGCCGTGAGGGGGCCATTGGAATCTCTTAGGTGACAGGCGTGCCGACCGAGCCTGGATTGAGGCTGCGGGCGCCGCGATGGACCACACCCTGGCGCAGATCGAGGGTCACGATCTCGCCCTGGCAGAGCTTGGTCATCGCGTCGCTGACGCCGACGATCGCCGGCAGCCCCGTGCGCTCGGCGGTCTGGGCTGCATGGCTCTCGAGTCCTGACTCGGCGATCAGGGCCTTGGCCCGGCGGAAGGCTTCAAGGAACGCTTCGCTGCTTTCGCGCACGACGATGATCTCGCCTGATTGCACCGACTCGGCATCGGCGGCCGACTCCACCAGGCGGACCCTGCCGCTGACCGATCCGGCGCCGATGCCCTGGCCGGGGGCCAGGGCGGCGGTGACCACACCCACCTTGATGAAGTCGGTGGAGCCGCTGACCCCAGCAAGGGTGCCGGCGGTCTGAACCACCAGGTCGCCATCGTTGAGGTAGCCCATCTGCCTGGCCAGTCCCATCGCCAGGCTGAAGGTGCTGGTGGAGGAGCTCTGGTCGCTCACCAGCAGCGGGTTGACCCCCCAGATCAGGGCCAAACGACGGGCCACGTTCTCGTCTGAGGTGATCGCCAGAATCGGGGTGCTGGGCCTGAACTTGCTGACATTCCGGGCCGTGGATCCGCTCTTGGTCAACGGCAGGATCGCCGCTGCATTCATGTTGCGGGCGATGCTGCTGACGGCCTGGCAGATCGCGTTCGGGATCGTGGTCGCCATGTGGCTGTCGAGCACCCGTTGGGGGTAGTCGCGCTCGATGCGTTGGGCGATCGTGGCCATGGTCGAGACCGCCTCGACCGGAAAGTCGCCCACAGCGCTTTCGTTCGAGAGCATCACCGCATCGGTGCCATCGAGAATGGCGTTGGCCACATCGCTGACTTCGGCCCGGGTCGGCCTGGGGCAGCTAACCATTGAATCAAGCATCTGGGTGGCGGTGATCACCGGGATGCCCAGGCTGTTGGCCTTACGGATCAGCTCCTTCTGGAGCAGGGGGACCTCTTCGGCGGGCATCTCCACGCCCAGATCACCGCGGGCCACCATCACCCCGTCGCAGAGGGGCAGGATCGCGTCGATCTGCTCAATCGCCTCGAATTTCTCAATCTTGGCCACCACAGGCGTCTGATGGCCGTGGCTGCGGATCAGTGCATGGATCTCCTGCAGATCCGAGGGATTGCGCACGAAGCTCAGGGCCACCCAGTCCACACCCTGCTCAAGGCCAAAGGCCAGATCCCGGCGGTCCTTGTCGGTCAGGGCGCGGATCGACAGCTGCACATCAGGAAAGTTGACCCCTTTGTTGTTGGAGAGAACGCCGCCGACGGTCACGCTGCAATGCAGGGTCTGCTCGGCCTGGTCGACGCTTTCGACCAGCATCTCCACCCGCCCGTCATCCAGCAGGATGCGGCTGCCCTGGGTCACCTCGTCGGCCAACTTGTCGTAGGTGACCGTGGCGATCGACTGGTTGCAGCTCACATCCCGGGAGGTGAGGCTGAACCGGTCGCCTTTGGCCAGGGTGATCGGACCGCCGGCAAAGCGCCCCAGGCGAATTTTGGGCCCCTGCAGGTCCTGCAGGATGCCGATGTGCAGGCCCATCTCCCTGGCCACCTGACGGATGGTGGTGATCCGGGCCGCGTGCTCGCTGTGGTCCCCGTGGGAGAAATTGAGGCGAAAGGTCGTTGCCCCGGCTTCGATCAGCTCCCTGAGCCGTTCGGGCGATTCGGTTGCCGGGCCGATGGTGGCCACGATCTTGGTGCGACGCATGAGATCGTGCCTGACCATGGGCATGCCAAAGGTATTGCTGAAACTACCATTCAGCCCCGTCGCGGCCCCTTTCTCCATGGACCTAGCGAGCTACCAGTCCCGCTCCAGGCAGACGGCCCGGTACCCAGACGCCGGAGCCAATCCGATCTATCCCACCCTTGGTCTGTGCGGTGAAGCCGGCGAGGTGGCCGACAAAATCAAGAAGGTCCTGCGGGACCGGGACGGCGTGTTTGACCAGGCCGTACGCGACGACCTCTGCCTCGAACTTGGCGATGTGCTCTGGTACGTGGCCCAGTTGTGCACCGAGCTGGGCCTCAGCCTCGAGCAGGTGGCTGCCGCCAATCTCGACAAGTTGGCCAGTCGTGCCGCCCGTAACGTGATCCAAGGCAGCGGAGATCGGCGGTGAGAACACGCGTGGGTCAGCTGGGTTCCTGGTTCGCCGCCCTGTCTGTGGTGCTGGCGTTGCTGTTAGGGCTTGGCGCGCCTGCATGGGCAGCCGACCTGGCCGTCGAGTCGGCCCAGCTGCAGCCCTGTCCCAGCAGCGATTCTGCTTCTCAGAGCGGTCTCAGCAGGCCGACCGGGGCCGGTTGCTGGGCCCTCAGCGGGGTCGTGCGCAACCCTGGCCGGCAGACCGTGGTCGACACCGATGTGTTCGCCCTGATCCTCGATGCCAGCGGCGAACCGGTGCTGCAGAACCGCAGCCGGGTGGGCTCCATCGGTGATGTGCCCCCGGGCGAATCCGATTTCGCGCTGCGGTTGGCGGTGCCGATGGGCACGCCGGGACCATTGCTGGTGCGCAGCGTCAAGGCCAGGGGCTTCACCGCTCCGGTGCGCACCAGGGCTGCAGAGGGTGATGAGCTGCTGCCGCTCGAGCAGCAGCTCGATCTGGGTTGAGTGGCAGGCCCTGGTGACGGCCGTCAGTAGCCGCTGCCCATGAACGCTCCCCCGGCACCCAGCAGCAGGCTCTGACCCAACTGCAGCGCCAGAAAGGCGAGGATTGCCGAAAGATCCAGGCCCCCGATCGGCGGGATCAGCCCCCGGAAGGCATTGAGGTAGGGATCGGTGATCGAGCTGACCGTGGCCAGGACCGGGTTGCTGCCCCAGTCGAGGTTGGGGAACCAGCTGAGCAGGACCCGCACCAGCAGGATCAGTGAGTAAATCTCGAGGGTCCGTGCCAGCACGGGAAACAGCTGGCCGAGAATCTCCATGACGCAGTGGGGGCCGTTGGAGGCTTCAGGCTAGTCAAGCGACCCGGTTGAGGTTTTCGGCCTTGACCGCAAAGGTGCGGTGAAACTTTTCACTCAGGCTGAGCCAGTACGAGCGACCATCGCTCTGGCGTTTGCGTTCGATGAAATCCTGCGCCAGCAGGTCCTTGATGTGGTCGTAGGCGCCTGAGCCCCGCAGTTCCACCAGATCCGATTGCAGGATCCGCTTCTTGAGGGCGATGGTGGCCAGGGTCCTCAGAGCGGCGGTGGACAGGTCCACCGGCAGCAGGTCCTGCACCAGGTCGGCCAGGCCATGGCGCAGTTGAAGGCTGTAGCGGTGACCGTCCTGGACGATTTCCAGGGCCGTGTTGCGGTGCGCATAGTCGGCCATCAGGGTCAGCAGAGCCAGCTCGGTCTCGTCGCGACCGGTGCCGGCGATCTGGGCCAGCTCGCCCAGGCTCAGCGGTTTGCCCTTGAGATACAGGATCGCCTCGAGCCTTGCGGGCAGGGGAAGTTGCTCACGGCCCGGAGGCTCGGGCACCGGTGAGGCCCCTGCGGTTGCGTTCAGGTCTGCGGGCTCAGCATCCATGGACTGGAACGCTACCCAACCCAGGCGGCTGTTGCCACCTCACCCAGAAACAGGCGGTAGGCCGGGTTGTCGCTCTCGTTGACGTAGCTGTAGCCGAGACCTTCCAGAAAGGTTTCCCAGTCAGCCATCTCAGCCTCGGGAACCTGCACGCCGACGACGATGCGGCCCACATCGGCACCGTGGTTTCGATAGTGAAAGATGCTGATGTTCCAGTTCGGATGAAGGCTGGTCAGAAAGCGCATCAGGGCGCCGGGGCGTTCTGGGAACTCAAAGCGGTAGAGCAGCTCGCGCCCGGCCCCGCTCGCTTCACCGGCGCCGGCGGGCAGCCGTCCGCCGACCATGTGCCGCAGGTGCAGCTTGGCCAGTTCATCGTTGGACAGATCCAGGCAGGCAAAGCCGGCGGCGCGCACGTCGTGGATCAGCTCCAGTTCATCGCTGGTGCCGCTGGTCTGAACTCCCACAAAAATGTGGGCCCTGCGGGTGTCGGCCAATCGGTAGCTGAACTCGCTCAGGTTTCGGGTACCCAGCAGGGTGCAGAACCGTCGCAGACTTCCTGGCTCCTCGGGGATTTCGACAGCCAGCATCGCCTCTTTGTCTTCGCTGATCTCGGTTCGTTCGGCGACGAACCGCAGCCTGTCGAAATTCATGTTGGCCCCGCAGGCCACCGCCACCAGCTGCTTGCCGTGCAGCCCCCGCCGTTCCACATCGGCCTTGAGGCCGGCGACGGCCAGGGCGCCGGCGGGTTCCAGAATCGAGCGGGTGTCACCGAACACGTCCTTGATGGCGGCGCAGATCGCGTCGGTGTCCACGGTGACCATGGCGTCGACCGTCTGCCGTGCCAGCTCAAACGTGAGTTCGCCCACCTCGCGTACGGCCACACCGTCGGCGAACAGGCCCACCTGATCGAGACGCACCCGCTGCCCCTGCGCCAGCGAGCGGGTCATGGCATCGGCATCGGTCGGCTCGACCCCGATCACCTCGACCTGGGGCCAGACGCTTTTGAGAAAGCTGGCCACCCCGGCGATCAGACCGCCCCCGCCGACGGCCACGTACACCACGTCGGGCGGGACAGAACACTGACGCACCAGCTCCAGGGCGATCGTGCCCTGGCCTGCGATCACGTCGGGATCGTCAAACGGGTGAATGAAGGTGTATCCCTTCTCGGCCTCGAGGTGGCGCGCCCGTTCATAGGCGGCGTCGTAGGTGTCCCCGTGGAGCACCACCTCGGCGCCGCGGGCAGCCACAGCCCTGACCTTCATCTCGGGAGTGGTGACCGGCATCACGATCACGGCCCGGCAGCCCAGGGTCTGGGCGGCCAGCGCCACACCCTGGGCGTGGTTGCCGGCACTGGCGGCAATGACGCCGCGGGCCAGTTCCGCAGGCGGCAGCGAAGCCATCTTGTTGAAGGCTCCTCGCAGCTTGAAGCTGAACACGGGCTGCAGGTCCTCCCGTTTCAGCCACACCTGGTTGTCCAGCCGTTTGGAGAGGTTGGGTGCCGGCTCCAGCGGCGATTCGATCGCCACGTCGTAGACCCGCGCCCGCAGCACCCGTTGCACGTAGGCGGCGGGATCCCGATCGGCGCTGTCGCCTTGACTCAGACGCGTTGGGGGCAGCGGGTTCTGGCTCATGTCTGCAGTCTGGCAACCGGGCTGCCCGTCCACCGGGCGATGGTGTCCGTTGACGCCGTCCACAACGGTGCAAGGCCTAGATTGCAAGCCAATTGAGCCGCAGGCATGCATCTCAGCGAGCTGAGCCATCCCAATCAGCTGCATGGCCTCAGTACTGCTGAGCTCGAGGGCATCGCCCGTCAGATTCGCGAGCGGCATCTTGAGGTCGTCAGCACCAGTGGTGGTCACCTGGGACCGGGTCTTGGGGTGGTCGAGCTGACCCTGGCCCTCTACCAGACCCTGGATCTGGACCACGACAAGGTGGTCTGGGATGTGGGCCATCAGGCCTATCCCCACAAGCTGATCACCGGTCGCTACCGCACGTTTGACAGCCTGCGGCAAAAGGATGGCGTCGCCGGCTATCTGAAACGTTGTGAGAGCCGTTTCGACCATTTCGGCGCTGGCCACGCCTCCACCAGCATCTCGGCGGCCCTGGGCATGGCCCTGGCCCGGGACCAGCGCGGCGAACAGTTCAAGTGCGTCGCCGTGATCGGCGACGGTGCCATGACCGGTGGCATGGCGCTTGAGGCCATCAACCACGCCGGCCACCTGCCCAGGACCAACCTACTGGTGGTGCTGAACGACAACGACATGTCAATCAGCCCGCCTGTGGGGGCGCTGTCGACCCACCTGAACCGCATGCGGCACAGCAAGCCCCTGCAGTTTCTCACCGACAACGTCGAAGAGGCGATCCGCAGCCTGCCGCTGATGCACGGCGAGCTCCCGAACGAGCTCAAGAATCTCAAGGAGAGCATGAAGCGCCTTGCGGTGCCCAAGGTGGGCGCCGTGTTCGAAGAGCTCGGCTTCACCTACATGGGCCCCATCGACGGTCACAACATCGCTGAGATGGTGCGCACCTTCGAGCAGGCTCATCGCACCGGCGGTCCGGTGCTGGTGCATGTGGCCACCACCAAGGGCAAGGGTTATCCCTACGCCGAGCAGGACCAGGTGGGCTATCACGCCCAGAGCGCCTTTGACCTGGCCACCGGCAAGGCCTACCCCTCGAGCAAGCCCAAGCCCCCCAGCTACAGCAAGGTGTTTGGCCAGACCCTGGTCAAATTGTGTGAGCAGGATCCCACCGTGGTCGGCATCACGGCCGCCATGGCCACCGGCACAGGCCTGGATCTGCTCGAGAAGGCCCTGCCCAAGCAGTACTTCGATGTGGGCATCGCCGAGCAGCACGCCGTGACCATGGCCGCGGGCATGGCCTGCGAGGGCCTGAAGCCCGTGGTGGCGATTTACAGCACCTTTCTGCAGCGGGCCTTTGACCAGCTGATCCACGACGTCGGCATTCAGAACCTGCCGGTCACCTTTGTGCTGGACCGGGCCGGCATCGTCGGTGCCGATGGCCCCACCCACCAGGGTCAGTACGACATCAGCTATCTGCGGGCCGTGCCCAACTTCACGGTGATGGCCCCCAAGGACGAGGCCGAGCTCCAGCGCATGCTGGTGACCTCCATTCACCACAGCGGCCCCTGTGCCCTGCGTATCCCCCGCGGCGAAGGCGAAGGCGTGCCCCTGGCCGAAGAGGGGTTCGAGCCCCTGCAGATCGGCCGCGGTGAGCTGCTCACCGATGGCGACGATCTCCTGATCGTGGCTTACGGCTCCATGGTGTACCCAGCCCTGGCCACCGCCGGCCTGCTGCAGGAGCAGGGCATCCGCGCCGCCGTGATCAATGCTCGCTTCCTGAGGCCCCTCGACGAAGCCCTGATCGCGCCGATGGCCCAGCGCATCGGCAAGGTGGTGACCATCGAAGAAGGGGCTCTGCCGGGTGGTTTTGGCGCTGCTGTTGTCGAAGCGCTCAACGACCAGGGTGTGTTGGTGCCCGTCCTGCGCATCGGCATTCCCGATGTGCTGGTGGACCACGCCACCCCTGACCAGAGCAAGCAGAGTCTGGGGCTGACACCGCCGCAGATGACCCAGCGCATCATCGAACGCTTTGGCCGCTCGGCCAGCAGCGCCCAGGCCCCGATCGCCCAGCCTGTCGCGGTCTGAACACCCTCGATGTGCTGGTGGTGGGCGGCGGCCCTGCCGGTGCCGACCTGGCCTGCGGTCTGGCCCGGGCGGGGGTCAGCGTCGCCCTGGTCGAAAGGCTGCAGCGTCCTGAGCAGGCCGCCTTCAGTAGCGCAGCCCTGCCGCTGCAGGCTCTGCAGCAGTTCGGCCTACCGGCCCAGGTGGTGGCCAGCCGTTGGAACGGCTGGCAACTGATCGGCCCCGATGGTCAGCGGCGCCAATGGCAGCAGCCGGCGGTGTTGGGCGCGGTGCTCGATTTTGCGGCCCTGCGCCGGTGGCAGCTGCAACAGGCCGCCGGCTGGGGGGCCCAGGTGCAGCTCGGCTGCACGGCCCTGGGCTGCCAGGCGGTCGACGGCGCCATGGTCACGACGGTGCGCCAGGCAGACGGGCGCTGCACAGGCATCACCAGCAGCTGGGTGGTGGATGCCACAGGCCAGGCCCGTACCCTGCTGGGCGAGCCGGATCCACGCGCCCATCCCCTGGTGGCGGGGGTGGGGCTCGAGTGGCTGCTGGCCGTTGATCAGCCGCTGTGGGAACCCTGGTCCGGCCGTCTCAGTTTCATGCTGGGATCCCAGTGGGTGCGCCAGGGCTACGGCTGGATTTTTCCGATGCAACCGGGCCAGCTCAAGGTCGGCGTCTGCCGACTGATCGACCCGCAACAGCCCCAGCCGGCCCTGGGCCGCAGCCTCGAGACCCTTTTGGCCCGCTGTGATCTGGGGTCAGCCACGGTGCTCGACCGCCATGGTGGGGCGATCCGCAGCACGGTCAGCCGGCACGAGCCCCACAGCCGCGGACGCCTGATCGGACTGGGCGATGCGGTGAGCACGGCCAACCTGTTGGGCGGCGAGGGCATCCGCCATGCCCTAGCCAGCAGTAGAACCCTGCTGCCCCTGCTGCTCGACGCGATCGGGCGTCAGCAGCAGGGGCGCGATGAGGGGGAGCAGCTCAGGGCTTTGGTTCCTTATCGCCGATTGCTGCAGAAGCAGCTCGGCTGGCGCTGGCCCCTAAGCGGCCGATTGGCTTGCCGCACCTGGCTGGGCCTGGCCAGCAACAGGGCTGACCGGCGCCTCGAACGGCTGCTGCGAGGACTTGAAGGGGTCAGGGCGGATCAGCTCTCCGCCCTGCTGTTTGACTATCGCTTCGAGCGCTATGGCTGGCGTGCGCTGCCCTATCTGCTGGGATTGCGTTGAACCGGCTCAGAGCACGCCGCGGGCAGCCAGACCCTGAATGGCGCCGATGCCAATGATGTGCCCCAGGCTCAGGGTGCCGAGCATGGCGCCATGGCTGAAGCCACCGAACATGGCGGCGCTGGGCAGCTGCAGACCCACGTTCTGCTGCTTGATCGTGGCCTTGCCGATGGCAATGGCGATCACGTTGCAGATGACCATCACCAGCGCCACCTTGGGCGACCAGCTGACAGAGGCGGGCGCAATGGCCAGAAGGGGAGCGAGCATGGATCCAGATGCCGACGCAACCATCTTCCGGGTCCCGTCGCGGGCCTGGGACGACGCTTAAGACTTGTTCATCGCTTGGGGCTGGCCTGCCGTGCCGCCAACGAGAATCCGCCGGCCACCAACAGGTTCGACAGGGTCAAAAAGGACTCGGCACTGCCGTGCAAGGGATCCACATCAGCCAGTTGCCGTCCGAACTGCTGCTGGGCGATCAGGGCAGCGGCGATGGTGACCCCGACGAACACCAGGGTCAGCTCAAACCCCCGCAGGGCCAGGGGGGGAAAGCCCTGGATCCTGCGGGCGCACCACAGAAAGGCCAGGTAGGGCACCAGCGACAGCGCAAACAGGGGCGCCGGATCGACTGCTGCCAACCACAGCAGGGCTGCCGTGACCAATCCGTTGACCGGCTCAACCATGGGAGGTCCGCTGCAGGCGCAACAGGTTCCAGGCTGCGGCCGCCATGGCAGCGTTGCCTAGGAAGGTGGTTCCGGCCTGGAGCACCACCAGCCCGTTCAAGGCGCTGGCGTTGTCAAACAGGTGCCAGGTGCAGGCTGCCATCGCGCTCACCAGGGCCGGCACCATCGCCAGCGCCAGCCAGCGCCAACCCGTTTCGGAGCGGGCGCGTCCCAGGGCAATGACGGCAGCGATCGCCACCAGCCACTCGAGCACGGAACTGACGTGGATCCACCAGGTGGGCAGGGAGAGCGCATGCATGCAGGGACTCTATGGAGCCAGGCCTAAGCTCGCGCCAATGGCATCTTTTCTGACGGACCGGCCGGGCGATCAGCGGCCATTGCTGCTGTGCGGTTACTACGGCGAACACAACCTGGGCGATGACGCCCTGCTGGAGGTGCTGCTGGCCCAGCTACCGGCCAAGACACCGGTACGCGTCACAGCCCGTGACCAGCTGCAGGTCCAGCAACGCCATGGCGTGGCCACCGTCAACCGGCGCAGCCTCAAGGAGGTGCTCAGGGCCCTGGGGCATTGCCGAGGCCTGGTGCTGGGCGGCGGCAGCCTGCTGCAGGACTCCACCAGTTTCACCAGCCTGCTGTACTACGCCGCCCTGATCAGCGCTGCGCGGCTGCAGGGCAAGCCCGTGCTGCTCTGGGGTCAGGGTCTGGGACCCCTGCGCCGCCGCCGCAGTCGTCTGCTGGTGCGGGCCCTGTTGCCGCTGGTGCAGGGCATTCGCTGGCGGGATCGGGCCTCAGCCGAGCTGGCTGAGAACCTGGGGCGCCGCGATGCCTTTGGCAGCGACCCCGTCTGGGCCAGCCCATCAGAGCAGTGGCGCGGCAGCGGCGGGCCGATCATGGTCTGTTTCAGGCCGACACTGCTGCTCACCCCCGAGGCCTGGCGTCCCTATCTGCAGGCCCTCGCCGCCCTGGCCGAGTCAGGCAATCGCCCGGTGATCTGGCTCCCTTTTCACGGCGATCAGGATCAGACCCTGTTCGCCCTGCTCGAGCGGGCCGGGGTGATGCCCGAGGCCCTGCGCAGCCGCAGCCGCCAGGTCACGGCCCAGACCCCGCGGGAAGCCCGGGCCATGTTTGCCACCGCCGGTCTGGTGATCGCCATGCGTCTGCATGGCCTGATCCTGGCCGCGGTCAGCGGTGCGCCGGTGGCGGCTTTGAGCTACGACCCCAAGGTCGAAGCTGCCGCAGCTGATCTCGGTTGTTCGTGTCACAACCTGGATCAGCCCACCCCGATGCCTGCGTTATTGGCGGCCTGGCAGGCCCAGCTGGACAGGCCTGCAGCGCAGAACCGTCTGCAACTGTTGCGCGCCCAGGCTGACAGCCACGCTCGTCTGTTCCACGCCTGATCAGGCCGAAGCCTGAAGCCGCTGCAGTTCGGCCAGGACTTCCTGGCTGTGACCCGCGGGTCGCACGGCAACCCAGCTCGCCCGCAGCACTCCCTGCGGATCGATCAGAAAGGTGTGCCGCTGGGAATAGGGCGGAATCCACGATCCATAACGCTGGCTCACCAGTCCGCCCGGATCCGAGAGCAGGGTGTAGCGCAGTCCTTCACTGCCGCAGAACTCGGCGTGCTGCTCAGGGTCATCGGCACTGATGCCGATGACCCTGGTTCCTGCCGCCTCAAACCGGGGCAAATCCCGTTGAAAGCCACGGGCTTCCAGTGTGCAGCCGCTGGTGAAGTCCCGTGGATAGAAATACAGCACCAGCCAGGACCCTCGGCAATCGTCGAGGCCGAGAGTCACCGGCTTAGCTGTTCCACCAGGTGCAGGTTCGACACCATCGAGCCGGAACCCGGGGGCAGGTTCCTGAAGCGGAGGCAAGGTGCCGCCCAAGGCCAAAGCGCGGGATGGAGAAATCCAGAGGACCGCAGCAGAGCAAGTTAGTGCCCGAAAACCGACTTCAAGCAACCGGCGTCGGCGCAGGGTTTCAGTCATCAGGCCTGTTGGACCGTTGGGGGCAGCACTGCCCTCGAGCAGGTCAAATGCGAGCCAGGTTGATGCCCAACTCGCGGGCATAGGCGCCAAGACCTTTTTTCTGAATGGTCTTGAGGGCGCGGGTTGACACGCGCAACTTGATGAAGCGGTTGCCTTCGGCCCACCAGAGCCGGCGTTCCTGCAGGTTCACCTGCTGCAGCTTTTTGGTGCGCACGTGGGAGTGCGAGACGGCCATGCCGTTGTTGGCGCGCTTGCCGGTGAGCTCACAGACGCGGGACATGACCTGACCTGACGGGACGAAACTGCTGAGCCACTCCCAGACGGGTTGTGACCAATCTGCAGATCTTATCAACTGGCCCCCTAGCTTCCCCTCAGTCCCGCTTAGCCAGGCCTGGACCATCCATGCTTCACCTCCTCAAGTTCAGTTCCGAAGACTGCGGTACCTGCCACCGCATGAGTCATTACGACGAACTGGTCTGCACCGAGCTGGGCTGCGCCTTTGTGAGTGTGATGCTCCAGGACACCGAGACCTATCGCCGCTTCCGTCGGGTGCTCCTGGCCCAGTACCCCAATAAAGAGGGCATGGGGTGGCCGACCTATCTGCTGGTCAGCGACCCCGAGGGGAACTTCACCATCCATGGCGAGCTCAAGGGCGGCATGCCCAAGGGCGATTTTCGCCAGCGACTCTCAGACCTGCTGCCCGTCTGAGCCAAGCGGCCACCAAGGCCACCCGCGCAGCTGATCTGGTGATCACCCATGGCCAGGCCAGCAGCGATGAGGAGGCACTGCTCCATCAGCTCGGCGTCGCCCATGGGGTGCTGTCGGTCTTCGCTGGCGCCCTGTTCGGATCGTTGATCGGCTCGGTCGGGCTGCAGGGGACCCTGGCCCAGGAGTGGCTCAGGTTCTGCAATCGGAGCAAAGCCGCGTCAGGGAAACCGCGGCAGGGAAACTTTGGTGACCGTTGCTACCCGAGGCCCTCCGAGGTGTCGATAGCTTCCGGCTGTCTTTCTCATCGGAATGTGCGCGACTTTCGTCCTTCCCAGGCCCTGATGCCGCTATTGCGGCGGTTCAGCCTCTGCCTGCTGCTGGCAGGTGCAGTCAGTTCATGGCCGACTGCCTCAGTTCAGGCCCATCCCGATCACCCATCGGGTACGCCATCGAGCACCAGCGCCAGCCACGACCACAACCACAGCCAGCACAGCCGCCACTGACCATT
>JAIXOF010000194.1 GCA_027486935.1 Cyanobium sp. C1_MAG_00004 | reverse complement strand
GTGGAGGTGACCCACTCGCAGAACTGCTGCCAGCTGTTGGCGCCGGAGCGCTGCTGGAGAGTGGTGGTCATGAGAACGAGAAAAGGTAAGAAGGACGGAATCCCGAAAAGACGGTGAACCGTCATGAAGGACTGTAAAGCAAGTTTGCGCTTGCCAGGGGGATTCCCGCCCCAGGGAGCAGAAGCGTTGCTGATCATCATCATTAGCTGAGCTGATGAGCCGTCCCCCACGCCGCTGCTAGGACCTTGAAGCTCGCCGCCAGACCATGCGCCAACCCTTCAGGCTGATGAAACGCCACCGCCCCGCTGGCGGATTGGCTTTGTCGCTGCTGGCCCTGGCCCTGCCTTTGTTTCTGGGCGGCTGCCAACAAGCCGAGAGCGTCCGCAACAACCAGCTGCTGCAACGGCAGGAACAGCTGGAACTGCAGGTGCAACAGCTGGAGCAACGGCTGAACCGACTGCCGGCCGCTCCGTCTGCCCGGGGCAACGACCGGGCCCCGGCGGGGGTGGTCAAATCCCTGACCTTCCGCAGTGGGACCAACGACGATCGCCTGCGTATCTATTGGGCCGATGGCAGTGTCAGCGATCTGCCCTGCACCAAAGAGCAGTCCACCTTGGCCTGCGGTTGAGCCGCCCCATCCATTGATCGTGCATTGACAGCGGCAGGGCGGGACGGTGATCTGGGTGCGACCTTGTGCGCTCTGTATCACCTGCCATGCGATCCCTCTCCCTGTCGAACGTTCTGACGATCGCCGCCATGGGACTGGCGGCCACTGTGCCGATGAGCCCGCTGGGATCGGGTTCAGCCCTGGCGCAACCGGCTGTTCCCGCCAGCGCCATCCGAGCCATCAATCTGGCCAGGACCACAGCCATCGCCCAGAACGGTGGTCTGAGCCGCTACCGGCCGGCCCAATGCATGTTCCAGACCGCCAATCCTGAGAATCCCTGCCTGATCAAAAGCCCTGACGACGGCAACAACAACAACGCCCGCGACAACCGCAACAACAACAGCAACACCTACGTGTTCCGCTTTCAGGGCGGGGCTCCCGGCTGGCAGCAGCAGAATCAGCGTCCGTCCGTTGAAACCGAGATCACCGTCTCGGCCGATGGCCGCGACGTGGTGCGGGTCAACTACAACGGCGCACCGCGCTGAAGGCGGCGGCTCAGGCTGGCCAGATCAGCCAGCCAGAGTTGCGGCACCGGCCAGCTCTCACGGGTGGTGAGACTGAAGGCGATGCCCTTCTCGCCGTAGGCCGCCTCGTTGATGAACACGGGCCAGTAGGTCTCCTGGGCCGGCAGATGGGGCGGCATTGCCGCCCCCAGGGGAACAGGGCAGCCGCTCCTGTCGATGAACACCGGATCGCTGGGCCGCAGGGGCCTCCAGTCGGCAGCCTCGAGGCTGGGGTGGAGCAGCCCCGCTGGTGAACCGTCGCTGCGTCGGGGCAGATCCACGCTGCCCAGGTGGCGATGCACCACCAACCGGGGCGGCAGCCTGAGGTCACCCGCGGCGGCCGCCGCCAGCACCGCCAGGGCGGCTTCCAGAGCTGCTTGGGTCTGCTGACAGATCGCCGCGCGCAGGACTCCCTGGGGCACCGGCCCCACCTCAATCACCAGGCCGCAGGGCCAGCGCTCAACCAGAAAGCCCGACTGGGCCGCATCGGCCTCATGCAAATAGACCGGCAGCCCCAGCCGCTGCTGAATGCCGGCCGCCAGGGCCAGATCACAGGGGCGGCGGCCATAGAGCACCAGGCTGTTGCCCATGGCCGCCGTGGTGCTGTGCAGATCCAGGACCAGCAACGCCGGTTCAAGCCCTTCAGGGCCATGGCAGTCCAACAACTCCCGCGCCCGCAGCACCTCCAGGCTCTGCTGGTGGAGGTCGGCGAGCCGGTGGGGAGCGAAGCTGCGGTTCAGATCGCAGTCGATGTACCGCCGTCCAGCGGCCAGGGCCTCAGGATTGCCGACCACCAGCTGCAGGGCAAAGCCGTGGCGGGCCAGGCTGCCTGGATCAGCTCGCCAGTGCTCCAGCAGCCAGGGAGCATGGCGTTCGTTGCCGTGGGTGCCGCCCACCACCAGGATTGAGCCTCCCGGTGGGGCTTCGCTTGGCATCGCTGGGTGATCCCTGCTCACATCTCCCAGCCTGACGCAAACCATGGCCCCCCCCCCAGCTTTGGTTCGCAGCGCCCGCTGCCTCTGGCACTGGCAGTGGCTGCAACTAATGAATGGCCTGGGACCTGCCGATGCCGGCGGCCATTACCGGCGTCCGACTGGCGCGTTTGCCGCGCTGCCGCCGCTGCCCGGCGACGCGGATGGGCCTGGATCCCACGTGTTGATCGTGGGGCGCAGCTGCCCCTGGGCGCACCGCGCTTGGCTGGTGTGGTGCCTGCGGCAACTGCAGAGCTCGATCGAGCTGGTGGTGGTCGAACCCGATCCCCAAGCGGGCCGGTGGCGTTTCAGCGTGCCCTTTGACGGTTGCGACACCCTGGCCGCCCTGTACCGCCGCAGCGGCGCCGCCGCAGCGGTGCGGGCAACCGTGCCGGCGCTGTACTCCCGCAGCCAGAACCGCATCCTGGTCAGCGAGAGCGCCCGCCTGATCGAGCTGCTTAACCGCTGGCCCCAGAGCCCCGGTGCCGCACCGCTCGATCTGGAGCCCCCAGGCCAGGCCGCGGCCACGGCCCACTGGCGCGAGCAGCTGCAGCACAAGGTCAACGATGGGGTGTACCGCTGCGGCTTTGCCCGCAGCCAGTCGGCCTATGACCAGGCCGAGGCCGAGCTGTTCGACACCTTGCAGCAAGCCGACACCACTCTGGCGACGCGCCCCGGGAGCTGGCTCAGCGGCGAGAAGCTGAGCCTGGCCGATGTGGTGCTGTTTCCGACGCTGATCCGACTGGAGCAGGTCTATGGACCGCTGTTCGGCTGCAGTCGGGTGCCCCTGTGGCAACTGCCGGCGCTGTGGCAGTGGCGCGCTCGCTTTCATGGTCTGGACGGCGTCCAGGACACCTGCTGGCCCGAGGCCTGGCGCCGCGACTACTTCGGTGCCTTGTTTCCGCTCAACCCCGGCGGCCTGGTCCGGGCGGGACCGCCCCTGGCCACACTGGTGCAGGAACTGCCAGCGTGCGCCGATGAGTGATCCGCTGTTCGAA
The DNA here is from genome assembly GCA_027486935.1 of Cyanobium sp. C1_MAG_00004. Classification (GTDB taxonomy): domain Bacteria; phylum Cyanobacteriota; class Cyanobacteriia; order PCC-6307; family Cyanobiaceae; genus RGUW01. Next base: position 25,393 of record JAIXOF010000194.1, on the reverse strand, counting down.
GGCGTCTACGGGACCTACAGCATCGACGAGCGCGACCGGCGCGAGGTGCTGGGCTACCGCCTGGCCCTGCTGCTGGTGGCCCTGGCCCAGGCGGCGATGCTGCTGCAATGGCAGCTGCTGGGACCAGCCCAGCTGTGGCCCTGGCTGGCGTTGATGGCGATCGGCCTGGGGCTGTCACTGCGTTGGATTCACATTTATCTGCGGCCGCTGCACCGCACCCTGCAGCTGTTCTGGTTGCTGGGCTGCCTGGGGGCCCTGGCACTGGCGCTGCGGGTCGGCCCCAGCCAGATGGCGACCACACTGGCCGAACAACGGCTGTGGCTGCTGGCCATCGGTCCGATGTTTGCCGCCCTGGCCGGCATCGGCTTCAAGGAGTTCTTCTGCTTTCAACGGCCCGAGGCGATCGGGGTGACCCTGCTGCTGCCCCTGGCCCTGCTGGGCTTCCTGATGGGACTGCTCAACACCGGCGCCACCGCGATCCTGTTGGCGGTTGAGAGCGGCCTGTTGCTGGTGCTGTGCCTGCGCAAATTTCCGATGCCGGCGGCGGCCGACGTGGGGGACAAAAGCGTCTTTGCCCATCTCGATGCCCTGCGCCAGGGCCGGGATGATCGGGCCGGAGGCGAAGCGGTTTGAGCCTGATCAGCCTGATCGAAGCGGCCAAGGACTTTGGCCTGCGCCCCCTGTTTGCAGGGTTGACACTGCACATTGGCGAACGGGAACGCCTGGGCCTGATCGGGCCCAATGGCGCCGGCAAATCAACCCTGTTGCGGGTGCTGGCGGGCCAGGAGCCCCTGGGCAGCGGCGAGCGCCGCTGCCCACCGCGAACGCGCATCGTCTGTGTCGATCAAGAGCCCCGGCTCGATCCGCAGCGCACCGTGCTCGAGCAGGTGTTCAGCGCCAGCGGCGAAAAGATGGAGCTGCTGCGGCGCTACACCGAGGTCAGCGAGGCGTTGGCCCAGGCCCATGCCGACGGAGGGGACGACACGGCGCTGCTGAGCGAACTGGGCAGCCTCAACGCGCGCATGGACCAGAGCCAGGCCTGGGCACTCGAGCAGCAGATCCGGGAAGTGCTGCAACGCCTGGGCATCAGCGACACCCAGCGGCGGGTGGGCGATCTCTCGGGGGGCTACCGCAAGCGCCTCGCCCTGGCAGCAGCCCTGGTGGCCGACCCCGAGGTGCTGCTACTGGACGAACCGACCAACCACCTCGACGCCGACAGCATCCAGTGGCTGCAGGGCTACCTGCAGCGTTTTGGCGGCGCCCTGGTACTGGTCACCCACGACCGCTACGTGCTCGATCAGGTCACGACCCGCATCGTCGAGGTGGACCGTGGGGAAGCGCGCAGCTACAGCGGCAACTACGCCTATTACCTGGCGCGCAAGGCCGAGGAGGAGACCTCAGTGGCAGCCACCGAGGCCAAGTTCAAAGGCGTGCTGCGCCGTGAACTGGAATGGCTGCAGCGAGGTCCCAAGGCCCGCAGCACCAAGCAAAAGGCCCGGATCCAGCGCATCGAGGCGATGCAGGAAGCCCCCAGGCGCCAGGCCCGGGGTCAGCTCAGCCTGGCCAGCAACCAGCGCCGGCTCGGCAAGCGGGCGATCGAAGCCGAACAGCTGACGGTGTGGGCCAGCGATCAGGCCCGCACAGCGAGTGCCCCAGCCCTGTTGCGCGACTTCAGCTACGACTTCAGCCCCGAGGATCGGGTCGGGATCATCGGCGCGAACGGCTCGGGCAAATCGACCCTGCTCGATCTGATCGCTGGCCATCGCCAGCCCCATGGCGGCCGGCTCGAACTGGGCAGCACCGTCAAGCTGGCCTATTTCGACCAACACAGCCACCAAGTCCTGGAGAACCTGGACGCCGCCGGTCGGGAACGCAAACTGATCGATGTGGTCAAGGACGCTGCCAGCAGCGTTGAGCTGGAGGGATCCACCCTCAGCGCATCGCAGCTGCTGGAGCGGTTCCTGTTCCCGCCATCCCAGCAGCACCAGCCGATCAGCAAGCTCTCCGGGGGCGAACGGCGCCGGCTGCACCTGTGCCGGTTGCTGATCGAAGCCCCGAACGTGCTGCTGCTGGACGAACCGACCAACGATCTCGACGTGCAGACCCTGACGGTGCTGGAGGACTTTCTCGAGGACTTCAGGGGTTGTGTGGTGATCGTCTCCCACGACCGCTATTTCCTCGATCGCACCGTCGACCGTCTGTTCAGCTTCGACAACGGGCGGCTGCAGCGATTCGAGGGCAACTACAGCGCCTATCTCGAACATCGGGCCAGCACCCTGGCCAGCGTCGCCGGCAACGGCAGCTCCAGCGGCAATTCCCGCACCAGTTCCAGCAACCAAGAGGCGACAACTGCCGAACAGACATCAACCCCTGCAAGCAAAAGCAAGCGGCCATCACCACGGCGGCGCAGCTTCAAGGAATCGCGCGAACTGGAGGCCCTGGAGGCCGAGCTGCCCCAATGGGAAGCCCGCAGAGCCGAACTGGAGCAGATCCTGGGGGCGGGTGGGAGCGACTACAGCTCCCTGGAGAACCTGAGCCAGGAGCTCGCCGGCCTCAGCGAGCGGATCGAACGGGGTGAAGAGCGCTGGTTAGAGCTCAGCGAACTGCCGACCTGAGCGGCGGCGGCGGCGGGGATGGGCCAGGTCGGGCGCCCCCCCGGGTCCCACCACCTCGGTGCGGGGGGGCAGACCACAGACCGGCCCCTGGGGCTCGGGCAGTTTCCAAGGCTGCAGCCGGGGCCTGGCCCCCTGGGCTTCTGCCTGTTTCATGGCCGTCGGCTTGTAGTCGTCATCGCTGCGATGGACTGCCATCTGGTCACCCATGCGGCGCAGGTACAGGTCCTGATACCAGCTGATCTGACGGTGTTCGTAAGCCTCACAGGCGGCCAGCAGGGACGCAAAGCGCTGGCTGACCAGGCCGCTGGGCGCACATTGTTTCCAATCCAACACATCGTCAAAACTGAGGCCGCGGCGCCACTGCCGTTGCTCCGACAGGTAGCAATGGTCTTCTGGACCGTTGATCCAGAACAGACGGCCGCTGTCATCGATGAAATGGCGGCCTCGACGCTGCGTGATCTTCGGCATGGCCGGACCTCGGATAACCCTGTCTTTCCGGCTTAGCCACAACCGGGCAGATCAGCAGCAACACACAGGGGTGCGCGCCGGGGCATCAGCGCCCGTAAGGTAGGCCCGCCGAAACGGAGGCTTCCAAGCCGTCAAGCCATGAAATCCATCGACGAGCACATCCAGCAGGATCAGAGCGAGATCGAAGCGGCCCGCGCCGCCGGTGACATGGGCAAGGTCCGCCACCTGGAAGCCGAACTCCAGGGCCTCAAGGAATACAAGGACCATCACCCAGGCGACAACCACGACCCGACCCCGCTCGAGGTGTTCTGCGACCTGAATCCCGAAGCGCCTGAGTGCCTGGTCTACGACGACTGAATTCCCAGTTCTCTCCACACTGCAGCCAGCAGGGACTCCAGTCCCTGGGCTGCCGCGGCTGAAATCCGCAACACCGACCGCCCCGATGCCTGCTGAAGCTGCTGAGCGAGCGCATCAAGCTCAGCAGGCTCGAGCAATTCGATTTTGTTGAGCACCACCAGCCGTGGCCGCTGATCGAGCTGGTGGCCGTAGGCCTCCAGCTCCCGTTCAACAGTCTGATAGTCCTCGAGCACCTGGGGGCTGCCGGCATCCAGCAGATGGACCAGCAGCCGGGTGCGCTCGATGTGGCGCAAAAAATCATGGCCAAGGCCGGCGCCCTGGGAGGCCCCGGCAATCAGTCCTGGAATGTCGGCAAACACGGTGCCGTCACCGCTGGGCCTGCGCACCACTCCCAGGTTGGGCACCAGGGTCGTGAACGGGTAATCGGCGATCTTGGGTCGGGCTGCCGACAGAACGGCGATCAGGGTGCTCTTGCCGGCGTTGGGCAGGCCGATGATGCCCACCTCGGCCAACAGTTTCAGCTCGAGCTGGAGCAGCCAGTCCTCGCCGTCGCGCCCCTCGGTGAACTTTTCGGGGGCCCGGTTGCGGTTGCTCAGGTAGTGGGCATTGCCGAGACCGCCGCGGCCACCGAATGCCACCGGCAGCTCTTCACCCGCGTCGGTCAGATCGCCCAACAAGATGCCGGTGCGCGCATCGCGCACCTCGGTGCCGCAGGGCACCCGGATCAGCAGCGTCTCGCCGCTGGCTCCGGTGGACTTGTTGGGACCGCCGCGTCGCCCGTCCATCGCCACGAACTGACGTTGGTACTTGAAGTCGAGCAGGGTCTGCAGATTGCTGTCAGCCCGCAGCACCACATCGCCACCGCGACCACCGTCGCCGCCCGAGGGACCGCCAGCCGGGACGTACTTTTCGCGGCGGAAGGCGGCGATGCCGTCGCCACCGCGACCGGCCCTGATGGCGATGCGCGCCTGATCGATGAATTGCATGATGAACAAACCTAGGATCACGGCTTCCGCCGAGCCGATGGGCCCCCGCCTTGGCTGACGTTCGCTTCCAGCAGGTCAGCAAGACCTACCCGCCGCGCCCCTCGGCCGGCCGGCAGCAGACGGGTGTCTCCGTGCTGCAAAACCTCGATCTCAGCATCGACGACGGCGAGTTTCTGGTGCTGGTCGGCCCCTCGGGCTGTGGCAAGAGCACCCTGCTGCGACTGCTGGCGGGCCTGGAACAGCCCAGCGCCGGCGAAATCTTTGTCGGCGGTCGCCCGGTCAGCCGGCTGCGGCCTTCGGCCCGTGATGTGGCGATGGTGTTCCAGAGCTATGCGCTCTACCCCCACCTGAGCGTGGCCGACAACATCAGCTTTGGCCTGCGGCGCAGCACCCCCCGCGGTCCCGTGGCCCAGCTGCAGGACAGCCTGCACCGGCTATCCAGGCCCCTGCCAGCAGCCCTGCAACTGCAGTCGCCCCGCGAGCAGCGCATCGAGCAGCGCATCGCCGAGGTGGCCGCCAGCCTCGAACTGGAAGCCCTGCTGTCCAGGCGCCCCAAGGAGCTCTCAGGGGGTCAGAAACAGCGGGTGGCCCTGGGTCGGGCGATCGCCCGCCAGCCCGCGGTGTTCCTGATGGACGAGCCGCTCAGCAACCTGGACGCCAAGCTGCGCACGGGCACCCGCGCCCAGATCGTGGCCCTGCAGCGGCGCCTGGGCACCACCACCCTGTACGTGACCCACGACCAGGTCGAAGCGATGACGATGGGCCATCGCATCGCCGTGCTCAACGCTGGCCGGCTGCAGCAGCTGGGCACCCCGATGGAGCTCTACCAGTGGCCCGCCAACCTGTTCGTGGCCCAGTTCATCGGTAGCCCGCCGATGAATCTGCTGCCGGTGACCCTGCGCAGCCAGGGGCAGATTCAACTGGGCGAGCACCGGTTTGTGCCCGAAGGCGCCAGCGCCGAGGCCCTGAACCAGTGGCGCGGGCCGGCCGAACTGATGGCCGGGCTCAGGCCCGAGCACCTGCGCCTGGCGCCGGCCACCAACCGCAACCTGTCCGCCGAGATCTGCCATGTCGAAGCCCTGGGCAACGAACAGCTGCTGACCTGCCGCCTCCACGACGGCAGTCATCTGGTGCAGGTGCGCTGTGATCCGCAGCGCAGCCTGCAGCCCGGAGAAACCGTCCACCTGGCGGTCGAGCCCCAGGGCTGGCGCTTCTTTGATGGCCATGGTGACGCCCTGCCCAGGCCCCGGGGAGCCAACACTGGCGAAACGGGTGGTCCCAGCCTGCCGCCGCTCAGCGCAGATAAATAACGCTGCAGCCTGGGCCCCCATCGCCCTGGTCGGCATCGGCGACCCGTTCGACATAGGGCACGGTGGTCAACCACTGGCGCAGTCCTCGCTTGAGCTTGCCGGTGCCGATGCCGTGGATCACCCACACGGGGCCGTTGCTGCTGCGCAGGTGCTCTTCGACGGCGGCTTCGGCCTCATGAACCCGCAAACCGCGCACATCGACGGTGTTGCGTTCGCTGCGCACCGCAGGCCCCTGGCCGCGGACGGCGGTGACACCCGACACCTGCACCCGTGGGGGTGGGGGCGGTGCGGGCTTTTCGCCGTGCAGGCCCTCGATGCCAGCCAGCTCGAGCGTCAGCCGCATCGGACCACAGCGCACCGTGAGCTCGCGCCCATCGGCGGCGATGGCCAACACCTCGGCAGCTTTGCCGAGCGAGAGCACGCGCACGCGATCGCCGACAGCGGGCATCCAGCCCTGGTGCTCGCGCCGCTCGGGAGCGGAACGATGCTGCTGTTCAAGCTGCCGCAACCGCTGACCGGCCTGGCGGGCTGACTCGCCCAGTTCGGCGGTGTTGCGGGCCGCCCGGCCATCGCCCTGACGCAGGCGGCGGATGATGCGCCGCACCTCGTTCTGGCCCTGGCGGATCGAACGTTCGAGCTGCTGACGCCGCTGTTCCTGCAGCTCGGCGCTCTGCTGCTGCTGCTGCTCCCAACGCAGCAGCAGTTCGTCGTGCAGCAGTTCGGTGCGGGCCAGCAGGGCTGCAGCCTCCTCGGCGGCCTCCTGCTGGCGCTGGCGCTCCTCTTCAAGGCCGGCGATCACCTGGTTCACATCGCCGGCGGCCAGCGGTGCCAGCTGGGCTTCGGCCTGCTGCAGCACCGGCTCCAGCAGGCCGAGCCGGCGGGCGATCGCCAGGGCGTTGCTGCGCCCGGGGATCCCCCACTGCAGCCGATAGGTGGGGGCCAGGGTCTCGGCATCGAACCCCACGGACGCGTTTTCAAAGCGGGGGTCGCCGTACTTGAGCGCCTTGAGCTCGCCAAAGTGGGTGGTGGCGATCGTCAGGCGAGCCCGATCGGCCAGATGCTTGAGCAGCGCCGCCGCCAGGGCCGACCCCTCCTGGGGATCGGTGCCGGCCCCGACCTCGTCGAGCAGCACCAGCGACGCGCCCTGCACGGGGGCCGCCAGCGCTTCAAGAATGCGGGCGATGCGCCGAATATGCCCGCTAAAGGTGGAAAGGTTCTGCTGCAGGGACTGCTCGTCACCGATGTCGGCCAGCACCAGCGCGCACCAGGGCAGCCTGGGTGTGCCGCTGCAGGGCACGTACAGACCGGCGCGGGCCATCAGCGCCGCCAGGCCCAGGCTCTTGAGGGTGACGGTCTTGCCGCCGGTGTTGGGGCCGGTGATCGCCACCACCCGCAGCTGGGGGCTGACGGTGAGGCTCACCGGCACCACCGGCTGCCCCCCCTGGCGCCGTTGCTGCCAGAGCAGCAGGGGATGGCGCAGATCCCGCAGTTCAAAGGCCGCCTCGGGATCGGCATCCAGCTCGGGGCGGACCGCCCCGAGCCAGGCGCCATAGCGGGCACGGGCCAGGGCCGCATCGAGCTGCACCAGGACCTGCTGCAACTGGGTCAACGGCTCGGCCTGCTCACCCACCAGCGCGCTCAGCTCTTGCAACACAGCCAGCTCGAGCTCGCGCTCCTGAGCCTCGAGCTCACGAATGCGGTTGCCCAGGCCCACCACCGCCTGGGGCTCGATGAACACGGTGCTGCCCGAGGCCGAACTGTCATGCACCAGGCCGGGCAACTGGGCGGCCGCGCCGGCCTTGACCGCCAGCACGGGGCGGTCGCTGCGGGTGGCAATGACGGTGTCCTGCAGCAGCGGGGCATAGCGCCGCAGCAGCTCCTGCAGCCGCTCGCGGCGCTCGGCGCGCACCCCCTGCAGCTGACGGCGCAACCCCGCCAGCGGCGGGCTGGCCCGGTCGGCGACACGCCCGCCCTCTTCAAGGCAGAAGCGCAGGCGCTGCTCAAGCTCGGGCAGGGTCCGCAGCTGGGCCACCAGGGCGGTGGTGCGGGGCCTCAGCTCGGCATCGTCGATCTGACGGCGCAACCGCCGGGCCGCCGCCAGGGTCTGGGCCAGCTCCAGCAGCGGCTCGCCGGCGGCGGTGCCGCCTTTGGCGCAGCGCAACAGCAACGGGCCGATGTCGACCACACCGTCAAAACTGAGCCCGCCGTCGAGGACCCCATCGAGGCCCAGCAACTCGCCGGTTTCGGCCAGCCAGTCCCGGCTGATCGCCAGGGCCGGTGCCAGCGGCAACGCCAGCGTGCGGCTGCGGCCAGCAGCGGTGCTGGCAAACGCAGCCACCTGCTCGGCCAGCCGCGGCCACTCGAGCAGCTCCAGGGTTTCGGCTTCTGGATTCACCCGGCCGCGATCAGGGGAGCGGCGATGGCCTGCTGGCCCGGCACATTCGAGGGAATCCCCGCCTCGGGTTCGTACAGCACCTCCAACCAGTTGCCCTCAGGGTCCTGCAGGTAAAAGGAGGCGGTGCCGTCCCGGTGGTCGTGCACGGGACCACAGGGATAGCCGCTGGCCTGCAAGCCGGCGTGCACCCGGTCCACATCGGCGCGGTCGCTGAAGTGGAACGCGAAATGGGGCCCGGCCGCCCGATAGTCAGGACTGAGCAGGGCGATGCCATCACCGGTCAGCGGCGATTGCAGGTAGGCCCAGTCGGCGGCATCCCAGGTCAGACGCAGCCCCAGGGCTGTGTAGAACGCTTTGGCCCGCTCCATGTCCTGCACCCGCAGCGCGACATGGCCGAGGCGGTGACCGGCGGGCATGGACTCGATCGACGATCCTTCCATTGTCAGATGCAGCTGTCCCGACCCCAATCATGTCGGGCATCATGGGGCCAGCGAGACTCCCGTTGATGCCACCGCAGGCCCTGACGGACTGGCTGGAGCGGCAGGCCCGCGATGACGAGGGTCGGGTGCTGCTCAGCCTGATCGGCCTGGGGGGTCTCACGGCCCTGTGGGTGCTGTTCTGGCCGGTGCCGACCGAAGTGATCGGCCGCGGCGTGGTGATCGTTCCCGGCGGCGCCACGGTGCTCGACAGCCGGGCCGAAGGCCAGATCCGCGACTTGAACGTCAAGGTGGGAGATCGGGTGCGCAAGGGCCAGCTGTTGATGGTGCTGGATCAGCCGGCGCTCGAGAAACAGCTGGAGCGCCAGCAACGGGATCTGCGCGAGCTCGAACAGATCAACAGCGACCTCGATCGCCGCGATGCCATCCGCCTGCAGGCGGCCCGCGAGGTGCGCACGACGGCCCTGGCCAAACTGGCGCGCGAGCGCCAGCGGGTGCGCCGCCTGCAGCAGACCTATGCCCAGAAGGTGGCCGACTTCAACCATCTGGCCCGGATGCAGGTGGTGGCGCCGCTGGCTCAGGACGTGGTGGCCACCTCGGATCGGAACACCCAACTGCTGGTGGAGCTCGACGAGCTGAACATCCGCGAAAAGGATGTGATCAACGCCTTCACCAAGGTCAAGCTCGACATCGACACGGAACGGCAACAGCGCCGCTTTCGCATCGACAACACCCGTCGCGAAGTGCGGGTGACCGAGGCCAGGCTGCGCTACGAGGGCCGCCTGACGGCCAAGCGCGATGGCAGCGTTCTCGATCTGCAGGTGATCAAGGGGCAGACCGTGAAGCCGGGCCAACGGCTGGGGACCCTGGGGGCCCCAGCTGTCACCGGCGGCGCCAGGGCGCCCGCGCTGCAGGCCGTCGCCTACTTTGGGCCGGCCGATGCCCGACGGCTGCAGCGCGGCCAAGGCATCGAAGTGGTGCCCGACTGGCAGCAGCGCGGCCGCTTCGGTGGCATCGCGGGCGTCGTCGAGCAGGTGAGCCGGCTACCCGCCACCCCCGAAGACATCAACACCACCATGGGCAACCCGCCCCTGGCCCAGTCGCTGGTGGCCAACGGACCGGTGATCCGCACCGCCATCGCCCTGCAGCCCAGCGGCCGCAGCGACGACGGCTACCGCTGGACCCTGTCGAACGGCAGCAGCGTGTTCCCGATCCAGGAGGGCCTGACCCTGCGGGCCCACGCCTACGTCGAGTGGCGCACCCCGCTGAGTTACGTGCTGCCGGTCCTGCGGGACCTGACCGGCACCTACCGGACGCCCAGGCTGGATCTGCAGCAGGATCAACCCAGTCGGCGTCAACGGGGGACCCTGCCATGAAGCGCGAATGGCCCTTTTTGGTGCTCGAGGTGCTGCTGCTGCTGGTGCTGCTGCAGAGCAATGCACCCGAGGTGTGGTTCTGGTTCGTCGCCCTGCTGGTGCTGCTGACCTGGCGCAGCCTGGCCCTGCGCCAACGGCTGCAACTGCGTGCTAGCGCTGCAGCAACGCCGGCGCCTGCATCGACACCGTCGCCGGAAGCGTGAGCGGCAGGCTCGGCGCCTGTTCGGGCTGGTCCGGAACGGGCTGCAGCTGACGCAGCATGCGGGCGTAACTGAGGTTGGCCAGGGTCGTCGCTTCAGCGATTCCCTCCATCGCCCGTGTCAACAGCGTGATCGTCTCGCTGACATCGGTGTAGTCGGCCAGGCCCAACTGGTAACGCGCCCGGGCATCGCGAAAGGCCTCCCGCGACGCCCGGTAGGACGCCTCGGCCGCGGCCAGCTGGGACAGCGAGGCGCGGTAGTCATAGAAGGCCGTTTCCAGCTCCTGGCGGATCTGGTTGCGCTGACGGGCCAACCGTTGCAGCACCGCTTCGGCGGCGGCACGGCTGGCCTGGACCTCTCCGCTCGTGACGCCGGCGTCAAACAGGCGCCAGTGCAGCCGCAGCCCAGCCACCCAGTCGGCGCTCTGACTGGCGAGCTGGGGGATCTGGCTCGACGCGCAGCACCCCCTGAGGTCGATCACCGGTTTGGTCAGCAACTCGCTAGTGGCTCCACCGGCTGCAAACAGCTGCAGGTTGGGCAGCAGCTGGGCGTTGCGGCGGTCCGCCTGCCGCAGCAGCGCCTGGCGTTCGGCCGCCAACTGCTCGATGGCCGGGTTGCGCCACAGACCGGCCACCAGGGTGTCCGCCAGCGGCAGGGGCCAGGGGGGCTGCAGGGCCACATCGGTGTGGGCCTGCAGCACGGTGCCAAAGGCCACGTTGAGCAGGTTGGTCAGCCCCTGGCGACGGCTCTGGCGCTGGGCATCGGCCTGCTCGAGCCGAAAGCGGCTCTGCTGCACTGCAGCCTCGGCCCGCAGCAGATCGAGCCGCGGCACCAGGCCCGAGCGCTGCAGGGCCGCCACCTGGTCGCGCAGCAGGGTGTCGTTGCGCAGCACCGAAGCGCGGATGCGCTGCAGCTGATCGGCCAGTTGCAGGTTGTAGTAGGCCTCGCTGACCTGCAGCTGCAGCTGGCGCAGGGCATCGCCGTACTGCTGCAGGCTGGCGGCGAGGCGCTGATCCTGCTCGGCCAGGGCGGCGCCCCGTTCAAAGCTGATCAGCTCCCAGTCGAGGGCCAGGCTGCCCCAACCACTGCCCAGGTTGGACTGGATACGGTTCCAACCGCCCGGCTCCACCAGAAACGGCGATCCGCTCCGGTAGAGGCCAGCGTTGGCCTCGAGCACCTGGTTGGCCTCGCTGCGCTGCGCAAAGCCGCCGGCCAGCTGCAGTCCCAGGCGGGGCCAAAAACGCCCCTGCACCGAGCGCTTGAGACCCCGCATCTCGATGATGCGGGCCCGGCGCTCGGCCAGCTCGGGATTGTTGACCACCGCCACCGCCAGGGCCTGGCCAAGGGTGAGCACCCGCTCCTGCCGGGGCTGGGCCTCGGCGGCAGTGGTGGCCTCTGCCCCAGGCGGGGGCGCCTGCAGGGCCGGATCCGCCGCATTGAAACGGGTCAGGGCTGCGGGCTTGGTGCGCAGGGCGCCATCGAGCTCGGCCAGGTCGCGCTCGAATGCCGCCAGGGTGCGCAGCAGTCCCCTGGATGGCGGCAGGGCGCTGGCCGGCGGTGCCGCCACGACCGACGCAGGCCAACAGCCCGCAGCCGCAACCGCTGCCGAGAGCACGGCCTGGGCCAATCCTGCCCGCGAGCGGGGGCGCAACCGCTTCATGGTCGCTGCCGTTGGCGATCCGGGCCGCTCTTACGGCCAGCCCGCTGCGCCATGTCGTGCAGACCGACGCTGGTGCGGGCCAGGCAACCGATCGAAAAACAGATGCAACCGCTGCCCAGCAGGCCCCATTCGACGCGACCGCCGCCCGCATGGATCTTGGTCACCATCAACATCACGGCCACGGCAGCGACCCAGGGCAGCCCGATGAGCAACAGCACGGAGGAACGGCTCATCGCGGCAGGCCTCAGTGGAGCACCAGATGTTCCAGCTGCTGTTCGGCGGCCGCACGCCGGCGGTTGAGCTGGGCCAGCACCCAGGACACCTTGCAGACGCAGCCGATCGAAAAGCAGATCGAGGCGCTGCCCAGCAGCCCCCAGCCATGGCCATGAAGGCTGAAATCCTCAGCCATCAGCAGCCTCAGCGCCAGGATCACCATCAGCGAGGCGGCGATCCAGGGTCCGTGGACCCACAGCAGCAGAAAGCGGGCCATAGGAACAAGCAACGGGGGAGGGGATCAGCCTTCGCGCAACCACTGGGCTGCATCGCAGGCGTGGTACGTGAGGATCAGATCGGCGCCGGCTCGCTTGAAGCTGAGCAGCGTTTCGAGCACAACGGCTCGCTCGTCGATCCAGCCGTTCTGGGCGGCCGCCTTGACCATGGCGTACTCACCGCTGACGTTGTAGGCCGCGATCGGCAACTCTGTCTCGTTGCGCAGGCGATGAATGATGTCGAGGTAAGCCAGGCCGGGCTTGACCATCAGGATGTCGGAGCCTTCCTGCTCATCGAGCTGGGCCTCGGTGAGGGCCTCGCGGGCGTTGGCGGGGTCCATCTGGTACGTGCTCTTGTCCTTGGGAATCGGTTTGCCGGCGGCAGCGCGGGGGGCCGAGTCGAGCGCTTCGCGGAATGGCCCGTAGTAGGCGCTGGCGTACTTGGCGGTGTAGCTGATGATCCCCACATGTTCGAAACCCTCCTCATCGAGGGCTTCGCGGATGGCTCCGACACGGCCATCCATCATGTCGCTGGGGCCGATCAGGTCAGCACCGGCCCGGGCCTGGGCCACGGCCTGCTTGCAGAGGATGGTCACGGTCTCGTCATTGAGCACGACGCCGTCGGCACTGACAAGACCGTCGTGGCCGTCGCAGCTGTAGGGATCGAGGGCCACATCGGTCATGATCGCCATGCCCGGATGCACCTCCTTGAGGCGGCGGATCGCCCGAGGAATCAGACCGTGCTCGTTGAAGCACTCGGCACCGTCCTCGGTCTTGAGCCCATCGGCCACCTTGGGGAACAGCACCACGCAGCGGATCCCCAGATCCCAGGCCCGGCCCACCTCATCCACCAGGCTTTCGAGGCTCCAGCGCTGGGCCCCAGGCATGGCGCCGATCGGCTCGTTGCCGGCCCCTTCGTGCACGAACAGGGGGTAAATGAAATCGCGGGCCGCCAGCGAGGTCTCGCGCACCATGGCCCGCAGAGCAGGCGTGCGGCGCAGCCGGCGAGGACGGTAGGTGAGCTCCATGGGGCCAGACAAGCTGGGCGGATCCTACGGAGCTCCCCTAGAGCTTGGCCGCATTCAACCAATCGGCACGGGGATCCTGCGTGCGGGCAGCGCGCAGCTGCTCCAGCAACTGACGTTCCTGGGGGCTGAGCTGGTCCGGCAATTTGAGCACCGGGGTGAGCAGCAGATCCCCGCGTCCACCCTTGATCGGCCAGCCCTTGCCCTTGAGGCGCAGGCTGCGGCCCAGGCTCATGCCCGGTGGGACCTGCACCGCGGCGACGCCGTCGGGCGTTGCCACCTGGACCTCGCCGCCGAGGGCGAGTTCATCGATGCTGAGGGGCAACTCAGCTCGCAACTGATCACCATCGAGCTTCCAGACCGGATGGTCCTGGAGCTGCAGATTCAGATAGAGATCGCCGCGGCGACCGGTACCGGGCTGAAGATTGCCCTTCTCCTTGAGGCGCAGCCGACTGCCGTTCTTCACCCCTGCTGGAATGCGCACCTGGACGCGCTCTTCGTTGACCGCCAGGGTCCGTTCGCAGCCCCTGAAGGCATCGGCAAAGCTGAGGCTGATCGTCGCCTCGGCATCGAGGTTGGCGGCCGCACCTCGGGGGGCCTGGGCACCGGCACCCGGAAAGCCCGAGCCGAAACCACCCGGAAAACCCGAACCAAAGCCGAACCCACCCGGCCCTGCCGAGAACCCAGGGCCGCCGCCGCCGCCGAAACGGCCCAGCAGGTCGTTGATGAAATCGTCGAAGTTGCCGTACCGGCCGAAATCGACATCAAAGCCAGGCCCCGCTCCCGAGCCACCGGCCTGGCTCCAGTACTGACCGAACTGCTCATAGCGACGCCGTTTCTGCGGGTCCGAGAGCACCTCGTAGGCCTCACTGACCTCCTTGAACTTGGCCTCGGCGTCCTTGTTGTTGGGATTGACGTCGGGGTGGTACTGACGCGCCAGCTTGCGGAAGGCCCGCTTGATCGCATCGGCATCAGCGCTGCGGTCAACCCCCAGCACCTGGAAGTAATCGCGGTAACCGTTGACGCCCATGGGCCCAGTGTCTCAGCCCGCAGGCATGGACCGCAGCCCCAGCGCAGGGCGGAAGCCCGAACGCTTGCCTTTCCTCACAGGAGCGGGACGCCGGGCCGTCGCTGCCCGTACCTTCAGCTGCACAACGAGGTGTTCATGCATCGCTCGGCTTCGGTCCGTTCGGGCCTGTTGATTGCCGCCACCGTGCTGCTGCTGGGGACCGTTGCCACAGCCAGCGCCGGTGGCTCGCCAGCCGCCAAAGGCCAGCCGGACGAGAACACCACCGCACCACTGCCGCCCTCGAACCCCGAGCAGCTGGGACTAAGCCGCCATCTCAAGGCGATCGGTGCTCTGTTTTACGGCGCTTGGTGGTGCCCCGCCTGCAGCCGCCAGAAGGCCCTGTTCGGCGAGCAGGGCGCGGCCCAATTGCCCTACATCGAATGCGACAAGGTGCCGGGCGACCGGGAGCGTTGCCAGGCTGCCGCCATTCAGGCCTTTCCCACCTGGGAGCTCAAGGGTAAGGAGCGCCTTGTGGGGGTCCAGTCGGTCGAAGAACTCAAGCGCTGGAGCGGCTACGGCCGCTGAGTCGGCCGCGGCCGGCAGATGTTTCTAGGTTCAGGGCTGCCCCCAGCTGGCAGGCTGCTGCTTGGCCCAATCAGGTGCTCCTGCCTGGCATGCCCTCAGCCCAGCGGCTGCATTGCAACGGCTGCAGAGCCGCGCTGAAGGCCTGAACAGTGACGAGGCAGCCCAGCGCCTGGAGCGCGACGGGCCCAACCGCCTGGAGCTGCGCGCGGGCCGCAGCAGCCTGGCGATCCTTGGAGATCAGTTCAGCAATGTGATGCTGATCCTGCTGCTGGTGGTGGCCGCGGTCTCAGCCGCCATCGATCTGTTGCAGGAGACCGTTCCCAAGGATGCGATCGCGATCCTGGTGATCGTGATCCTCAACGCCCTGCTCGGCTTTGTGCAAGAGAGCCGAGCCCAGAAGGCGCTTCTGGCCCTGCGCGAGCTGGCCCAGCCCCTGGTGCAGGTGCGCCGCGACGGGCAGTGGCTGCGGCTCAGCAGCGATGTCCTGGTGCGCGGCGATCTGATCCGGCTCGAGGCCGGTGACCGGGTCCCGGCCGACGGGCGGCTGCTCGAGGTGGCCGAGCTGGGGGTACGGGAATCGGCCCTCACCGGTGAAACCGATGCGGTGTTCAAGGTCGCTGCACGGGTGCTGGCGCCGGACACCCCTGTGCTGGAGCGGCAGAACTGCGTGTTTCAGGGCACCGAGGTGGTGCGTGGCCGCGGCCTGGCCCTGGTCACCGGCACCGGCATGGCCAGCGAGCTGGGTCAGATCGCCACGCTGATCAACACCGCCGGCGCCGGCGAGACGCCGTTGCAACAGCGGCTCGATGGCCTGGCCCGGGTGCTGGTGGGCGCGGCATTGGCCCTGGTGGGGGTGGTGATGGTCTGGGGGTGGCTGCTGGGGCAGCCGCTGTTCAACCTGCTCGAGATCTCCCTGTCGATGGCGGTGGCGATCGTGCCCGAGGGCATGCCGGCGGTGATCACGGTGACCCTGGCGATCGGCACCCAGCGCATGGTGCGCCGGGCTGCCCTGATCCGGCGTCTGCCGGCGGTCGAAGGGCTGGGCTCGGTGACGGTGATCTGCTCGGACAAGACCGGCACCCTGACCCAGAACCGCCAGGTGGTGCAGGAGCTGCGCCTGGGCACCACCGGCGTGCGGGTCAGCGGCCAGGGCTATGACCCGCACGGCAACCTGACACCAGCGGCCCTGGTACCACCGCCCCAGGCCACAGCCGGTGCCGCAGCCGGGTCCCAGCAGCTGCTGCTGCAGGCCGGGGTGCTCTGCAGCGACGCCGAGCTCAAGCAACACCATGACGGCGGCTGGCAGGTGCTGGGGGACCCCACCGAGGGGGCCCTGGTGGTGGTGGCTGCCAAGGCAGGACTGGATGGCTTCGCGCTGCGCAGCCGTTACCGGCGCGTGGCCGAGATCCCCTTTAGCGCCGAGCGCCAGCTGATGGCGGTCTGGATCGACGATGCGGACTGCAGCCTGCAGCGGCCGCTCGGAGCCCTGGCGGATGGATCGCGCACCCTGCTGATCAGCAAGGGAGCCCCCGAGGTGATCGTCGGACATTGCAACCGCTGGCTGGACGGATCCGGGGTGGTCGCCCTGACGGCCGCCCAGCGGCAGTGGTGGATCGAGCAGGCCCAGCAGCTGGCGGCCAGGGGGCTGCGGGTGCTGGCCTTCGCCTGCGCGCCCCATCACCCCAGCCCCGACCACGAGCTCGAACACCAGGTGCTGCTGGGATTGATGGCCCAGCTGGATCCGGCCAGGCCCGAGGTGGCCGTGGCCGTCGCCACCTGCCGTCAGGCCGGGATCCGCCCGCTGATGATCACGGGAGACCACCCACTCACCGCCCGGGCGATCGCCGAGGCGATCGGCCTGAGCAACGCCGCTGATGCGGCGGTGGTGCTGGGCCGCGAACTGGAACGGTTGGACGACCGGCAACTGCAGGAGCTGGTGAACCATTGCAGCGTTTACGCCCGGGTGCCTCCCGAGCAGAAGCTGCGCCTGGTCAAGGCCCTGCAGGCCAATGGCCAGATCGTCGCCATGACGGGCGATGGGGTCAACGATGCACCGGCGCTCAAGCAGGCCCACATCGGTGTGGCCATGGGCATCACCGGCACCGAGGTCAGCAAGGAAGCGGCCGACATGGTGCTGCTGGACGACAACTTCGCCACGATCGTCAACGCGGTCGAAGAAGGCCGGCTGGTTTACGCCAACATCCGCCGGTTTGTGAAGTACATCCTGGGCAGCAACGTCGGCGAGCTGGTGACGATTGCAGCTGCACCACTCCTGGGTCTGGTGGGGGTGCCGCTGACGCCCTTGCAAATCCTGTGGATGAACCTGGTCACCGATGGGCTGCCCGCCCTGGCCCTGGCGCTTGAACCGGCTGAACCGGGGCTGATGGAACGCCAGCCCGCCACCCCGGGCGAGTCGATCTTCGCCAGGGGGACCGGCCGGTACATCGTGCGCACCGGCCTGATGTTCGGCCTGATCACGATCACGATGATGCTGCTCGCGGCAGGGCGCAATGCACCCTGGGCCTCGATGGTGTTCACCACCCTGTGCCTGGCGCAGATGGGACACGCCCTCTCGGCCCGCAGCCAACTGCCCCTGATCCAGGTGAAGCCCTTCTCCAATCCGGCCCTGCTCTGGGCCGTGGGACTGACCACCGGGCTACAGCTGCTGCTGCTCTATGTGCCGCCCCTGTCCCGCTTCTTTGGCACCCAACCGCTCAGCGGCGCCGATCTGCTCACCTGCATTGGCTTCAGCCTGTTGTTGTTCCTCTATCTCGAGGCTGAGAAGATCGCTCTGCAATGGCAGCGGCAGACCCATGCCGACGCCGGGCCCTGACCCCTTGCCCCAGCCTGATGTCACTGTCCGAGTTCATCGATGCCCTGCCGGCCCTGATCAGCCAGGCGGTTGATGCCAATCCGCTGCTGGGCTATGGGGCCATCGCCCTGGTGATGCTGCTCGAGAACGTGGTGCCGCCGATCCCATCTGAGGTGGTGATGCCGCTGGCTGGTTTTCTGGTGCAACAAGGCAAGCTGGAACTGGCGCCTGCCGTCTTGGCAGGTCTCATCGGCACGGTTCTGGGGGCCTGGTTCTGGTACGGGGTCGGTCGCCTCGTCAATGAAGAACAGCTGGAGCGCTGGCTGGCCCGCCGCGGTCGCTGGCTGGGGATCGAACCGCAGGCCCTGGCCAACAGCCGCCGCTGGTTCAACCGCCATGGGGTGGCGGTGGTGTTCTGGGGGCGGGTGATCCCTGGCATTCGCACCCTGGTGTCGGTGCCGGCCGGCATCGAACTGATGCCCCAGCGCGCCTTTCTGTTCTGGACCACCGCCGGCAGCCTGCTCTGGGTGCTGCTGCTGACAGTGATGGGCACGGCCCTGGGCGAGGGCTACAAGCGGGTTGCGGTCTGGCTCGAACCGTTCGCCGATCTGATCAAGGTGCTGATCGTGATCGCCGTGGGCCTGGTCGTGGTGTGGATGGCGCTGCGGGCCCTGCGAACCTGGCGCCGCAACAGGCGGTGAAACCCCAGTGACGGCGGCTAGGTTGGTGGCAGTGTCACTGTGGCTGCCATGGCTGATCTGGCCTTCCTGTTCGGTTTCTGGGTCGCCGTGCTGGTGACGGCAGATCTGGTGATCCGCACCGTGGTCGGCATCGCCGGTGGGCTGGTGGGTGCCGTCACTGGAGCATTCGGTCGCCGCTGGCGGCGGGTTGCAGCCTGATCCGAGCTCACACCCGCATTACCGGCGACCACGGCTCAGAACACGGCGTCGCGGACGCGCCACCTCGCCCAGGGAACGGCCCTCGATGCGATCGATGCGATCGCGGCTCACCCCGGGCCTGCTTGGGGCTGGATACCGACAACCCCAGAGCGGCGCAACGCCCAGCAACACCGCCATCGCAACCAGGGCAAGGCGTCTCGTCACAGGCTGTGGCGCTCGTGGTGAAGGGCAGATTGAAGGGCCCTTCCAGGCCCCACGAGTCATTTGGTCAATCGATGTTTTCATAAAGTTGCCTCACGGGCATTTTTGAGCCTTAGCAAGGAGTTTCGGGAAATCTGCAGAAGCATGGGTTGACCGCTGGGGACGTCCTTGCACAAAAGTTGCATAAAAGCGGGTCGCTTTGTCCGGATCAGTGCCCCCGCCCATGCCTGCAGTCACACATAAAAAACTTGGGAGCAGGGGCTGCCAGCCGCTACCAACAGAATGCCAGGTGGCCCCTCACTCACTCCAATGGCAAGGTCCGCCTAGTTGATCTGGAAATGGCCCCTCCAAGTGGTTCGGATTCCCACAAAGAACGAGCAAAACTGCTCAAATTTGCGCAAGTCCGTCAGCTTGAGCTTCTGCATCACGAGAACTGGGACAGCACACCCCGCAGCGAACAGGCTGCGGCATTGCCGTCATCTCAAGTTGACGTGGACCCTGGATCAATTTCCAGGGTCCACGTCACAGGAGGCTGACATCTTTAACCTTGGAACACAGGCTACCGTTCACAGGCCATGATTACCGAGGACTGCCCTAGGTGTTGGATTTTGTTGGCAACTTGGCCATCAGCCAGCCCACAAATGATTCTTCAGAGCGGGTTTGGATAATGACTCGGCCAGGGCCACTGAATCGGCAGACCAGGCCTTCACCTCCGAGGATCGTTGATTTCCAGCCGCCTGATTTCTGAACGGCATAACTCACAGAAGAGTCAAAACCAACCACGTGACCCGTATCAACAATGTAACTCTCACCTTCTGCGAGGGATCGCTCTTCAATTGCCCCGTAGCTTGCGGCGATACATTTCCCTGGACCACTGATTTTCAACAAAATCATCCCGACTCCACCAAAGAAGCCTTTTGAGCCTCCCCAGGAGCTGTCCATCGCAACTTCTTTTTCACTAGCGACATAGGCACCGCTACGGAGAAAGAATGGTTGACTCTGTAGCTCGAGGACAATCATGTCGCCGGTGAGGGTTGGCGCCAGGGTGATCTCACCTCCTTCAGGAGATCCCTTCCAAGTGTTCTGAAAGAGGTCTTCGCCCCCAATCATTCGCTTGAGGCCACCCATCAGTCCCCCCGTCATTTTGGTGTCAGTGGTGACCCCAGAACTGTGGCTGACCATGGAACCCGGCTCGGCCTTGATCTCTTCCAATGGACCCAGCTTGACTACTGCCAATGCAAACGACGGCTGGTGCTTAATCAGAACGTCCATGGATTGAAGCGTGAATTTTGTTGATTTTAGCGTGCAAACCACAGGCCGTCATCTTTCCTCAAGAGGCGAGCCATTCTTGATGATTAGCCTGCCACATTGACCTGACATTATGAATCCTGACGATGAGCATGCTCTGTCAGCATATTCTTGAATCGTTAATGCAGCTGGCCGAGTTGCGCTCAATGGTCGCGTCAATACGCCATAGGCACTTTTTACCAGATCGAGCCGTGGTGGGAGCCAAAAGCCATGGGCACTCGAAAGGGCAGAAACAGCAACCATGAATCCAAATGGCGCAGATGGCAGCGCTCAATGGCTCCTGCAAAGCAATGACAGGCGTCTAAAAATTAAGTGGCAATATTTGTTTAATTTGCAGGGGCTAAAGCTTGAAGGCTAGTTTCTGCCGACATCGCGATCGCGTAGGCCTGAATTCCAAAGCCTGTACCCACCAGAGAACCCAATACAAGTGCGACATAGAAGGCACGCTTAAGCTTCTCAGATTCGACAATCAAACTAATAGCTCCAAAAACCAATGCTACTTGAAGCCAAAGGGTTGCCACATCGAACTTGTCTCCAGCAGCCCCCAGGATTGAGAGCTTTTGCTCCCAGTATTTGGTTCCAAAGATCGCTCCCTTTTTGCCATTCATTAGGAGGACTTGGCCCTGAGGCCCGACTGCTGCCGATCCAAGTAAAATTTCTTTCTTCTCTTTTTCATAGCGCTCGGCGTTCTTTTCGACTACCGCAAGCTGGTTACGCAGCACGTCAGCACGATTAGGCACAATCACTCCTGCATTTAGCAAGGCCGACAGAAGCTCAGCCTCTTGCTCAATAATTGACTGCTTAATACTTTTGCTTTGATACCATTGATACAGGTTAGCTTTCTCGTTGGTCCCAATTATTTCGTCGTCACCATACTTGCCGCCCCCAAGGTCTACAACAGCTAGAACAGCTGCAAACATTGCAAGAGTGAGACCCGTTATTGTTTCGAATCGCCTCCTTGCATTCCCCGACTTCCCAGCTCCGGATTGCTGATCTTCGCTCATGCCGCAAGAATGCTTTTCAAAGCATTATCGCACGAGTTGCGAACGATGTCGGCCTATTTTACTCCCTTTTAAACAAGTAAACTGGGACCTACGGTTCAACCAAGGATTGGTTGACAATCCATTAGATCGAACTTTAGCCACTAGCTACTGATGTTCCATATGAGCCTTGGTAAAATTGAGAACAATCAAGGCAAAAAGCCTGGTCCGCACAGGCATCACTAGGCTTGCTCTAAAGCAAATATTTCGTTTGCCACGCTCAGAAAAATGAAGGCATCTTTAGGCTTGTTGCAATGCCAAGCCGAAGTGCTTCAGAACCATTCAGCCACACCAAATCCCCGCTCAAATTACCCTCATCGGTTTGAATGATCCATCGCGCAGCTCGAGGGGGCAACATTGCAGTAAGGTATGGTGCAATGACACTCCGATAATATGGATTGCTAAGGTCACGACGGCCATCCGTGCGAGGATAGTGATAGCCAAGTCCATGGAAGTGACTTGGGTCTTTGCCAGTTGTGATCCACTTTGCATGGCTATAGATTCGCTTATTTCCCCCCGCAAAGATTCGATTACAGGCACTGGCACATACATCCTCACGCCCATCTGTCCATGTTGACATGCCATTGTTGCGAATATAGTGTCCAATTTGAATTGCGTCGACACCTCGACCGCCGATGTTGTTGAGGCGTATCCAACGGACACGAGATCCATTAAGTTTCATGTAGTTGATAAATTTAATCCCGTCGCCTGGGCAGATAGAGCCCTGAAGATAGATATAATTTTTATTGTTGCTCAATGCAATCCCAGGTCCGTTGCAATTATTTTGGGCAATAGCTGGCTCGCCTTGGCTGAAGAATAGCGGTATACTCGCAGCCGCTAAAAGACAAGCTACTCCACTTAAGGATAAACGTCCCAACATACGGATCATCATTGATTGGGTGTGGGCAGCTCCTTGGCATTGTCAACAGTTGGGCTGATCAGTTGAGGAGAACTTGCGCAGAAGTCTTCATTCTTCATGTATAGGCCCGATGTCGTTGTACCTGTCGCATCTGTTGAGTTGATTGTCAAAATCACATCTAGCTTGCAATTGCTGCCAAGTCCTGATTTTCCTTGCCAATTAAAAGATTCTTCTTTGCCTGGCTTGATCCCGGTACCAACGTCAAAGTTCCAAATTTTTTGATAAGCACCCTTGTATCCATTGGGAATTGGTGGGGTTTTACAGTTTGCAATCTCATACGGATCTTGAAGTGCATTTGGGTTCCCATTATTTGCCTCCGCAAATGCTTTAACCCATACTCCATAGGTATCAGCAACGATATTGGGCCCAATCTGGATTTTGCAAATGGTCAAGGGTGTGGTATTTCTAACGATGAATGGCTTAAGTTCGCCACCCTGGGATACCAGGGGAACGCAAAGGCAGGATGCAACGGTTGCCAACAAGTATGTAGACAGCTGCTTTTGATTCATTTGAGAAAATGCTTTTGATGCATAGATTTTTCTTATTCTTGACCGTATTTTTGATTGCGTCAAGAACAGATACCGTTTCACTTTTTAATCATTCAGTCAACCTAGTTAAACGGAAAAGCTTTTAGGAGTACTTGCAGCGATTTAGGGGTTGGATAACGTGGCCTATGCACCAAACCATTTGGCATGAATTTGGTCAATAACTCCGTTCTCCTTTAACCGAAGCATGACTTGGTTGATGGGTTCACGGATCGGGCTGCCTTGCTTCAAGGCAAAACCATAGTTTGTCTTCTCAAAAAGACCGCCAACGAGTTCAATGTCTGTTGCTTTATTTTTGGTTATGTAATAATCAAGTATGGGCGCGTCATAGACAACTGCTTTTACCGAGCCAGCACGCAGGGCCTCGATAGCGTTTTGGACATCCGAATAAGGCTTAACGGTTATTTTTTGGCCAACTGGGTTGACCTCCTTTTCGAGCCAGCTTTTTGCAACACTTCCTTCAATTGTTCCTACGGCGCGACCATAGAGGTCATCGGGACCATTGATCTCGCCGGGCAATGCATTAACGGTGAGCACCGCGCTCAGTGAGGCTGTTAGCAAAGACACGGCAATCACACTGGCAAACATCCACAAGGTGGCGACAATTCGCCCGCCTTTGCCAATGGGGCCTTTATTATCTGCTCCGCCTACTAGAAAGATACTAATTGTCCACCAGAAAGACTCCCCTAACCCTTCCCAATAGGAACGGGGCCACATTTCCTCGTTAACAGGGTGTTCGAATTTCCAGACAAGATGGGATACGCCAAACATAACAGCCAAAGCGATTGCAAACCCCGCACCCACTTTCCAATTGAAGATGTTGTTTGCGATTGCAGCGAGAACGGAACCCCCACCTTGTGCACTTTTGCGAACCAGGACTTGCAGGCCTGATTCAAAAAAAGGTTGTGTAAAATCAACGACCTTTTCTCGTTCCGCGGTGATTGACAGGGCACCCACTGCTACATCGGCTTTGCCTGAGCTAACGTCTTGAATCATTTGCTTTGCACTGCCCGTAACTTTATAACTATCTTGGAGTTTCAGCTCTTCGGAGATTTTGCTCCACAGATCAACCGAATAGCCAATTCGCTTTCCGTTTTGGGTAAATGAGAATGGTTCTATTGTTCGAGTCACGACCTCCATCGGTCTCGCGTTGGCGTAGCCAATGGATCCGCCTAGAACAACGGCAAAGCATGCGAGGCATATGAGAGCCCTTGAGCGAATTCCATTCAGGAAATGGTTTTTGGCAGATGTTTTTTGATTCACAGGGAGCATTCACCTTTATTTATTTTCGCATGAAGCTGCAGATTTTGCAATCTGCTTGCGGCGTTGCACTTGACATGAGCAAACGAGTAGAGCGTCATCCTCCTTTTTGGCAGATGTTCGCTGCATGATCTTTTGCAATGTTCCCTATTCGAGGTCTGTTTCAGTGGGGCGTTTCATAACCAGGGTTTTGCTGGTGCTTGCCTTGCCTTTATTCGGCTAAATCTCTATAGTAACAGGGGATCCACTTTTCCCTCACTAGTGTTTGGGCCTCCCAGTTGCTAAATTCCTCAAGGTTGTATTTGCCCTGGCATAAACCTTTTTGCTTGAGTAAAGCCCCGGCGGCTTCTCTTTTTTTGCATGCCTGCCATGTTTTGGGGGAGTCGCCACTGCCGCCTCGACAGGCACGATTTAACTCGGTCCAGGATTGAATTTGTGAATTGATGCTGTCTGCCGGCACCTCTGCTCCTGCTGCTAGAAAGAGGATCGAGGTGGCAGCTATGGCGATTTTTCTTAACAACGACATGGTTGGGGTGGGTTGGGTTGGCCTTAAAGGTGATTGATAATAGCTATTTCTATCGGTTATTTCTTGGTTCCTGGAAATCCGTCTAGATTGACGGTGAGTTGGTTGCCCAGGTCGCTTTTAATGCTGCCTGTGTCATTCGATCCGCGATCGCGTACACGGGTGATGTGTTCGTAGCCGCCCTTGCAATCAAAGATGTGCATGTCTCCTGTCTGGCCATTTTTTCTGATGGGCAGTTTTGGGGTGCACCAACTGCTTGATAGAAAACTGAGTTGTAGCTTTGCTTACCACGCCAGTTACGCATGCAAACCAGCTGAAACCCACACCCTTGGACCACTTGGGATGAGGGGGAAGCCCTACACCCCTTCGTTGCTTTCCCTAAGAACGATGTAGGCTTCACGACTGCCGTTGTCGGTACAGTTGGGTGTTGGTGTGGTGGAAAGGGATATCGAGAGCTTTCAGTGCTCGTTTGAAGCTTCCAGGGCATTGTTGATCCCATCGGAGCTCCAGCCCAGCCTTGTTTTCTTGTCGGCAAAGTTGATGACGTCACGCCCATTGTCTGGTTTCTTCATGAGCATTTTTCTGCAACTTGCTCCTTCTCTCGGGCTTCCGCAGAGGCGGGGCTAGTCGATTAAGGAATAGGAGAAGAGCCCATTCACCGCTGGGATGTTTGCGTAGAGCTCATCACCGTCTGCGACAACAGGACAGGCGTAGACCACTTGGTCGGCCAGGTGGCCGTCACCCGCTGCGGTTTGCGGCGGGTGAGTTCCATTGCGGGCACAAAGCCCTGCAATCCCGCTTGGGACTGAGAAAATGCAGTGATCAGTTCAATCACGGTTGGACTGATCGCGGGTCGAGAGTTCGCAGCTCGCCGACCCACCCAACTTGATGTCGCCCTGCATCGCTCTGGCCTCGTGCTGCTGCAGATCTGCTGAATGGGTCAACCAACCAAACGGAAGCGCGCCAACCAAGCCG
>JAIXOF010000062.1 GCA_027486935.1 Cyanobium sp. C1_MAG_00004 | reverse complement strand
TTGTGAAACGCTGCAGCGGCGACGATATTTGGGGGGTAGCCCCCTGAGAAAATAGCTCGATGCCAGGTAAAACATTCATCCAGACGAAAAGCCACCCCCCGGGGTGGCTTTTTTGTTGCTTGGATTTTTGGCTGTCTGACCAAAGTCAATTCATTCTTGCTTGATCCTTGCTGATGGCTGGCCGGGCATGCTTGCATGCCTGCTGAGAAGTTGGCGCTGTTGGCATGGTTCTACGCAAGTGGATGTTGCCGTTCTGGCGTGCCGGTGAACTGTGGATGCGTCACGACTGTGTCGACCTCAGCGCCGCATTTGCCTATCACACGCTGCAATCTGTTCTGCCGGCCTTGTTGATCGCGTTGTCCGTTGCCTCGCGCATTCTTGGGCACGATGAGGGCCTTGTCGATTCGTTGTTGTCCTTCTCGGGTCGTTGGCTGCCTGAAGCTTCAGTTCAGGGTCTCGAGGCTGTGGTCGAAATGTTTCTGCGCCAAGGTTTTGGTGCTGGCCTATTCGGCGTCGTCGCCTTGTTGTTGACATCCAGCAACGCCTATCTCACCCTGCAACGAGGCGCCGACCGCATCTGGTGGTTGCGCCCATTTGGTTTGCCCCAATTGAATGGCTGGCGGTTGGTTCGCCGTTATCTGCGGCTGCGGTTGAAGGCCATTGCCTTGGTGGTGCTGATGGGTTTGTTCATTGCCCTCGATCAATTGGTCAGCAGCAGGCGCCTGCTTGGACTGCTGGATCTCAGGGGATTGTTGCTGCAGGCATTGCCGCAATCCATGCTCTGGCAGCGGCCCGTAACCCTTGGAACCGACCTTGTGGTGTCGTTGTTGATCACCTTCCTGGCCGGATTGCTGTTCCTCTGGCTATTGCCCTCAAGACGGGTGTCATGGCGTTTGCTGCTCCCTGGCGCAGCACTGTGTTCCCTGGCTCTCACCCTGTTGAATCTGTTGCTGGGGCGCGCCCTTGTCGCCCTGGGCGTGCGCTTTCAGGCCTATGGGGTGGTGGGCGGGATCCTGCTGTTGACTCTCTATGTCTGGTTGGTGGGTGTGGTCATCTACTACTGCCAGTGTTTCAGCCTGGTCTGCGCCCCGGGTCGGCTCTGGAAGCGCCAGTTGGCGGCCTCCTCTCCAATTGTTGTTGACTGACTCGGCACGGCCTCATTGGCGCCAGGATGGTTCTGTTGTGCACCTGTGATGCAGACACGGATCTCCTGGTGGTGGTGGGCAGCACTGGCCCTGTTGCTGTTGGCCCCTGGCCCCGCTGGTCGTCTGCTGCTCGATCTGGTGGGTGGTCTCACCTTGTTGGTGGTGTTGCTGCCACTTCTCGTTGGCGGGGGGGGCTGGATCGCCTGGCAGTTGATTCAGCGGCGTCTTCGCACCTGCCCGGCCTGCGGATTTCGCAGCCTCAACACTGAGGTCTGCCCAGCCTGCGGCACCCTGTTCACCGCCGAGACCGCGGCCGAGCCGTCCGGTCCATCGGCCGGGCCCAGCTTCGATGCCAGCGACGTCACCGTCGACGTCAGCGCCACCGACCTGGGCAGCGATTGAACCCTGGTTCCGGTGGCTGTGGTGTCAAGCCTCTTTCGAGCTGGCTGACAGTTCGGCCAGGCGACGTTCGCGCAGGTACAAAAACAGTGGGCAGCCGAACGCGAAGGCCACCGTCACGCAGCTCAGCAGGACCCAGCCCAGACCTTTCATGCTCAGCCGGCGCGCTTCGATCACCATCCAGATCGTTACGGCAGACGCCGCTACGGCCAGATCCCGGGACAGGGAGGCCGCCGCTGGATTGGCGTTGGCCAGCTGAACGAACAGACCCAGGTCAAAACTGGCACCGTGCTGTTGCATGAACTCCAGATTCGCCAGCCAGGGCAGCACAGCTCCGGCCCCGGCCAGGGCCAGATACAGCGTGCGAATCCAGAGCGGATGCGCGTCGCTCGGTATCTGAGGGGGTGGCTGGCTCTGCACGGTCAAGGTTCCATGGGGTAAGGGGCAGTCTCGCTCTGTTCGGGATCCCAGAGGTTGATGCTTTGTTCCACCTGGTTCAGCAGCTGTTCGCACCGGTCGGCGTAGCCGCGGGCCCGCTGGTACAGCTCACCCATGGTCTCGACGGGCAGATCAGGGGCCTGCAGTTGGGCGAGGGCCAGCTCGAGCGCGGTCTGGGCCTCGCTGTAGCTCAGGTCGCTGCCCCCAGCGCTGCAGGCGTTGCCAGGTCCGTCGCCTTTGTCAGGGCGGCTTTGGCGGGTTGTGGTCTTGGCCATCAGTGCCTGGAGCTGGCTTCGGTCATGGTCGCTTCACTGGGGCAACGGGGCTGAAATGGTGGCGGAGCGTTCACCATCGGCCAGCTTCAGGGTCACCCGCTCTCCGGCCTGTAGATCCTGAACGCTACCGATCAGCTGGCCGCGGCTGTTGATGATCAGACTGAAGCCCCGTTCAAGCCAGTGCTGGGGCGAGAGCGCTTGCAACAGTCGCTGCTGCTGCTGCAAATCCCGCCGCTGGCGCTGCAACAGCTGGCGCGGGTGAGCGGCCAGCAGGGCATCCTGCCGTTGCTGCAGCTGGCTCCGCTCCCGTTGCAGACGCCAGCGGACCAGTTCGCGCAGGTGGGCGGTCGAACGCTCCAGTTGGCCCAGCAGGGTGGTGCGGTCCGGCAGCAGGGCCACCATCGCACCGGTCGGGGTGGCGGCCCTGTGGTCGGCCACCAGATCGACAACCGTGGTGTCGTCTTCGTGGCCCACACCGGTGATCACCGGCACCGGGCAGGCGGCCACGGCCCGAGCCACGGCCTCGCTGTCGAAGACCGCCAGATCTTCGCGGCTGCCCCCGCCGCGGGCCAGCACCACAGCGTCCAGCCCCCAGGCATCGGCCCGCTCACCGAGGGCGGCCAGGGCGCGGCAGATCTGGCCTTCGACCGCTCCTTGCACCGGAATCGGCACCACCAGTACCCGGGCGCAGGGCCAGCGTTCGCGGGCAGTGCGCAGCAGATCGGCGAGGGCCGAGCTGGGCACGCTGGTCAGCACGGCGATGTGGTGGGGCGCCACCGGCAGCGGACGTTTGCGGACGAGGTCCAGCAGGCCTTCGGCCTCCAGCAGCTGACTCACCCGTTCGAACTGTCGCAGCACCGTGCTCAGGCTGGGCCGCAGGTCCAGCACCTGCACCGTGAGGCTGGCCCGGTTGGCCCAGAAATTGAGCTTGCCGACGACGATGACCCCGTCGCCGTCACTGGGTTGGTGGCTCAGCTTGGCCAGCTGCGAGGCCCAGACCACCGCGCCGATGGACGCCTGCCCATCGCTGAGGGTCATCCACAGGTGCCCTTTCTTGAGCTGGGGTCGGCTGACGGTCGCATCCAGCAGGAACCGCGGCGCAAAGCCCCGCTCCAGCAGGTTCCCGATCGCCTGGTTGAGGGCACTGATGCTGTAGTGGGGCAGGCTGGCGGCGGTCACAACCGGCTCATTGCTGCAGCTGGCGATAGCACTGCCACCAATAGAGGCTGAGCAGCCCTGCGATCAGGGCGACAAGTTGACCCGCCAGCGTGTCGCAGCGGACCAGACCGATCGCCGTGATCACCACGGCACTGCTCAGCAGCCGCGAGCCATCACGCCGGTTGTTCACGTAAAAGCGGGCCACGGCAGGGGCTGGCCAGCAGACCAGTCGGCGTTGAAATCCATTTAAGGTCCCGGGCAGCAGCAGCGGATCCGCGCGCATGTCCAGCCCTCGCGAGCGCCTGCAGCAGCAACTGGCAGCACCGTTGCCCCTGCATCCTCAGCTGGTGCTGGTGACCGATCTCGATGGCACCCTGCTGGGGGGCAGCAGCGCATGGCGTCGCCGCGTCTACGGCTGGTTGCAGCGCCGTCGCGAGCAGGTGCTGCACGTGTTCTGCACCGGGCGC
The DNA here is from genome assembly GCA_027486935.1 of Cyanobium sp. C1_MAG_00004. Lineage (GTDB taxonomy): Bacteria > Cyanobacteriota > Cyanobacteriia > PCC-6307 > Cyanobiaceae > RGUW01. Next base: position 68,243 of record JAIXOF010000062.1, on the reverse strand, counting down.
GACCTGCGTTCGGTCGCCAGTTTGCTGGAGCAGGATGCGGCCCATGGCCTGGTCGCGCCCCACCTGGTGATCGGCGATGTGGGCTGCACGGTGGCCTGCGGTCACAGTCTTGCGCCCGTGCCCCTGGCGGTCGCGCCAATCGATGCCCTCTGGCAGGGCAAGCCCGAACGGCTGCTGCCCCTGCTCGAGGGCGTGGCAGGGCTGTCGCCCCAACCGCTGAGTTCGGATCGACGCCTGGCCTACTACTACGACCCTGAGCAGTTCGAGCCTGATCTGGTCAGCGCGCTCGAAGCCCACGGGGTGGATTGTCTGTTTTCGGACAACCGTTACCTGGACCTGCTGCCCGCTGGGATCAACAAGGGCACCACCCTGCTGGCCCTGCTCGAGCTGTTGGAGCTGGAGGCCGATCAGGTGGTGACTGCAGGGGACACCCTCAATGATCTGGCCATGTTCGAAACCGGTCTCTCAGGGGTGATGGTCGGCAATGCCGAACCAGCCCTGCGCGCTGCGCTGCCGCGCCTGAGCCGGACCTACCTGGCCGAAGGCCATGGTTGCGAGGGCATCGTCGAGGGCCTGCGTCATTTCGGTTTCGGTCACCTGCTGTCGGACCTCTGAGCCGGATCTGAGGACCGCAGCTGGCGGTTGGTCAGGGCCGTAGCGACCGCCTGGGTCGGATCGACCGGCCAGGGGTGTTTGGGATAGCGCCCCCGCAGTTCTTTGCGCACCTGGGGATAGGTGTGCTGCCAGAAATGGGGCAGGTCTTCGCTGATCGCCGCCGGCCGACCGGCCGGATCGAGCAGTTCAAGCCGGATCGCCAGGGCTCCCGCCAGCAGCATCGGGTGGTGGCGGCTGCCGAACAGCTCCTGCAGTTTCACGGCCAGCACCGGTCGACCCTGCCTGTAGTCGAGTGTGGCCCGGCGCCCTGATGCGATCGTCACGCCGGCGGGGAGCAGCGTTTCGAGCTCCTGCCGCCGTTCCCAGGGCAGATCAGCCCAGAGGGCTTCGTTTAGGTCAAGGCTGCGCACAGCCTCGAGGCTGCTCAGGCCCAGCAACCGGGGGGCCAGCCAGACCTCCAGGGTGGCCAGCAGGGTGGCGTCATCGCGGGCGGGCCAGGGCGGGCCAACGTGCAGGTGGGCCAGCTGCATCCGCTGCTGCAGCTGGCGGCTGGTGGTCGTCCAGGGCAGGGCTTCCAGCCCGCGGCTGCGCACTTGGGGGAGCAGCACGGCCAGCACTGCTTCGGGGTCGGCCCCGCTCCAGGGCCGCCGTTCGAGCACCAGGGCGCCGAGCCGCAGCTGGTGCTCGCAGCGCACGCGCTGGTCCTGGCGGTCCCAGCTGATCAGCGGCTGCAGCTGGCCTTCGCGGACGGCCAGATCCTGCAGGTGCCCGACCGCCAGGGGCAGGGCCAGCAGGATGCGGGCCTCGCTGCCCTTGCCATCGAGGCTGGCCACCGCCAGGGCCTGTTGGCCGGCCAGGGGGTCCTGCAGCGGCAGCGCGGCCCCATGGCCGCTGCGCAGCACAAACCGTCCCTGGCCATCGCCGCGGCCCAGGGCGATCCGGTCGGGGTAAGCCCAGCAAAGCAGCAGGCTCGCCGCTTCGGCGGGGGGAGGCTGCGGTTCGTTGCACGGCCCCAGCTGCCGCACAAGGGCCTGTTGCTGTTGGCGCAGCCGCTGCCAGTGACGGTCGTGGCGTTGCGGCTGGTGCAGCCAGGACAGGCGGGTCTGCAGATCGCTGCCCGCTGTTGCCCGGTCCAGGGGATCCCGCTCGCTGAGCAGCACCGCCAGATCGGCAGCCAGCTGCTGCCAACCGCGCTCACCTGCCAGCAGCAGCATGTGGGCGAGGCGTGGATGGAGCCCCAGCTGCCCCATGCGACGACCATGGGAGCTGAGCTGGCCGTCTGGCTTGAGGGCTCCCAGCTGCATCAGCAGCGAGCGGGCCTCCTGCAGGGCAGCTGTGGCGGGGGGATCCAGCCAGGGCAGTCCCTCCCCCAGCGGGGATCCCCACAGGGCCAGCTGCAGGGCCAGCGGCACCGGGTCCGTGGCCAGCAGCTCGGGTGGGTCAAAGGCGGGGCGCCTCAGCTGCTCGCCGGGTCCCCACAGGCGCAGGCAGCGGCCCGGCCCCAGCCGGCCGGCCCGGCCCTGGCGTTGTTCGGCGCTGGCCAGGCTGGCCGGCGCCGTCACCAGTCCATCCATGCCCGTGGCGGGATCAAACCGGTTGTGGCGGCTCAGACCGCTGTCGATCACGAGCTCGACCGCTTCGATCGTCAGCGAGCTTTCGGCAATGCTGGTGGCCAGGACCAGCTTGCCGGCGGCCGTCTGCGGCGCCGCAATGGCGCGGGCCTGCTCGCCCAGCGGCAGGTTGCCGTGCAGGGCCGTCAATTCCACCTGGCCCCCCCAGTCGCAGGCGCTGATGGCCCGTTGGCAGGCCTGAATCTCGCGCTGCCCCGGCAGGAACACCAGGACTGTGCGGCGGGGAGCGCTGTGGTCCAGCCAATGCTGCTCGAGGCCCCGCACCACCTGCCGCGCCAGGGTCTCGTCGCGCCGGGGCGGCTGGTGCCACACCTGCACCGGGTGGGCACGGCCCTCGCTGCGCAGCACCCGCGCCTCGGGCCAGCGCTGCGCCAGGGCATCGATCTGCAGCGTCGCTGACATCACCAGCAGGCGCAGGTCGGGGCGCAGCAGCTCCCGGGCCTGCCGCAGCAGCACCAGGGCCAGTTCGGTATCGGCGCCCCGCTCGTGAAACTCGTCGATGAGCACGCCGCTGACCCCGGGCAATTCGGGATCGGCCTGCAGCCGCCGCAGAAACAGTCCGCTGGTGACCACCTCAAGCCGGGTCCGGCTTGAGGTGCGCGACTCGAGGCGCACGCTGTAGCCGACGCTGGCCCCGACCGGTTCGCCCAGTTCGGCCGCCAGCCGTTGGGCCGCGGCTTTGGCCGCCAGCCGGCGCGGTTCCAGCATCACCAGGGTGCCGTCCTGCTCCAGCAGGGTCAGGGGCACCCGGGTGGTCTTGCCCGCGCCAGGCGGGGCCTGCAGCAGCAGGGTTGCGCCCGGATCGCGCCAGGTTGCTGCGATGGTCCCCAACAGACCATCAATCGGCAGGCTGGCCAAGCGCTCAGCGGACGTGCTTGGCTCCGTCCACCGGGTGGTACAGCTCGCCGGTGGTCTCTTCGTAGACGATCGCCGGCAGACCGGTTTCAAACATCGTCTGCAGGGCTTCCTTCAGGTAGGGATTCCAGCCGCCGGTGCTGACCTTGCCGTGGCGCACGGTCCAGTCCCAGGTGCCCTGCAGGTCGCGGGGGATGCGGCCTTCCCGGTCCCGGCGCGCCACCAGATCCTGGGATTCGACCAGACCCACAAGGATCGGATCTTTGCCGTAGGCGGGGGTGAGGCTGAGCTCCAGCCGCACGGGATCCTCTTTGATGAGCTTGAGCCGGAAGCGAGGCGGCAACTTGAGGTTGCGCAGCACGGCCGCCACGATTCTGGTTCTCTGATCCACCGCGTTCTCCGCTGAAAGTCTTGGTTCTCCGCGACGAGCCTATTCAGTGGGCTCGCCGGAGACCCGGGGCGGTTCAGCTTCGCCACCGAAGCGGACCGTCAACAGGTCCTCCTGGGTCAGCTGACCGTTGGCATCCAGCAGCTCGGGATGGATGGTGACCCGACCGGTGCGGTCAGGGCTGGTGCCATCGGTTCTGCCATTGGCCATCGGGGGGACAGCCCTGAAGCCCTGGGCCATGACGCGAAAGGCCTGCCACAACAGCAGCACAAAGCAGGCGCCGTACAGCAGCGGGACCATCAGCCGAATCCACTCAGCGGATCGTTCCATCATTGCCTGGAGTGGGTCTGTTGTTCGGGAACGGTCGCCAGCATCCAGGCCCAGAGGCTGGCGCAGGCTGCCCCAAAGGTCAGAAAGGCCAGCAACAGACCGGAAGTCGACATCGGATGAACCCTTGTTTACAAATCTTAGCGATGCTGGGTTCTCCGGGGCGGATCGGGCCGCGGCCGCTGCCTAGCGTGGTGCTTGCTGTGGTAGTCGCCGTGATGGGAGCTGTGAAGACCGGTTTGTTGCGGCGTCGATCCCGCAGCCTGGTGATCGCTACCGCTGCCCTGCTGGCGGGGCCCGTTGCCGTCGTGCCTGGGCTGGCTCAGGCCACTGCGCCTGTGACCTCGTCCCCGTCGGGCCTGGGGCGCCAGTCGTTTGTGGCGGCCGCCGTCAGGCGGGCCGGCCCCTCGATCGTGACCATCGACACCGAGAGGACCGTCACGGTGCGCGGTGGAGCCGCGGGCCTGCCTGCCCCCCTGCTCAACGATCCGTTCTTTCGTCAGTTCTTCGGTCTGCCCCAGTTCAGCCAGCCCCCATCCCAGCGGGTCGAGCGGGGCCAGGGCAGTGGCTTCATCGTCGATTCCAGCGGTCTGATCATCACCAATGCCCATGTGGTCGAGAAAAGTGACAAGGTGACCGTTGGCCTGCAGGACGGCCGGCGCGCACTTGGCACCGTGGTGGGCCTGGACCCGGTGACCGACCTGGCGGTGGTGCGACTGTCTGGCAGCGGACCCTGGCCCGTGGCCCCCCTGGGCAACTCGGAAAGCCTTCAGGTGGGTGACTGGGCGATTGCCGTGGGCAATCCGTTCGGCCTGGACAACACCGTCACCCTGGGGATCATCAGCAACCTGAACCGCAACGCCAGCAAGCTCGGCATCACCGACAAGCGGCTCGACCTGATTCAGACCGATGCGGCGATCAACCCCGGCAACTCGGGGGGGCCGTTGCTCAATGCCGATGGCGACGTGATCGGCATCAACACCCTGGTGCGCACAGGTCCTGGAGCGGGTCTGGGTTTTGCGATTCCGATCAATCGCGCCCGGGCCATCGCCGCCCAGCTGGTCAGCAATGGGCGTGCAACCCATCCGATGATCGGTGTGGGCCTCGAACCCCTGCCGGCCGGCGATGGGACCCCTGGTCTGCAGGGGGTGCGGGTCGTGTCGATCGCTGCCGGTGGACCGGCGGCCCAGGCCGGTCTGCGCACCGGTGATGTGATCACGGCCGCGGCCGGTCAGCCGATTCAGGCCGCCAGCCAATTGGTCGCAGCGGTCGAGCGCACCGGTGTCGGGCGGACTTTGACCCTGACGGTCAACCGCGGTGGCGGCACGTTGCAGCTGCAGGTGGTTCCTGTTGATCTGGCCACCGTCGGCCGCCAGGGCTGATGGACGGTCAGAGCGGCGGGGACCCGGCCCCTTCCAGCTGCTGACGCATCAGCCACTGGGTCGCCGCCTTCTGGCTCTGCCAGGCCTGCAGCAACTGCTTGGCCAGGCGCTGCAGGGTCTGGGGATCATGGGTGTCGTCGATGACGCGGCTCATGCGCTCCAGCTCGAACTGTTGGCCCAGGCTGAGGCTGATGGACTCGCTCACGGCGCTCCTTGCTCGGTCGACTCCTTGAATACTAAGAAATGTTTCGGGCCGCCAAGGGGTGGCGGCCTGGTGGGTCGGGCGCCGGGTCAGGACTGCTCCCGCAGTTGCTCGACGCACTGGGTCACGCAGTCGCCGTCATCGAGCGAGCAGGTGGTGATGCATTCGAAGTAGCTCTCCATGGCGTCCCAGGTCTGCGCCTGCTGGGCAAGGTCCTGGGATCGGGGGGCTCCCGCTCCGCTCCAGCAGGCCGGCGTGCCGCCGGGTTGTGGGCTGGCGTTGTGGTTCATGGGGGCTGACATCCGATCTGAAGTCAGGCTATGCACACAAAACCCTTGACACCAGAAAGATGAGTCCCATTGCCTATGGGGCTGTCAAGTTTTGTGTCCGGCCTCAGCGGCGCTCCTGCTTCTCGCGTTGCTTGGTTTTCTGCTTGTCGCGGTTGGCGGCCCGTTTGGCGGCGCGGGCCTGCTCCTCGGTTGCGGCCTGGGCGGCCGCGGCTTCTTCCTCCTTTTTCTGCAGGTAGTAGGCGTAATCGCCGCGGTAGCGCACCAGTTCACCGTCCTTCAGCTCGACGATCGTGTTGGCGACCCTTGAAATGAAATAGCGGTCGTGGCTGACCAGCAACGCCGCCCCCTCGTAGTCGATCAGGGCGTCCTCGAGCATCTGCTTGGCGGGGATGTCGAGGTGGTTAGTGGGCTCATCGAGCACCAGCAGGTTGCAGGGCTGTAGCAGCATCAGCGCCAGGGCCAGCCGTGCCTTCTCGCCGCCCGAGAGCTTGCCGGCCTCCTTGAACACGCTCTCGTTGGAGAAGCAGAAGTTGCCCAGCAGGCTCCGCACCTGGGTTTGGGTCCAGTCGGGCACCGCCTCAAAGATCGTGTCGATCACGGTTTTGGACAGGTCCAGGGCTTCGGCCTGGTTCTGTTCGAAGTAGCCGGCGATCACGTTGTGCTCGCCAAGGCGGGCCACCCCGTCGTCGGCGGTCTCGGTGCCCATGATCAGGCGCAGCAACGTCGATTTGCCGGCGCCGTTGGGTCCGACAAAGGCAATGCGGTCGCCCCGCTCGATTTCGAGCGCGGCCCCCAGAAACAGGATCTGCTCGCCGTAGCTGTGGCTGAGGTTCTTGATCTCGGCCACCAGTCGCCCCGAGCGCGGCGGTTCCGGAAAGCGGAAGCGCGGTCCGCCAATGGTTTCGATCGGGGCTTCGACCCGCTCGACTTTGTCAAGCAGCTTTTCGCGGCTCTTGGCCTGGGTCGAGCGGGTGGCGCTGGCCCTGAAGCGGTCGATGTAGGCCTGCTGCTCGGCGAGTTCCTTCTGTTGGCGCTCGAAGGCTGCCTGGGTGGCCTCCCGCTCGAGCGCCTTCTGCTCGAGGTGCTGGCTGTAGTTGCCCAGGTAGGTGCGTGAGATGCCCCGCTCGGTCTCGACGATCTGGTTGCAGACCCGATCCAGAAAGGTGCGGTCGTGACTGATCACCACCAGGGCGGCGCTCTGCTCGAGCAGGTAACCCTCCAGCCACTGGATCGTTTCGACGTCCAGATGGTTGGTGGGCTCGTCGAGCAGCAGCAGATCGGGCTCCTGCAGCAGGATCTTGCCCAGGGCGATGCGCATTTGCCAGCCGCCCGAATAGTCGGCGACCAGCTGCTCGGCCCCCTCAGGGGTGAAGCCGATGGTGGGCAGCAGCTTGTCGATGCGTGCCTCGAGCTCGTAGCCATGCAGGGCCTCAAAGCGCTCGTGCAGGTGGCCCAGCTCGTGGATCAGCTCCTCGAGGTGATCGGGATCGTCGGCGGCTTTGTCGCTGGCCATCTCCAGCTCGACGGCACTGGTCCGGGTGCGCACGTCGGCGGCCTCGCCGAAGGCTTGAAACAGCTCGGCCCGCACCGTGCGCTGGGGGTCGACGTCGAATTCCTGCTGCAGGTAGGCGATGCGGGGGGTTCCCTGGCGCACCACCTGGCCGCTGCTGGGTTCCTCGAGGCCAGCGATCAGGCGCATCTGGGTTGATTTGCCGGCGCCGTTGACGCCGACCAGGCCGATGCGATCACCTGCCTTGACCTCCCAGGTCACCTCGCGCAGGACCTCGCCGGTGGTGTAGATCTTGCTGATCTTTTCGAGGCGCAGCACGGCGGCAGGGGGCATGGCAGAGGCCATCATCCCGCTCAGCCAGACTGGTGTCCTACGAACGACCTGGCGCCACGATGATCAAACGCCTTGAGCAGGTGGCGGCCCTGGTGGTTGCCGCAGGTCTGGCGATCGTGAGCTACTGGCTGTTCTTCAGCTGGGCTCAGGGTGGTGGCTCCGACCAGCGCCAGCGGCGCTCAGAGGCCGCCGCTGGCCTTGAGCAGCCACTGCTTGCTGGCCGGATCCTCGAGCGAGGCGATGTGGGCCCTGACCTCCTCAACACTCACCGGCAGGTTGTGCCGCTCGCCCAGCTCGACGATCCGGGCCAGCGCGCCTGAAGGGTCCTGCAGGGCCTGGCGAAACAGCGACTGGGTGAGATCCCGTTCGGCGCTGATCAGGTTGTAGAGCTCGGCGGCATTGCCGCTGCTGCTGGCGGTCATGGCGTTCGGCCGTTGTGTCCAGACCCTATGGCCTCAGGCGGCTTTTTGTGCCGCATGTTCGGCTTCTCCACAGGCTGAAGCGTCTTCCATGCTGCGGGCATCAAGGCAGAGCACCTTGCGCAGCTGGGCGTAATTGCCTGCCAGCGCCTGATTGCCGTCCTGCTGGGCGCCGTATTCGGCCCGTTGCAGCACATGGTGCAGGTGGGTCAGCAGATAGGTGCTGATCACGGCCGAGACCAGCACATCACTGCGCTCGGCGGTGCGGCGCTTGCGGCGGCGCGGGCTGGCGGCTGGGGCCGCTGGGGACTGAAGCGTGGAGCTTGTGGTGCGGGGAAGGGTGGCCATCGCTGCGGACGCAAGGAGGACGCTGTCCACAAGCATAGTGCTGGATACTACCCTTGCGCATCTCTGTACACTCATCGGTATCCCGCGGGCTCTAGCCGGCCGTGCCGACGCGCCAGAACTCCTCCAGTGGCCGGCCCAAATCGCCGCGCATTCAGGTGGTCTTGCCTGAAGAGCTCTGCCTGCGCCTCGCCGACCTGGCCGAGACCGAGTCGCGCACCGTCAGCAACATGGCCAAGGTGCTGATCCAGCAAGGGGTCGAACGGTTTGAACAGCAGCTGCGGCAGGCGGGTGCCGGCGGGACGGATCGCTTTCGTGCCGCCCTTGAGCAGCAACAGCAGCGGTCGGATCGTTTGCGGGGCGCTCCCCGGCGTTTACGGCTGCAACGCCCCACTTGAGCTGGGCGCTTCGGCTGAGCCGGGCGGCCAGGCGCAAACCCCCAGCACCGCCCGGGCCTGGGCGCCGGTGACTGTTGGTGCATTGCTGCAATAACGGCGTTGGTGCCACCAAGCCAGCAGCGCAAAGGCCAGGGCCTCCCGTTGCTGGCTGCCGATCCCCATCTCGGCCAGGGGCCGCACGATGGTGCCCCGGCAACGGCGCCGCAACTCACCCATCAGGGTGGCGTTGCGGGCCCCCCCGCCGGCCACCAGTAGCTCGAGCGGCCGTGGCTGCAGGTCCTGGGCCACGCAGGCGGCGCTGAATGCGGTCAGCGTGGCCAGGGTGTCGGCTGGAGTGCGGCCGTCCAGCTCGGTCAATCGCCGCTGCAGGTCGGCCGCGCCGAACTGTTCCCGTCCGGTTGATTTCGGTGGGCGCTGGCGCAAGTAGGGCTCCTGCAGCCAGCGCCTGATCAGTCCTTCGTCGGCGCAACCACGGGCTGCCCAGGCCCCGCCTGCGTCATGGTTGAGCCGACCCTCGCTGAGCTGCTGTACCGCCAGGTCGATCAGGCTGTTGGCGGGACCGCAGTCCCATCCCCGCAGCGGCGCCTGCCGCTCGGGTCCTGTGGCCGGCGGAATGAGGGTGATGTTGGCGATGCCCCCCAGGTTCAGCACCCCTCGCCACCCCGCACCGTGGCCCAGCAGCGCTGCGTCGGCAGGAGGAACCAGGGGCGCCCCCTGCCCCCCAAGTGCCAGGTCCGCGGCCCTGAAGTCGAACACCACCGGCCGTTGCAGCAGCCCAGCCAGCAATGGACCCTGCAGCACCTGCAGGCTGGCGCCGCGGTGGCCGCCCGCAGGCGGCCGGTGCCAGACCGTCTGGCCGTGGCAGCCCACCAGCTGGGCCAGTCCGGTCGGGTCGCAGGCCCGGGCGGCCAGGGCCTGCTGCTCGGTCACGGCCTCGCTCAGGTCCAGCAGCTCGGCGCTGGACAGCGGATCGCCCTGCCCCACGGCGATCAGACGCTGGCGCAGCGCCTGGGGATAGGGCTGCTCGACGCTGGCGAGCAGACGCCAGCGCGGACGCCGGCAGGGTCCGTGCAGCTCCACCAGTACCGCATCGACGCCGTCGGCGCTGGTGCCGCTCATCAGCCCCAGCACGCGCATCGGTTTCAGCTGCTGGGCAGGGCTTCAAGGGCTTCACTGGTGCCCATCACCACCAGCAGCTCCTGGGATTGCAACACCTGGGAGGCCGGGGGATTCACCGTCAGCCGGTTCTCGGGCCCTGCCGCGAGCACGCTGACGTTGAAGTTCTTGCGCAGGTTCAGATCCCGCAGGGAGCGTCCGACAAAAGCCTGGGGGACCTTGATCTCCTCGATGCTGTTGCGGTCATCGAGACGCAACCGCTCCAACAGGTTGGGGCGCACCAGCTCCATGCCGAGGCGGGTTCCCTGCATCTTGGAGGGGAAGACCACCTTGTCGGCACCGACCCGGCGCAGCATCTTGTCGTGCAGGTCGCTGGTGGCTCGGGCAATCACCTGCCGGACCTGACTGCCCTGGCTGTCCTTGACGATCAGGGTGGCGGTGATGCTGGCCTCGATCGGTTCACTGATCGCCACCACCACCGTGGCCACATCCAGCACCCCTGCCGCCCGCAGCGCCTCTTCGTCGGTGCAGTCAACGACCCGCGCCTCGATGGCCGGCGCCAGCTGACGTAGGTCGTCGACAGCCCGTTGGCTGGCATCAATCGCCAGCACCTCGGCGCCGAATCGCAAGAGTTCTGTGCAGACGGCGCTGCCGAAACGGCCGACGCCGATGACTGCAAAGCTGCCCCCGACGGGGGGGCTGCCTTGCCACTGCCACCACTGAGTCATGGTTGCGCCTTCATCGTTGTGAGCTCCAGCGGGGCCAGGGTGATTCTGGGCCCCGCCGGAGCCGCGTTTCAGTGTTCCGGCTGTTTCAGCGGTTGGGCTGGGGGGTCATGCGCAGGTAGGGGCGGATCTCGGTGACGCCCTTGGGGAACTTGCCGCGGGCTTCCTCGGTGGGGATGGAGGGCACCACGACGCAGTCCTGGCCGTCCTTCCAGTTGACCGGGGTGGCGACTTGGTGGTGGTCAGTCAATTGCAGCGAATCGATCACCCGCAGGATCTCGTCGAAGTTGCGGCCGGTGCTGGCGGGGTAGGTGATCTGCAGACGCAGTTTCTTGTTGGGGTCCATGATGAACACCGAGCGCACCGTCAGGTTATTGAGCGCGTTGGGATGGATCATCCCGTAAAGGTCGCTGACCTTTTTGTCTTCGTCCGCCAGGATCGGATAGTCGACAGTGGTGTTCTGGGTCTCGTTGATGTCGCAGATCCAGCCTTTGTGGCTCTCGGCCGAGTCGACGCTGAGGGCGATGGTCTTGACGTTGCGCTTCTCCCACTCGGGGCGCAGGCGTGAAACTTCACCCAGTTCGGTGGTGCAGACGGGCGTGTAGTCAGCGGGGTGGGAGAACAACACCACCCAGCTGTCAGCGCCGAAGTCGTAGAGGTTGATCGGACCCAGCTGGGAGTTCTGGGTGAAGTCGGGCACGGTGTCGCCCAGTTGCAGTGCCATGGCAGGTCAGCAGACAGACAGGTCTATGTTGACATAGTCGATCGGTGATGAGGGGATTGTGCGGGCCGCTCCCGTTCGATCCGTAGGTAGTGCATGCCTGCGCTGCGGGCCGCGGCCCCATCGTCGGGGCTGTCGCCGATGTGCCAGGCCTGATCAGGCGTTAGTTCGAGGGCGGCCAACGCCAGTTCCAGCGGCCTGGGATCGGGTTTGGCGGCGCCGACTTCGCTCGAGATCACAACGGCATCGAGCAGGGGCCTCAGTCCCAGGGCCTGCAGCAGCCCATGCAGGCGGCTGTCGAAGTTGCTGACCACCGCCAGCCGCAGCCCCGCCTGGCGCCAGGACCTCAGCTGGGCCTCGACCTCGCCATAGACCAGCCAGCGTTCAGCCTCTGCAAAGTGGTCGAACAGGGCGCGCTGCAGGGCGCCATCCGGCGGCGGCAGGGCCAGCGCGGCAAAGGTTTCGCTGATCCGCTCGCCCCACCAGCCGATTTCGGCCCTGAGCAGGTCCTCGCCGCTGCGGCCGGCAAAGGCCAGGGGCGGAGCCTGGCGGTAGATGGCGGGGAAGACCGCGTCGATCGCTGCCGCATCCACGACCACCCCATGGCTTCGGGCCAGGGCGGCATAGCTGCTGCCGACAGAGTCCCGCAGGGTGATCAGGGTGCCCATGGCATCGAGCAGCAGGCCCCGCGGGCGGCCCAGGGAGCGGCTCATGACCAGGCCGTCATCCAGCCGGCGGCCACCTTGAGCCGGTGGCTGCCGCCGGGCATCCGGGTCAGGTAGGCCAGCCGGCGCAGCTCGTAGGCGGCCCGCCCGGCCAGGGTCACGCCGGCACCCGTCAGGCAGGCGTCCTGCCGTCCCAGGCTCATCATTTCGCCCAGATCCTGGAAGCTGAACGGCCGCAGGGGCTCGCCCGCTGCCGCCCGCAGCAGGTTGTCTGCCAGGCAGGTGGCCTGTTGAAAGGCCACCTGGGCGTTGGCGGGCAGAGGCTGGCCGGTGCCGTCGTCGCAGTTCGCACCATCGCCGATGGCGAACAGATCCGGACAGCCGTTGACCCGCAGATCACCGCCGGTGTGCAGGCGACCGTTGCCGTCGGTCTGGGGCGCGGGGTTGATCGCAGGGGGCTGGCAGCGGATACCCGCTGTCCAGATCACCCCGTCACAGGCCAGCCGCTCGGCCTGGGGACCGATCAACAGGTGATCGGCCGCCACGGCCACCACGGCGGTGCCGGTCCGCACCCGCACATCCCGCCGCTGCAGGGCCAAAAGGGCCTGCTCGCGGTTGAAGCTGCGGGCCTGGGGCAGCAGGGTCGGACCGCGCTCGAGCAGTTCGACCAGGGCTGAGCCACCGAGCTCATCGGCCAGCTTGCAGGCCAGTTCGACGCCACTGGCCCCACCCCCGACCACGGCCAGGCGCTGCAGGGGCCGTTGCCGCTGCCGCAGGCTCGCGATCAACTGCTGCAAGCGCTGCACATCGGCAAGGGTGCGAAAACTGAGGCTGTGCTCCAGCACGCCGGGGATGCCGTAGCTCTGGGTGGTCGAGCCGGTCGCCACCACCGCCTGGCCATAGGTCACGCTGCGACCGCTGCTGGTCAGGATCCTGTGCTCCTGGGGCTCGATCCGGCTGACCCGCTCCTGCAGCCAGGCCACCCCCCGACCCGCCAGCAGGGTGTCGTAGCGGGGGGCCACCTCCCAGCTGCGCAGTTCATGGCTCAGCAGCTCGTAGAGCAGCGGTAGAAACACAAACCGTTCGTTGGGCTCGATCAGCAGGATCGGCGGATGCCCCCGCCGTTCGGCAAGGGCCAGGGCGGTGTAAAGGCCGCCGAACCCCCCGCCGACGATCACCACCGGAGCCTTCGGTTCTCTTGCCATCGTTCAGGACCGCCGGCCGCGGGCATGAACCCTAACGACGGCACGCCTCAGGGGCGATGATGGATGGATGCCAAGTGCCACAGCCCTCGCCCTGCCTGCCGATGTCGCCGGCCGACCGCTGGATCTGGAGGCGGCCCGGGTGCTGTTGGAGCCCCGTTCGCCCCAGGAGCGTCTGGCCTGGGCCCAGCAGACGTTCGGCCCTGGTCTGGCCCTGACCACCAGCTTCGGCATCCAGGCCGCCGTGCTGCTGCACATGGTGAGCGAGCTGGCCCAGCAGACGGGGCAGCCGGTGCAGGTCATCTGGGTGGACACCGGCTATCTGCCGCCCGAGACTTATCACTACGCCGACCTGCTGAGCGAGCGCCTGCAGCTGCGCCTGCATGTGGCCCAGGCCCAGCTCAGTCCTGCCCACATGGAGGCTCGGCACGGACGCCTGTGGGAGACCGGCAAGCTCGACGATCTGGAGCTGTACCACCGCATCCGCAAGGTGGAGCCCCTTGACCGGGCCCTGCGCGAGCTGGCGGTGAGCTGCTGGGCCAGCGGCGTGCGCGGCAGTCAGACCGATCACCGTTCGGCGATGCAGCCCCTGGACCCGGTGCGGGGACGCTGGACCCTGCGGCCCCTGCTGGCCTGGTCCCGCCGCGATGTCTACTACTACATGCAGGAGCATGACCTGCCCCAGCACCCCCTATTTGAGCAGGGGTACTCGACCGTGGGCGACTGGCACTCCAGCGCCCCCGACGATGGCGGGCTGAGTGGCCGCGCCACCCGTTTTGGCGGGCTTAAGCAGGAGTGCGGTATCCATCTGCACAGCCTGATGGGCGAGGGCATCTGAGCCGTGGCCGGGGCCGGGCCCTGGCTGTTGATCGGCAACAGCCGCTGGCATTGGGCCGAGGGCCCATCCCATGACCGCCGCTACTGGAGTGAGCCGCCGCAGCAGGCCCTGCCCCAATGGCCTGAGCGCTGGGCCGCCGTTGGCCCTCCGCCGGCCGGCCTTGACCCGAACGCCCGCATCGGCCTGGCCCAGATACCCCTGGCCTCAGCACCTGCCTGGCTGGGGGTCGACCGCGCCCTGGCGGGCTGGCAGGCCTGGCAGCGCTCGGCTGGACCGGTGCTGGTCGCCGACGCCGGCACGGCCCTGAGCCTGACCTGGATCGACCGCGATGGCCACGTTGCCGGCGGTCGCCTGCTGGCCGGTGCGGCCCTGCAACTGCGGGCGCTGCATGCCGGCACCCAGGCGCTGCCCTTGCTGGAGCCCCCGCCGTCGGGCTGGCCCGATCAGGGGTGGCCCCTGCAGACCGAGGCCGCCATGGCCGTCGGGGTGCTTGATGGGTTGGCCGGTGCTCTGCAGCGGGCCGCAGCGGGGTTGGCGCAGCAGCAGCCCGGTTTGCAGCTCTGGCTGACCGGCGGTGATGGCGAACGGCTGCAGCGGCTGCTGGAGCCAAGCTGGGGAAAGGCCCCGCAGCGATGGACCCTGGCGCCTGGCTTATGCCTTGACGGGGTGGCTGCCGCCGCCGCCCTCAGCTGAGGCCCAGGTCCCGCAGGATGTCGTCGGCCATGGTTTCGGCCTTGACCTTGGTGTAGGCCTTTTCGATCTTGCCTTCGGGGTCCACCACAAAGGTGTGGCGCATCATGCCCATGTACTCCTTGCCCATGAACTTCTTGAGGCCATAACTGCCAAAGGCCGCGGCCACCGGGCAGGGCTCAGGATCGGTGAGCAGGGTGAAGGGCAGGTCGTATTTGGCGATGAACTTGCCATGGCTGGTGGCTCCGTCCTTGCTGATGCCAAGCACCGCGATGTTGTGTTGCGCGAACACGCTCCATTGATCGCGGAAGTTGCAGGCTTCCTTGGTGCAGCCGGGGGTGTCGTCCTTTGGATAGAAGTAGATGACCACCCGCTGGCCCCGGAACTGGTCCAGGCTGACGCTGGTTCCGTTCTGATCGCAGAGGCTGAAGGCGGGGGCGGCATCACCGACCTGCAGGGCCATGGACGCGAGGGGCGACAATGGGTCAGAGCCTAAGGGGGCTGGATACGGGCCTGCTGTTGACACCATCCCAGCTCTGGTTCTTGCCGCCCTGTGGGCCCGTTCAGACTCCTGACGTTGGCGCAGCCCCAGACGTGCTCTCGACCCAAGAGCGCAGCTGGGGCGCGGCCCTGCCGCCGCTGCGGCGGGGCCTGTACTGCCGCAGCCGTCGGGCGATGCGCCTGAGCTTGGGGGCGGTACTGGATCTACCGCCCCGGCAGGTGCCCCTGCACAGCCCCCCTGGGGAGCCCCCCCAGCTGCCCAGCGGTTGCGGCTGGGTCAGCCTCAGCCATGCCGCCGAAGCCCTGTTGATCGCCTGGTCGCCCCAGCCCGTGGGCGTTGATCTGGAGAGGTGCGATCGCCGCTTCGATGCCCGTGCCCTGATGTTGCGGTTCTTTCCCGTGGCTGAACAGCGTCAGCTCGCGGCCCTGCAGGACGAAGCCCTGCGGCGGGCTGTGCTGCGCAGCTGGTTGTGCAAGGAGGCTGCGATCAAGTGGCGTCAACGGGGCCTGGCTCAGGAACTCAGTTCCTGGTGCCTGGACCATGAGCTTGGTCAGCTGAGCCATGGGGTGGAAGGCATCGCCGTCCAACCACGAGAAGGACGGCTCGAGGGCTGGTGCTGGGCGGCGGTGGGACCAGGGCTCGAGGCCCCGGGCCGCGCACCCGTAATTTGGACCGATTCCGGGGTGTGAAACGTTGTGCACGGCCTGCTCCGCGCCAGCTGCAGGGCCAGCTGCAGGGCCAGTGCCCTGCTGGTTCTGCTGCTGGCTGGCCCGGTCGCCGCGGTAGAGGATGACCGCGAGGCCCTGACCCGCTTTGCGGCCACCGGTGCCGTGACCAGCCGCCGCCTGCAGCAGGACCTGTCCCAGGCCCTGTGGCCCCAGCAGCAGCTGCGGGCGGCCCTGAGTCGCTCCTACGGCCTCAGCATCACCCAGGTGAGCCGCTATCTGGCCAGTCCGCCCGGTGTGGCCCTGCTGCTGCAGCAACTGCCCTGGTGGTCCCCCGAGCTGGCCCCCCAGGCCAGGCAGGCGGCCCTGCGGTCGGCGATCGTCGCCGACAGCCGCGACGGCTCGGTGTCGCTGCTGGGCGTCCTGCAGCGGTTGCCGGTGCCCTTCGTCTTGGCCGAAGATGCTCACCCTGCCCAGCCCCAGCCGCAGACGACAGCTTTGGTCTGCGGTTGCCCGCAGGACTGCGGCCGTTCGTCCCTGGCCCATCTCGCCTTTCTGATGGCCTGTCTGCAGGCCGGGGCCACGGGCGGCCGCTGAGCCAGGCCGCGTTCACGCGGCCTGCAGCCGGGCGATCAGCAGCTCGTGGCGCAGCCGTTGCGGCAGGGGGCTGTTCATGACCTGGCGAAACAGTGTTTCGAGCGCCTGCAGCTGGGCGACGTCGCCCAGCTGGTTCTGCAGAAAGTGCCCGTAGGGCTGGTCGCTTCCGAACCAGCGCTGCAGCATCGGCGGCTGCAGCTCGAGCTTCAATGGCTCGTCCCAGCTGCGGCTGCTGAGTTGCCATGGGGAGCGCTGCAGCTCGGCCTTCAGGTCGGTGGTCTGGGCCGCGAGCCAGCTGGCTTCGGCGGCGGCCACACGCTGCAGGTCGGGCCACTCGGGCTGCTCGGGCAGCAGTTGCAGCAGGCCACTGACAGGCCCCAGCAGGGACTGGCTGCGCAGCAGGCGCAGTTCGCAGCCCGGTGCCGCCAGGGCGGTGATGCGGGCGAGCCAGCGCCGCCGGCCGGCCGCATCGCCGGCCAGCTGCAGTTGCCGGCCGGCGATGCGCTCAAACGGGCCTTCGGCAGCCTCGAGCCCAAGCAGCAGGGTGGGCTGGCGCAGCTGATCCAGCACCTTCAGCTGGGCCTGCAGACGCTGCAGGTCATCGGGACTATCGGTGCTGATCACCACTTGCCCCTCGGGGGTGTGTTCGAGCGCATCGAGGGCCCACAGCAGTGAGCGCGCTCCCAGGATCAGCACCCGTTCGTGCCGCCGCCAGCTGGTGTCCTGCCAGAAGCGCTGCCGCAATTGGTCGAGCCGTTCGCCTTCGGCCGCCGCCGAGCGGGCCAGCCAGCGTTGCAGCTGGGGGTCCTCCGGCCCATGGCTGAGCACCTCGGCCTGGTCGGCCGCCGTTTCGGCCGCGGCTGCCAGCTGGGCGGCGCGGCGTTGGGCCAGGCGGGGCCGCAGCGCCCCTTCCCATCCCAGGCTGCCGGGTTGCCAGAACACTTGGCCCTGCAGGGAGTTGGGCAGGTATTGCTGGGCGACCCAGTGTTCGGCGTAGGCGTGGGGGTAGCGGTAGCCGACCCCATCGCCAAAGGCCTGGCCGTCGCGGTTGGCGTCGCGCAGATGGGCGGGAACCTGCTGTCGGTTGCGCTCGCGCACGGCCTTGAGGGCATCGAAGAAGCCCAGGACGCTGTTGCTCTTTTCGGCGCCGGCCAGATACAGCGCTGCCTGGGCCAGGGGGTACAGGCCTTCGGGCAGACCCACCCGTTCAAATGTGGCCGCACAGGCCTCGACCACCACGATCGCCTGGGGGTCCGCCAGGCCGATGTCCTCGCCGGCGGCGATCAGCATGCGCCTGAAGATGAAGCGCGGGTTCTCGCCGGCCTCCACCATGCGGGCTAGCCAGAACAGGGCCGCATCGGCATCGCTGCCCCGCAGCGACTTGATGAAGGCGCTGATCGTGTCGAAATGGGCATCGCCCTGCTTGTCGTACAGGACCGCCCGCTGCTGGATCGATTCTTCGGCGATGGCCAGATCGATCGCGATCACACCGTCGTCGTTGAGCGGTGTCGTCTCGACGGCCAGCTCCAGGGCATTGAGCAGGCTGCGTGCATCGCCTCCGGCCACGTCGACGAGGTGGTTGGCGGCGTCGTCGCTGATGGCAACTCTGCGGTTGCCATAGCCCCGCTCGTTGTCGCTCAGGGCCCGTTGCAACAGCTGGTGCAGGTGCTCGGGCTCCAGGGGCTGCAGCCGAAACAGACGCGAACGGCTCACCAGAGCCTTGTTGACCTCAAAGAACGGGTTTTCGGTGGTCGCTCCGATCAGGTTGACCGTGCCGTTTTCAACCCAAGGCAACAGGGCATCCTGCTGGGCGCTGTTGAAGCGGTGCACCTCATCGATGAACAGGGTGCTGCGCAGCCCATGGCGCTGCAGCCGCTCCCGGGCCGCGTCCACCTCGGCGCGCAGGTCCTTGACCCCAGCCAGCACGGCGTTGAGGCTGCTGAAGTGGGCGCGGGTGCTGCCGGCGATGATCCGGGCCAGGGTCGTTTTGCCCACCCCGGGTGGCCCGTGCAGGATCAGGTTGCCGACCCGATCGGCGGCAATCGCGCGGCGCAGCAATCGCCCGGGGCCCAGGATCGAGTCCTGGCCCACAAAATCATCCAGGCGGCGCGGCCGCAACCGATCCGCCAGGGGTGCCAGACCCTGCAGCAGGGTGTCGGCATGCTGCTCGAACAGATCAGGCACCGGGGCATCCTCCTGGCCCCATCATCGAACCGCCGTTGCACTTACGCTGACCCCAACGGTCAATCCGGCTGCTGCAGCGCGCTTGGGAGCGATGACGCTTGTGAAGGCAGCGACAATCCGGGCGCGTGCCCTGCCTGGACCGAGTCGCTGCAGGTCGGTCCTGATGCTGTTGGCCTTTGGGGTCAGCTTGTCCCTGGCGGGCTGTGGCCGCGGCGCCCCTGAGCGGGCCACCAGGATTCCAGTGGTGACTACCACCGCCGTCGAGCCGGCGGTCTTTGGCCAGGGCATCGAGGCGATCGCCACCCTGGAGGCGGCTCGATCGGTTCAATTGGCCAGCCAGGCGACCGGTCGCGTCCTGCAATTGCAGATCCGGCAGGGGCAGAGCGTGCGTCCCGGTCAGGTGCTGCTGGTGCTGGATCAGACCCAGCTGCAGGCCGAGGTGGCCAGCCTGCGGGCCCAGATGCAGACCGACAGGCTCAACCACGAGCGTTACGAACGGCTGGTGCGCGAGGGTGCCGCCAGTGCGATTCAGCGTGATCAATACCGTCAAGCGGCCATGGCCTCGCGGGCGGCGTTGGTGGCCCGCGAGGCCGACCTGGCCTTTCGAACCGTGCGGGCCCCCCAGGCCGGTGTGATCGGCGAGATCAATCTCAAGGCGGGCGATGTGCTGCAGGCGGGCGTGCCCTTCACCCGCCTGGTCAGCAACAGCGATCAGCTGGCCGAGATCGAACTGCCGGCCAACCTGGCTGGCCGGATCAGACCGGGCTTATCGGTGGTGCTGCAGCCCCCCGATGGCTCGGGTCAGGAGATCAGGACCCGGATCTCGGCGGTTGAACCCTCGGTCACGGCAGCCACCCAGCTGCTGATGGCGCAGGCACCGCTGCCTGTGGCCGGGGATCAGTGGCGCAACGGCATGCGCCTGCGGGCCAGGGTCGTGCTTGGAACCCGCAGCCAACTGGCGGTTCCGTTTGCTTCCGTGACCCGGTTGGCGGGCCAGAGTTTTGTCTATGTGATCGGCGACCGCGGCCAACTGCTACAGCGGCCCGGTCAGGTTGATCGCCAGCAGCTGGAATCCCTGCCGGCCAGCACCCGGTTCGCGCTGCAGGTGCCCGTGCAGCTCGGCGAGGTCCAGAACAACCGCTACCCCGTGCTGGCGGGCCTGTCACCTGGGCAGCAGGTGGTCACCTCGGGTCTGTTGACGTTGCGCCATGGCACGCCCGTGCGCCTTCGCCAGGACCGGGCGCGCGATTTCCGGTAACTTGCGCGCACACGCCTCTGCAATGTGCGCCGTTTACGCGTTGCGCTGATTCCGCTGTTCAGTGCCGGCCTGTTGGTTGCCTGTGCTCCCAGCGCCCAGAAACGGGCGCCTCTGGTGGTGCAGGTCGAACGCGTCGGTGATGCCCAGTTCACCCCGGGCATCGACGTCATCAGCCGGTTGGAATCGACGGCCAGCGTGGCCCTGCGCCCCGAGGTCGATGGTCGGGTGGTCAAGATCCTGGCCACCCAGGGGCAACGGGTCAAAGCCGGACAGCCAATCCTGGTGCTCGACAACGTGCAGCAGTCGGCGTCGCTCAATGCCAGTCAGGCGGCTGCCCGCCGTGACCGCGTCAACGCCGAGCGCTACGTCTTCCTCAACCAGCAGGGAGCCGTCTCCACCCGCGAGCGCGACTATTACGTCACCGAGGCGATCCGCAGTGCCGATCAGGTGCGGGCTGATGCCGCAACCCTGGGCTACAAGTACGTGACAGCGCCGATCTCCGGTGAGATCGGCGATCTTGACACCGTCAAGATCGGGGACTACGTCAGGCAGGGACAGGCGATCACCGGCATCGTCGACAACAGCCTCCTCTGGACCCTGATGGATGTGCCGGCCACCCAGGCCTCGTACGTCAAGATGGGCCAAACGGTGCAGCTGCGCACCCAGGGGAATCCACCGGTCAACGGCTCCGGTCAGGTGGTGTTCATCTCCCCGTATTACGGGGTCAGTGGCAGCAACTCTTCACCCAACACGGTGTTGGTGAAGGCTGAGTTCCCCAATCTCACCGGCCGGCTCAAAACCGGTCAGTTCGTGCGCAACCGCATCGTCACCAGCACCAGCCGCCAGCTGTCGGTGCCGGTGCAGGCCGTGATGATGCAAGCGCAGCAGCCCTTCGTTTATCGCATCGTGCCGCTGTCGGCGGCGTTGCCCAAGATTAGGGCTTCGACCCAGATCCCCGACGCCACTAAGAAGACCCTGGAATCCCTCCCAGGGGCGACCCCGATCGTTTTGCAGACGCCGGTCCAGCTGGGCCAGCTTCAGAACAACCGCTACCCCCTGTTGTCGGGTCTGGCCGCGGGCGAGCAGATCGTGACCAGCAACACTGCGCTGCTGCGATCGGGCATGCCCGTGAAGATCGCACCTGCTACCGCCAACTGAGAACAAGCCGATGTCACTCTCCGACAATTTTATTAAGCGGCCTGTTCTAACGACGGTCTGCAGCATCCTGATCGTGTTGATCGGCATCATTGCGATCCCGACGCTGCCGATTGAAAACCTGCCCAATATTGCGCCTCCGCTGATTCAGGTCACGGCCAATTACGGCGGTGCCAACTCGCTGGTGACCGAACAGGCGGTGACCAACCCGCTGGAGCAGCAGATCAACGGTGTGCCTGGTGCGGCGTACATCTCGTCGACCAGCTCAAACACCGGTCAAAGCACGATTCAGGTCTATTTCGAGGAGGGGACGGATATCAATATTGACCAGGTGAACGTGCAGAACCGCGTTTCCCTGGCGATGCCGCAGTTGCCCCAGCAGGTGTCTGCCACCGGTGTGTCGGTGATGCAGAGCACCCCGTCGATTCTGTTGGCTTACCAGGTGACATCGACCCAGGGGCAGTTCGATTCGGCCTATCTCAATGGCCTGATCTACGAACAGCTCTACTACCAGTTAGAGCGTGTGCCCGGGGTTGCCCAGGTCAACATGCTGGGTGGCAGCAACCCGGCGTTTTGGTTGTTTGTCGATCCTGAAAAGCTGACCGCCAACCAGCTGACCGCCGACCAGATTGTCTCTGCGGTCAAGACTCAGAACAGTGTTGCCATTGGCGGTCTGGTGGGTGGTCCACCGGCTGGTGGCAACCAGGCCTTTGCCTACCCAATTCTGGTGCAGGACAACGGCAACCTGGTGTCTGTCGAGCAGCTCAACGACCTGATCATCGGCAAATCCCCCCAGGGCAATCTGCTGCGTCTGCGCGATGTGGGCGGGGCTACCTATGGGTTCAACACCTTTGCCCAGACGGCCGTCAGCGTTAACGGCTATCCCTCGATCACGGTGGCTGTGTTCCAGACCCCCGAGAGCAACGCGCTGGATGTGTCGGAAGCCGTTGTGGCTGTGATGGATCAGTTCTCCGCTGTTGTCCCACCTGGTGTCAGCGTCACACAGATCTACAACATCGGTCAATTCATTGAGTCAGCAGTCAGTGGTGTCACCGATGCCCTCGGTCTGGCGATCGTGTTGGTGCTGGTGATCCTGTTTCTGTTTCTGCAGAACTGGCGGGCAACGGTCGTGCCCAGTTTGGCGATTCCCATTTCACTGGTGGGTACCTTTGCCTTCATCTCGGCCTTTGGCTTTTCCATCAACCAGTTGACGCTGCTGGGCCTGGTTCTGGCCACTGGCCTGGTTGTGGACGATGCCATCGTGGTGATTGAGGCTGTCTCCAAAAACCTTGAGGCCGGCATGAGCCCGCGCCAGGCCGCCATCGATTGCATGGGCTCATTGATCGGTGCCCTGATCGCCACCTCTCTGGTGCTGATGGCGGTGTTTGTGCCGGTGGCCTTTTACCCCGGTGGCATTGGCATTATTTACCGGCAGTTTGCCTTGACGATTGCATTTTCGATTGCAATCTCCACCTTTAATGCGCTGACATTTTCACCCATGATGTCGGCCTTGATTCTCAAGTCTGAACAGCCACCCAAGCCGAAGGGTTGGGGATGGACTGTGGGTGGTGTGGTCGTCGGACTGGCCTTTGGACGTTTCAGTTCAGCCTCCTTTGGACCAGGTGCCTATGTCTTTGGTGTGTTGTTATTCGGCTTTGCCGGCAGCCGTCTGGCCTTGATCTTTGACCGTTTCAACGCTTTCTTTGCCTGGCTGCAGAGCAGTTATGTCAGGTTGCTTGACGTGTTGATCCGTCGGCGTCGCACCATTTTCGCCGGGCTGCTCGGTGGCATTGTGTTGACGGCGATTGCCTTCAACGCGTTGCCATCGGCCTTCATCCCTGAAGAGGATCAGGGGTATGGCTTGGGGATCTACCAGTTGCAGAACGGAGCCTCCCTGAGCCAGACCCAGAAGGTCGGCACTGATATCGCTGCCATTCTCAAGACCGAAGACGACATCGTTGCAGCTTCCGTGATCAGCGGCTATGGCTTCAATGGCTCAAGCCCTGACCAGGGTGTGTTCTTCTTTGGTTTGAAGCCCCTGGAGGAACGCAGTGGTGCCGATCAGAAGGCGCCGGCCATTGTCGAACGCCTCAACGCCAAGCTGTCGAAGTTGAGCAGCGGGCTTGCTGTCGCCGCCCAGCCGCCGGCCATCCCTGGTTTCTCGGCCCAGGGCGGTTTCTATTTTCAGTTCAATGACCTCAGCAACGGGTCTTACACCTTCCCCCAGCTGGATGGCCTGGCCCAGCAGTTGGTTGCGGCCGGCACTGCCTCGGGTCAGTTCTCGACGCTTTACACCCAGTTCATTCCCAGTGCACCCGCATTCGGCTTGAAGATCGATCGTTCGATCATGGGTGCCTTGGGTATTGATTTTCAGCAGGCGATGCAGACAATCGCCGTCCTGGCTGGCGGCAACTACTCGGGTCTGACCTATGAAAATGGCCAGGTTCGCAACATTTATGTCCAGTCCGAAGCCTCAGGACGCAGCAACCTTGATGACATTCTCAGTTACTACGTCCGCAATGAGGATAACAAACTGGTTCAGGTCAGTGAGTTCGCCTCCGCCGAGCTCACCAGCGCTCCCCCTGTGATCAGCCATTACAACCTCTACCGCACGATTCTGGTCCAGGGTGCCGAGGCCATCGGTAAGAGTTCTGGCCAGGCTTTGACGGCGATTCAGCAGATCTTCAAGGGGCAGAACTTCAACAACATCGGCTATGCCTTCACCGGTCTGGCTGCTCTGCAGCTCTCTGCCGGTAGTGCCAGTGTGCTGGTTTTTGGCCTCGGCGTATTAGTGGTTTATCTGGTGCTGTCGGCCCAGTATGAAAGCTATGTCACGCCTGTGATCATTTTGATGACCGTGCCTCTGGCCATGCTGGGTGCGCTGGTGTTTCTGGCGCTCCGCTCGATCGATCTGAACATCTATGCCCAGGTCGGTCTGGTGACCCTGATCGGTCTGGCTGCCAAAAACGGCATCCTCATCGTCGAGGTGGCTGAGCAGCACGTCGAAGAGGGCATGGGTGTCAAAGAGGCCGCCATGGCGGCCGCAGAATCACGCATGCGACCGATTCTGATGACCGCAATTGCCTCATTGGCGGGCTTTCTGCCCCTGGTTGTGGCCACAACAGCCGGTGCCAACAGTCAGCAATCTCTGGGCACGGTCATCTTCGGTGGCCTCTTGGTGGCCACCGTGCTCTCGCTCGGGGTTGTGCCTCCCTTCTATGTGTTGATAAAAAACCTGGAAGCCCGCTGGTTCGGCCCCTCTGCCCGTGAATCGGCCGAGGCAGGTTGATATCCCAGCCTCGGCTCCCGGTGTTCTCGCTGATCAGGTGATCACGGTGGGACGCTCCATTCCGGTGCGCTGGCGGATCTCGGCCAGGGCATCGATCGCTGTGATCAGATCTGCCAGTGCCAGCTGTGGATCCTGATTGAGGTCACCCCCGGGAGCGACATAGCTCTCGAGATACACCCGCAGGGTGGCACCTTGGGTGCCGGTGCCCGACAGGCGCAGCACAACGCGGCTGCCGTCATCAAGCAGCAGCCGCAGACCCTGACCGCTGGTTACGGATCCATCGACCGGATCGGTGTAAGCAAAGTCGTCGGCCGTGGCGATCG
Organism: Cyanobium sp. C1_MAG_00004; assembly: GCA_027486935.1. GTDB lineage: Bacteria > Cyanobacteriota > Cyanobacteriia > PCC-6307 > Cyanobiaceae > RGUW01. The sequence goes on along the minus strand of JAIXOF010000062.1, from coordinate 43,618 downwards.
TGCGCCCGGCAAACACCTGGCCCACCAGGTTCGGTTGCATCGCTTTGACCCGGTCGTACAGACCATGGGCGGCGTCCGAGGCGATCGCTTCGTAGTCGTGGCGCGAGTAATAGTGCCGTCCGAACCGGTTCCAGTGTTCGGCCATGATCTGACTCACCGGTTCACGCCGCTTGGCCAGGATGTTGAGCCAGAACAGAACAGCCCAGAGGCCGTCCTTTTCACGGATGTGGTCACTGCCGGTGCCGAAGCTTTCTTCCCCACACAGGGTGATGCGGCCTGCGTCGAGCAGATTGCCGAAGAATTTCCAGCCGGTCGGTGTTTCATAGCAGGCAATGCCCAGTTCCTGGGCAACCACATCAACGGCGGCACTGGTGGGCATTGAGCGTGCCACTCCGTTGAGCCCCGCGGCATACCCCGGAACCAGAGTCGCGTTGGCAGTCAGTACCGCCAGGCTGTCGCTGGGGTTCACGAAGCAACGCCGGCCCAGAACCATGTTGCGGTCGCCGTCTCCATCGCAGGCCGCGCCAAAGTCATAGTCGTCGCCCTCCAGCAGCAGGGCCGCCAGATCGTGGGCATAGGTGAGGTTTGGGTCGGGATGGCCGCCGCCAAAGTCTTCGCTGGGGGTGCCATTGCGCACCGTGCCGGCCGGGGCCCCCAGCAGGCCCTCAAAGATCACCCGGGCGTAGGGCCCGGTCACAGCGTGCATGGCATCGAAGGCCAGGTTGAAATCGCTGTGCAGCAGGGCGCGGATGGCCTCAAAATCGAACAGCTGCTGCATCAGGGCGACGTAGTCGCCGGTGCCGTCGATCACTTCGACCGTCAGCTCGCCAAGCTGTCCCTGGCCCTGTTGGTTCAGATCCAGGGTCCAGGCAGCGCCGGTGTCGGCGATGCGGTACCCCTGCAGGCCCAGGGTGGCCTGGTAGATCGCATCGGTGATCGACTCGGGGGCGGGGCCACCGTTGGCACCGTTGACCTTGACGCCGAAGTCGCCCTCGGGCCCTCCCGGGTTGTGGCTGGCCGAAAGGATGATCCCGCCGATGGCACCGCGGCTGCGGATCAGGTGGGACGCGGCCGGGGTCGACAGAATGCCGTCGGTGCAGGTGATCACCCGGGAGATGCCATGGGCTGCGGCCATGCGCACGATCACGGCAATGGCGTGGCGGTTGCCATAGCGACCGTCCCCACCCACCACCAGGGTGCCTCCCTGAACCCCTGGCAGCACCTGCAGCACTGCTTCGATGAAGCTCTCGAGGTAGTGGGGGGTCTCAAACTGGCGGCTGCTCTTGCGCAACCCCGAAGTGCCGGGTTTCTGGTCCTTGAACGGCTGGGCCAGGTCCACCGCGGTCACGGTCAGGGTGGTGCTTGCCATGGACACTGGGATTGGGGCCCGGAGGGGGCACCAAATTAACCCTGAATCTCAGCTCTGACCGGTGTTTGGTCTGACCAACTCCGCTGGGATCACTGACTGCCGCCACCCCCGAGGCCCCGCAGGAAGCCGCCCAGGCCTCCTTGCTTTTTCTGCTCGGGGGCCGGTTGCTGGCTGCCGCTGCCCAGGGGTTTGGTGGCCGGTTTGCACAGCACCAGCAGATCAGCAGCTTCTCGGTTGAGGGTTTCGCGGCGCTCATAGCTGTTCTTGCTGACCACCACCGCGCGCTCGCGGATGTCCCACAGGGTGTCCTTACAGGAGGCCGGCAGCCGTGGATGGTCCATCAGCGGATCCGCGATCGAGCGGGCCTGCTGACAGGGCTCGGGGCTGTTGTCACGGCCGCAGGCGATGGTCTTCAGTTGAAGGTCGCGAAACAGCTCGGTCGGTGGAAACGTGGCAGGGTCAATGCGGTTGTTGCCCTGGGCTCTCGCGGCTGGCTGGTGCAGGCTGACAGCCCCCAACAGGGCTACCAGCACCGGCAGGGCGAAGGGGCATGGATGTCGGCGCGGCATGGTCCCGGTCACTGCGCTCAGAGAAAGGAGTTGTAGTTGCGCACGGTCGGTGTGTCCTGCTCCGGTGCTGCAATACCGAGCAGCTCGCTCTTCTTGTTCAGCAGATAGTCGACAAGCTCTTGCTGCACTTCCAGCAGTTCCTTGGTGCAGCCCCGGAAGGCGGCGCGATGGCGGATCTCATCGTGGCGGGTGTGCAGGTCGCGCAGCATCAGCTGAATGGCGTCCAGCGTGGCGCTGTGAGCGCGAGCTGCCGGTTGAGAATCCACGGGCGAATGTCAGGCCGTCAGGTCTAGGCCCTCAATCTGCCACAGTCTTGCCGTTGCAACAGCCTTGCCGCTGCCGCAACGCTGCCGTTGGCGCTCCAGTTTGCGGGCCAGACGCCTGCTGACCCCCAGCTCGGCCCCTCGCCACAGATGGTCGATCTCGGCTGTGAAGTGCCTGGCCAGCACAGGTGAATCAATGACCAGCAGCGTTTCATCGTTCTGGTGAGCCGCTGATGGACTCCAGTTGAAGGAGCCGGTGATCACCCGTCGATGGTCGATCACCGCCACCTTGTGGTGCAGCTTGTCACCCGGACGCAGCCGCGGAGTCCCGACTCCCGGCAGCGCCTGCTGCCAGGGTCTGTTGCCAGCCTCGAGCTTGCAGCGCCGATCGCTCTGGCTGACCCCAAGCAGGTCAAGGGTTTCGCTGAAACTGCGGTTGGCGAAGCCGGGGTCGGCCAGCAGGCGGATCCGTACGCCTCGGGCCTGTAACGCTGCCAGCGCATCCGCCAGGTTCTGGGCCGAAAACACAAACAGGCCCATGTCCAGGCTTCGCTGGCTCTGGGCCAACAGCTGGGCCAACCAGGCCAGCCCGTTGTCGGCATCGCTGCGGCGGTGGGGCGCAAACAGCACCTGCACCGGTGTGCCGGCCACCATTGCCTGTTGCGGCCCCTCGCTCTCTTTGGCAATCCCGAAGCGACTGTCGGGAGCGCCGCCGGGCCCGTCACCCCAGAGTTTGGCGAATTCGGCGTCAAACAGGGCTGCCAGCTCAGGGCTCTGCAGTCGCAGCAGGTGATTGGCATTGCCCCGGGTGCGTGGGTCGTCGGGGTCACCGTGGATGCACGAGGGCGTGAAGTTGGCCGAGCCGGTGACCACGGTGCGGCCATCCACCACCATGAATTTGTGGTGCATCAGCCCGCTGCCCGAGCTGCCGTCAGCGGTGTCATCGAGCAGCGGCACCCCGCCGCGCTGCAGCAGCAGGACGGCGTCGCCCCAGCCCAGCTGTCTGAGCTGCTGGTTGCGGCGTCTGATGTGGGGGCTCAGGCCGGCATCGTGCTGCAGGCTCCAGGGCGTGCTGTAAGTGTTTTCGAGCACCACCCGCACATCCAGTCCCTGCTGGTGCTTGCGCACCAGCGCTGCAGCCACCCGAGGGAGGGACAGCTCCTGCACCGCAACCAGGATCTGACGTTGGGCGGTCTCGATGCTTTGCAGGACGAACGTCTCGAGGTCATCGCCCTGACGCCAGGCCCCAGTAATGGGGCTGCGGTAGCGGCTGGTTGGGTTGTGATTGAACGCCACCTCGATCCCCTGGGGCACAGGGAGCGACTGGGGAGGTCTGCCCTCAAGCCGTGCCTGGGCCGAGCAACCGCTCAGCAACAGTGCGGCCAGCAGGCCAGACCAGCCCTTGAATCGCAGGCGCATCAGCAGAACGTTCGGATCCCCTGAGCATTCCCACAGGTGCGTCCACTGAGGCCTCAGTGGTGGCCAGGCATTTCGGAGGTGCGCAACATCAGCACAAACCAAACCGTCGCCACCAGCACCGCCGCCATCAGGCTGACGGGGATGCTGACCCTGGTCATCAGCAGGGGCACCAGCACGGGAAAGGCCAGGGCTCCTGCTAGGGGGGTCAGGGCGACCAGGGCGCGCTTCAGAACCATTCGCTCTTGGCCTGATCAGCAGGGTTGCTGTTGTCTTCGGGCGTGGTGCGGTTGAAGGCCAGGGTGATGTTGCGCTTCTGTTCGCCGTCGGCGGCCACAGCTTCGATCGGATAGAGCTGTTCGCCATCGCGGAACGGAACCTGAATGCGGAAGGTTCCATCCGCCGACAGGGGCACCTCTTCGCCGCCGATGGTCAGGCGCGCAGCCGGATCGGTGGCGCCGTAGACGATCAGTTCCGCATCGGCCACCAACCAGAACGAGCGCTGGCGGGCCATGAGTCCAGCCCCGGACTCGTTGCGGCCGCTGGCCCACAGACCGGCACCCGAGGCATTCAGTCCCGAGCTGGCGAGCAGGTCGTCTTCCATCTCATGGAAGGCCTCTGAGCCCCGGCCCAGGCGCCGCCAGCGGGAGGTGGCCGTCTGGTACAGCCGCTCGTGCAAAGCAGTGTCAGCCGGCTCGAGCAGGCTGGTGCTCAGATCAGCGGGAGCCGTCTCCAGCGAAAAGGGCACGAACTGGTCCAGGATCTGCTCGCTCGGATGCAGGGCGGGCACCCGGGCCACCGACGAAAACGCCAGCGAGATCCAGCCGCCGGAACCGCCTTTGCGATAGCCCAGTTCGACGCGGTAGTCGCGGTCGCTGAGCGGCACAGGCAGGTACCACTCGGTGGCGTGGCTGTCGACGACCACCTCCTGCAGGGTGTGGGGATGGGTCGATCCCGGTGCCAGGCCGGTGACGTCGGCGACCCGAAGGCACAGCTGGGTGGCGCCGGCGGCCTGTGCGCTTTCGCGGTCGTCGCGGGAGATCTCCCAGAACACATAGGCCCACTGAGGATCACGGGGCAGAAACACCACGTGGGTTTCTGCCTCGGGACGGGGCGCCGGGGTCAGTTCGGATTCGATGCTGCTGAGATCAGCCTCGCTGCCCTGCTTGGTGTTGATGGCCTCCAGCAGTTCTTCCTTGGATTTACGGCTGTACAGCGTGACCCCGAGATCACTGGCAACTTGCCGCAGTTGCCGCAGGGTCAGCCTGGCCAGTGATGAAAGGGTCTGGGTCACGTTCCTGATTTCGTTTGGGATCAGTCTGCAAACTTTCCCATTCCTTGACCGGCACTGGGGCGGGTGGTCAGGAACCACTGACTGCCAGCGGTGTCATCGGCGACCGCTGCCCACAAAAAAGGGCGCCGTTAGGCGCCCAGGTCATCAGGACACTTGGCTGGACCTTCAGCGGCCGATGCTGCGGTAAGGAACCTTCGACAGGTAGTCCATGGCAGTGTTGCCTGAGGCACCGGCGCTCGAGCGCATGGCAGGCATGGAGCGCACCCAGGGGAGGTAATCCTCGGGGAAGCCACCGCGACGGGCACGGCTGCGCTCGGGGTAGGCCTTGGCCGTGCCCGTGTACACCACCTGGGGGAAGCCGAGGATGCCCCGGTAATAGGCGTCGTAGCGGGGGCTGGTGATGTTGAAGGGTGTTTCGCCCAGATCACGGGAGCCGACGACCCGATTGCGGTGATAGGGAACCGTGTCGTAGCCGAAGGCGTCCAGGTACTCCTGGCCGTTGATGATGTCGTCCACCATGCCTTTGACCCCACGGGTCATCAGCACGGCCGACCAGGCGATCTCTTCCGATTTGCCGTGGGTGGGGCGGCCCAGGAGCTTCTCAACCAGGTGGCGAGCCACCTTGTAGTTGCTGTTGAGATTGTAGAAGCTGCGGGTGAAGGTGTCCGACAGGCAGAGCGAGCGGATGAAGTCCCGCACGGTGATCTGACCGTCCCGCAGCTGGGATTCCAGGGTGCGGTCGCGGTCGACTTTGAAGGCGTGGAAGAAGATCTGCCGGTAGGCGGCCTCGATCACGAAGTTCTGGTCTTCGCGATCCATGGCCTTGTCCATGGAGGCGGCCTTCGGATCCTCATCGGAACCCACCCGCAGCGCGTTCACACGCGAGTTCTGGGTGGTGGGTGCGTACTTCAGAAGCGGCAGGGCCACGCGAACTCTGGCAGTCGTCGCTGCGGATCGTAGAAGTGCGCCCTGGTCAGGATTCGGACCCGATGGGCAGGACTCACAGTCCGTAACGTTCTGGCCGCGGCTTCACCAGCCCAGGGGCGACAGGGACTGGTGCGGCTGGGTCAGGGCCGTGGACTCGGCTTCGGCGCTGGCGTCCGGGGCTCCACCCTCGGCCGGGTTCTGCTCCTTCAGGCGGGTTTCAACGCAGAATGAAGCCGTGTTGGACAGTCCTTCAACGGTGCTGGTGCGTAGGCGCACGTCGGGACCGGCAAAGCTGAAGCGCTCCAGGCTGCTCATCGTCTCGTAGTCGGTGCTGAGCAGCAGGGCGTCCCGGTCGTCCATGCGGAACTCGCCAGCCACCGGTGCCGTCTCGGCATAGCCCCGGTCGCGCAGCAACAGACCGCTGCGGCCCCGTTGGTCGGTGGGGATCAGCCCGAACAGGCTTTCCCCCTCGTGGGTTTCACCGGCTTTGTCCCAGGCCATCGATCCGCTCCAGCGCACACGACAACCGCCGACCAGCCGCTGCGGATCCTGCTGATGCAGCGCCGCGATGGCGATCAGCCTGGGATCGTCGGCCTCCAGTTCGTCGACCACGATCAGCGAGCCGCCGGCTTCTGCCCTGCGGTGCAGCAGATGGTGGCTGCTCCGCTGGGACTGCCATCGCCCGCAACTCAGGCGAAAGAAGCTGATCGCATCGTCGATCCGCATGGCCGCTGGAAGGCACAGGGTGGGTCGATGATCGCAGGGCTGGGGGGGGGATGTGTTGTTGAGCGGGGCTCTGGCGGCGCTGGCGGCAGCCTTGTGCTGGACCTTGGCCAGCTTCTGCTGGCGCCGCTTACCCATCTCGCTGGGGGCTGCTGAGCTGAATCTGCTCAAGAACGCCCTCGGTCTGGCGCTGCTGCTGCCGCTGCAGCTGCTGGTTTGGCAGCCCCTGCCCACCACCGCCTGGTTGCTGCTGGGCGCCAGTGGCGTGCTCGGGATCGCCGCCGGCGACAGCCTGTTCTTTGCCGCCCTGCGTCGGCTGGGTACGCGCACCACCCTCACGATTGAAGCGGCGGCGCCGGTGGTCACCACCCTGGCCGGGCTGGCCGTGCTGGCCGAGGGGCCCGGCCCGGCCCAGTTGCTGGGGCTGGGGTTGGTCAGCGCGGCCGTGGTGATGGTGGCCCAGTGTCAGCAGAGTGATGGGGCAGCCTGGGGGCATCAGCCCGGTTGGCGCCAGGGGGTGCTGCTGGCGCTGTTGGCGGTGCTCTGCGCCAGTGGAGGCGCGCTGCTGTCCCGGCAGGTGCTGGCTGCACAGCTGATCTCGCCATGGCAGGCGGCATCGCTGCGGCTGGGGGCCGCCACCCTGGCGCAGCTGCCCTTGGCGCCAGGCCTGCTGGCCGTGGCCCGCGCAGGGGTGGGTCCCCGCCCCCCGCGCCGCCGCTGGCCCTGGGTGCTGCTGGCCACCTTGCTGGGTACGACGCTGGGCATTGCCCTGCAGCAGGCCGCCTTGGCGCAGCTGCCGGTGGGTCAGGCCATGACTCTCATGGCCACAGCTCCGACCATGGCGGTGCTGCTGGCGCCCCTCGATCGCGATCAGCCTGGATTCACAGGCCTGCTGGCGGCGCTGCTGGCGGCGTTTGGGGTGTGGATGGTGGTGCGGTAGCCAGGCGCTGATCGGCCTGTTGCCGGGCCCAGTCGATCAGTGCCTCGAGGTCCAGCTCGAGGGGCGCCACACCCCGTTGCAGCGCCAGCTGCTCGAGCTGGCGGCCGGCACTGTCCAGCTGCTGGGCCAGTTGCCGGCAAAAGTCCGGCTCTTGGCTCAGGTCGCTCTGGGCCAGCAACCACTGCTCAATCGCGGCCTGCTTGGGCAGGTGCGGCTCGGCTGTGCACCGTTGCACCTGCTGCAGGGTGCGCAGGCCGTGGGCCAGCAGGCGCAGGTGATGGCGCTCCAGAGCTGGCAGCAGCGTTGCTTCGAGCTGCTGCAGCTCGCTGATGCTGAGCGGACCCTGCCCGTGGTCAGGCGCGGCGGCATCAGGCACCGGGCTCAGGCCAGGGGGGTCAGCCTGAAGCCACAGGAGTGGCCGGCTTCCAGCCGCCAGTGCACCCGTTCCACCTGGCAGTCGGGAAAGGTGTGGCGGATCAGTTGCAACTCCTGATCGCAGACGCAGGGGAATTGCTCGGCGATTCGCATCACCGAACAATGAAATTCGCGGATCACCCAGCCTTCAGCCTCCAGGTCGCACTCGGCGACGTAGCCCTCGGCCTTGCGCAGCTCCACCAGGCGCGCAACCCGTTGCTCAAGCGGGCCGTCCCCCAAGCGTTCTCGGTATTGGGCGGCCTGTTGTACCGCTTGATGCTGCAGCAGCGACTGCAGAGCGTCTTGAGGAAGCTCTTTGCTCAGAGACTCCAGCAGGGTCAAGGCAAAGCTTTCGCTGCCATCGGCAAACTGGGCATGTCCCTTGCTGGTCAGCTGCCAGCGATAACTGGGGCGACCTGGACCTTCTGCGCTTGAGGAGCCCTCGACCAGACCGTCGTCCTCCAGCCCCCGCAAATGGCGGCGGGTGGCCTGCACCGAAATCTCCAGGCGCGTGGCGATGTCATTGGCCGTCGCCTCGCCCAGACGCAGCAGGATGGCCAGGATCCCCTTACGTGTGGTCGGTTGGGATTGGGCCAGGACGGTGGCGCGCATTGCAAACCGGTCGCTTCACAACCATGCCACGCGTCGCAGGCAATTGGGGGTTTGCGTCAGGGGGCGGCTTCCAAGGGGCACAATGGCCCCAGCCTCCAGCCACCGTTCCGGTGGCCTACGGTGGGTTTAGAAACCCTTTGGTTTCGAAACGCCTTCGTCTTCGAAACGTCTTGCTCCTCTTTCAGGCCCTGACGCCACCCCCTCTCTGCCATGGCTGATCCCGCTGCTTCTGCGCCGAGCTCCGAGAGTCTTGAGGTGATCCGTAAGTTCGCCGAGACCTATGCCCAGCGCACCGGCACCTATTTCTGCAGTGACAGTGGCGTGACGGCTGTCGTGCTCGAGGGGCTGGCCCGCCACAAGGACCAGCTCGGTGCCGCGCTCTGCCCTTGCCGCCACTACGAGGACAAGGAAGCCGAAGTGGCTCAGGCGTTCTGGAACTGCCCCTGCGTGCCGATGCGCGAGCGCCATGAATGCCATTGCATGCTGTTCCTCACCGAAGACAACGCGTTCCGTTGTGACAAGCAGACGATCTCGATGGACGAGATCAAAAGCAGTATTTCCGGTTGAATTGTTCTGATGACCTCCGCAGCCGTTGGTGATCTGGTCTCGCAGCCGTACAAATACGGCTTCGTGACCGATATTGAAACCGAAAAGATCGCCAAAGGGTTGAGTGAGGATGTCGTTCGCCTGATCTCGGCCAAAAAAGACGAGCCGGCTTTTTTGCTCGACTTTCGTTTGCGTGCTTACCGGCAGTGGTTGCAGATGCAGGAGCCCGATTGGGCGGCCCTGGGTTATCCGCCGATCGATTACCAGGACATCATTTATTACGCGGCTCCCAAGCAGCAGGCCAAGAAAAGCAGTCTCGATGAGGTGGACCCCAAGCTGCTGGAGACCTTTGACAAGCTTGGTATTCCGCTGAGCGAGCAAAAGCGTCTCTCTAATGTGGCCGTTGATGCGGTATTCGACAGTGTCTCAATCGCCACCACGTTCAAGGAGCAGCTCGCCGAGCACGGGGTTATTTTTTGCTCCATCAGCGAAGCGGTTAAGGAGCATCCTGAGCTGATCGAGCGTTATTTGGGCACTGTGGTGCCCAGTAACGACAACTACTTTGCCGCGCTCAACTCGGCAGTCTTCAGCGATGGCTCCTTTGTGTTCATTCCCAAGGGAGTGACCTGCCCGATGGAGCTGTCCACCTATTTCCGCATCAACTCAGGCGATACCGGCCAGTTCGAGCGCACCCTGATCGTGGCCGAAGAGGGCGCCTCGGTGAGCTATCTCGAGGGATGTACCGCGCCGATGTTTGACACCAATCAGCTCCATGCCGCTGTGGTGGAGCTGGTTGTGTTGGATGACGCTTCGATCAAATATTCGACCGTGCAGAACTGGTACGCCGGCGATGAAAACGGTGTCGGTGGTATTTACAACTTTGTCACCAAGCGCGGGCAATGCCGCGGCGCCCGCAGCAAAATCAGCTGGACTCAAGTGGAAACCGGTTCGGCGATCACCTGGAAGTATCCCAGTTGTGTGCTGCAAGGGGCTGAATCGGTCGGCGAGTTTTACTCGGTCGCTCTCACCAACAACCGCCAGCAGGCAGACACCGGCACCAAAATGATCCACGTGGGGCCCCGCACCCGTTCCACCATTGTCAGCAAGGGCATCAGTGCCGGGCACTCGATCAACAGCTACCGCGGTCTGGTTCAGATCGGACCCAAGGCTGTTGGGGCCAAGAACTACAGCCAGTGCGACTCGATGCTGATCGGCGACCAGGCAGGTGCCAACACCTATCCCTACATCCGTTCTCAGCAGAGTGATGCGGTGGTTGAGCACGAGGCCAGCACCTGCCGGCTGTCGGCCGATCAGCTTTTCTATCTACAGAGTCGCGGGATCGGTTTTGAAGAGGCTGTCTCGATGATGGTCAGTGGCTTCTGCCGCGACGTGTTCAATCAGCTGCCGATGGAATTTGCTGCCGAGGCAGACAAGCTGCTCGCCCTCAAACTCGAGGGATCGGTTGGTTAGTCGACTCCCTGCTGCTGGTTTCTCTTTGACGTGTTGTCCTGAAGTTCTGTGATTCGTCCTGACGCCCCCGTACTGCTTGAGGTTCGCGATCTGCGTGCTTCCGTTGAGGACCAGCCGATCCTGCATGGCGTCAATCTGACGATTCGTGCCGGCGAGATCCATGCCGTCATGGGCCGCAACGGCAGCGGCAAGAGCACCCTCTCGAAGGTGTTGGCTGGCCATCCCGCTTACACCGTCACCGGCGGCACAGTGACCTACCAGGGGCAGAACCTGCTCGAGCTGGACCCCGAGCAACGGGCCCGCATCGGTCTGTTCCTCGGATTCCAGTACCCGGTCGAGATCCCCGGGGTCAGCAATCTCGAGTTTTTGCGGGTTGCCACCAACGCCCGCCGGCAGCAGGGCGGCGCAGCAGAGCTCGACACCTTTGCCTTTGAGGATCTGGTGCGTGAGCGTCTGGCGGTGGTGCAGATGGATCCGGCTTTTCTGGAGCGCTCGGTGAACGAGGGCTTCAGCGGCGGTGAGAAGAAGCGCAACGAGATCCTGCAGATGGCGCTGCTGGAGCCGGTGGTGGCCATCCTTGATGAGACCGATTCAGGCCTTGACATCGATGCGCTGCGGATCGTTGCCGGCGGGGTCAACCAGCTGGCTAGCCCCGACAACGCAACTCTTCTGATCACCCACTACCAGCGGCTCCTCGACCTGATCACCCCTGACCATGTGCACGTGATGGCCGCCGGTCGCATCCTGCGCAGCGGCGGGCCTGAGCTGGCCCATGAGCTCGAGCGCATCGGTTACGACTGGGTCGATCAGGAGCTGGCCCTGGCCGAGGTGGGTTGATGGTGGCGACGACCTTGGCCCACACCTGGGAAGACCTGGCCGGCGGCCCGGTGCCCTCTCGTCGGATGGAGGACTGGCGCTTCACCGATCTGGCGGTGCTGACGGCCATCGAACCGCGCCCCTGGAGCGGTGGCGATCCGTTGGCCTCGCTGCAGCTACCGGCTGGGGTGTCCCGTCTCACAGACGCTGAACTGGACGTGGTGGCAGGTCAGACCCTGGCCCACACCGGGTGCGACGGGCACTGGCCGGTCAGGCTGAATGCCCACGCCAGCCCCGTGCGGCTGGGCCTGCGGGTTGCGGCCCACACCGCTTCCCAGCCGCTTGCGCTGCAGTTCGATGCCGGTGACCAGGGCGAACTGCTGGCCGTACACCTGGTGCTGCAGCTCGAACCCGGGGCCTCACTGCAGGTGGCGCAACGGGTGTCGTCGACAGGGGTCGGCGTGGTCAGCCTGGTGTGCGAAGCCACTCTGGCCGCCGATGCCCGGCTCGACTGGGGCCTGGTTGCCCAGGGCCAAACCGACGCGGCACTGCTGGGCCATCTCGCCGTGGTCCAGGCTCCTGGCAGCGCCCTCAACCTGACGGCCGTCAGTGCCGGCTGGGGCCTGAGCCGGCTGGAGCCCAGGGTGTTCCAGGCAGCAGGTGCGGCCCACACTCGCCTGCGGGGACTGCAGTGGGTGGATGACCATCAGCTGGCCGATACCCACAGCCTGGTGCGGTTCGAGGGGCCCGACGGGCAGCTCGATCAGCTGCACAAGACCGTTGCCGCTGGCGCCGGACGCAGCGTGTTCAACGGTGCCGTGCAGGTGCCCCAGGCGGCCCAGCGCACCGATGCGGCTCAACTCAGCCGCAGTCTGTTGTTGAGCGACCGCGCCAGGGTCGACACCAAGCCCGAGCTTGAGATCGTCGCCGACGATGTCAAATGCGCCCATGGCGCCACGCTGAGCCGGCTGCAGCAAGAGGAGCTGTTCTATCTGCAGAGCCGCGGCATCGCTGCCGACCAGGCGGCCCGGCTGTTGCTGGCCGGTTATTGCCAGGATGTGCTGCGGGAGTTGCCGGCCGCCGCTGCGGGTTGGCAGCCCCTGGCCAAGCAGCTGCTGGAGCCTTGAGGCGATGACCGTTCTGCCTGTGATTGAGAGCCCCCAGGCTTCCGCTCTATCGGCTGTCGAGCGCAGTCCCGGCGCAGCGGATCTGGCAGCCCTGACGAGGCCTGATTTTCCGTTGTTGGCCCAGACGGCTTGTCTGGGCCAACCGCTGATCTACCTCGATCACGCCGCCACCAGCCAGAAGCCGCGCCAAGTGCTCGATGCCCTGCGTCATTACTACGACCACGACAACGCCAATGTGCACCGCGGCGCCCACCAGCTGAGCGCCCGTGCCACCGAGGGATTTGAGACAGCGCGCGAGAAGACGGCTCGCTTTGTCGGGTCAGCGAACCCGCGCGAGATCGTGTTCACCCGCAACGCCAGCGAGGCCATCAATCTGGTGGCCCGCAGCTGGGGTGAGGCATTCCTGCGGCCTGGCGATGAGGTGCTGCTCACGGTGATGGAGCACCACAGCAACCTGGTGCCCTGGCAGCTGCTGGCGGCGCGCACGGGCTGCGTGCTGCGCCACGCGGGCCTGACCGAGAGCGGTGAGCTGGATCTGGACGATTTGCGCGCCAAGCTGAACGGGCGCACCAAGCTGGTGAGCCTGGTCCAGGTCAGTAACACCCTGGGTTGCCTCAACCCGATCGCCTTGGTGACCCAGCTGGCCCGCAGCGTCGGCGCTCTGGTGTTGGTGGATGGTTGTCAGAGCCTGCCCCACCTGCCGGTGGATGTGAAGCAGCTGGATTGCGACTTTCTGGTCGGCAGCTCCCACAAGCTGTGCGGCCCCACCGGCATGGGATTTCTGTGGGCCCGCGAAGCACTGCTGGAGGCGATGCCGCCGTTTCTCGGTGGCGGCGAAATGATCCAGGACGTCTATCTGGACCACAGCAGCTGGGCCGAGCTGCCCCACAAGTTTGAGGCGGGCACTCCGGCCATTGGCGAGGCGATCGGCATGGGGGCGGCCCTCGACTATCTGAACGCGATCGGCCTCGAGCGCATCCACGCCTGGGAGCAGCAGCTCACCCGCCATCTGTTTGCCCGGCTGCAGGCGATTGAAGGTCTGCGCATCCTTGGCCCCACCCCCGAGCAACAACTCGATCGGGGCGCCCTGGCGGCGTTCGATGTCGAGGGCCTGCATGCCAACGACATCGCCGCCCTGCTTGATTCAGCAGGCATCTGCATTCGCAGCGGCCATCACTGCACCCAGCCCCTGCACCGCCATTACGGCTTGAGCGGTACGGCCCGGGCCAGCCTCAGCTTCACCACCACGCTTGACGAGATCGACCGTTTCGCCGACGAGCTGACGGGCACGATTCAGTTCCTGCGCGACCACAGCTGACTTCAGAGCGGTGTCAACACCGCCATGGCTTCGGCCTGGTGGGCACCCTCCCAGCCCCAGCTCCACCGCCAGCCAGAGGCCGCGGCGGCGGCCTCGATGGCCTGCCGGTCAGCGGGGATGTCGTAGGCACTTAGGTGGCTGGTCACATGCTGATGCTGCTCGGCGGTCAGCTGGGCCCACTGCGCTGCGATCCGCTGCTTGTAACGCGCCACGTAGGCATCCCGGCTTTCGCCGGGTTGGCGAAACACATCAACCCAGATGAACACGCCGCCTGGAGCGATGCGCTGGCGAGCGGCCTGCAGGAATGTGGCTTTGTCCGGATCCGTGAGGTGGTGGATCGCAAAGGCTGAATGCAGGATGTCAACCGGGCGCGCGCTGCCGTCGGCGCCCGGACCTGCCTTGGCCCAGGCCAGCAGATCGCCTTCGAGCCAGAGGCTGGGGTAGGGCACGGCTCCCAGGGCCTGCTGCGCCAGGGGCAGCACGGCCGCGGTCAGGTCCAGGCCGGTGTAGCTGGCCAGCGGCAACCGTTGCAGCACAGGCGCCAGCAGGGCCAGATCACCGCAGCCCAGGTCGACCAGATGGGGTGCCGGTTCGCCGGCGGGGCGGGCGGCCAGCCAGCTGTCGATCGCAGCGGCCGTGGCGCGTGCCACGGCCTGATGCTCCATCAGATCGTGCTCAACAATGGCCCGGTAGGAGGTCCACTGCCGTTCAAAGAAATCCATGCTGGCCATCCTGGAACATCAGCCGAGTTTGAGGCAGGTGCGCCGCTTTGTGATCCAGGTGCGCCGAGACCCTGGGTTGCAACAGCAGCTGTTGGGCACCCGCGCCTTGTTCGGTGTGTGTGTGGTCGCCCAGCGGGCCGGCTTCGCCGTCACGCCCCGGTTGTTGCTGGAGCATCAGGCGCTCTTTGGCGAGCGCTTTGTGGGGGGCTACCGGCGCCGCTTCTGGGGGGAGTTGCTGATGCCCCTCGATCTGCCCTACTTGCGCCTGTTCGATCTGGCATTGCGCAGTCAATGGCGCAAGGGCTCGTCCTGGCAGAGGTTGCTGTGGCGTGGGGTGTTTCCGGTCTTGGTGGTGGTGTCGGTGATGTTGAGTCTGGTTCCGGGCTGGCCGTTTTAGCCGGCGTCATCCCACAGAGTGCCCCGGCTGTAAGGCCCCCCAGGCAGCTCCCAGAAGCTGCCGTCGACAAAGCGGTGGTGCCGATCGAGGGCGGCGATCTGTTCCAGCTCGGCTGGGTTCAGGCGCAGCTGGGCGGCAGCCAGGTTGGCGGCCAGGCGCTCGCGGTGCACCGACTTGGGGATCACCGCCGTGCCGGTGGCCAGCCCCCAGGCCAGCAGCACCTGGGCTGGGCTGGTCCCATGGGCCTGGGCAATCGCGGTGATCACCGGTTCGCCCAACAGCGGCGCGGGGCCGCCGGCCGCCGGGGAGCCCAGGGGCGAATAGGCGGTCAAGGCGATGCCTTGCTGCCGGCAGAAGGTCAATAGAGCGTTCTGCTGCAGCCAGGGGTGGCGTTCGACCTGGTTCATCGCCGGCGCCATGCGGCAGTGGGACAGCAGGGCGGCCAGCTTGGTGGCGCTGCAATTGGACACCCCGATCTGGCGGACCAGTCCTGCATCCACGAGGGCTTCCATGGCGCTCCACGTTGCATCGAGAGGCAGCTGCTCCAGTGGGATCTGATCCGCGGCGTTGCTGGGCATCAGCACCCCGTGGCGGTGCACCACCGGCCAGTGGATCAAATAAAGATCGAGCTGGTCGAGCTGCAGATCCCGCAGGGTCTTCTCCAGGGCAGGTCTGACTTGCTCGGGGCTGTGGCAGTCGTTCCAGAGCTTGGAGGTGATCCACAGCTCCTCACGACGCACCTGGCCCTCGCGCTGGGCTTTGGCCAGGGCCGCGCCGATCTCGGCCTCGTTGCCGTAGATGGCTGCGCAGTCGATGTGGCGGTAGCCCAGCTGCAGGGCCGTGCTCACCGCTGCCCCCACGTCGCCAGGGCTCGATTTCCAGGTGCCCAGACCCAGGGCTGGCATCTGGGCGCCGCCCTGCAGGCTGATCGATGGCATCGGGACTGGAGCGTGCACAGCCGCCAGGCGAAGTGCTTCCAGCTTGGCGACAATCGCAGTCAAGTCAAAGCTTGTGCTCGCCTTTGATGCCTGCCTCGACTTTGAGGTGGTGCCGATGATCGGCTGGATCGAGCCCCGTCGTGGCCGGTTTCACCCCGCGCCCCTGATAAGCGCTGATGCTGATCGCGGCGTCGGCGCGTTCGGCCAGCCGGGCAAAGCGCCCGTGGCCGCGGCGGATCAGCGCGGCATGGGCCCCTGAGCCGGCGGCCTGCTCCAACGCAGGCAGTTCGGGGCCGATGAACCCCAGGAGGTAGTTGCAAAACTCGTGCAGCTGTTGCCGCTGGCCGGGGCACCAGTGGTGGATGCCCACCATGTCCACCGTCACCTCGGCAAAGCCCGCCTGTGCCAACAGCGGCCCCAGGGCAGGGCCGGCATGGGCGTTGCCGTGGCAGTTGAAATGAGCCACAAACGCCGCCAGCAGCGCCGCGATGGCCGGGTCGGGCGGAGAGACCAGCAAGCTGGCGTAATCGGTTTCGGTCAGGTGGATGCTGCCGCCGGGGCGCAGCACCCGCAGCGCTTCGGCCAGCACCGCCTTTGGATCGGCCAGGTGCTCGACCACCCACACCAGCCGAAGTCGGTCAAACGACCCATCGGGCCAGGGCAGGGCGGCGCCGTCCCCCACCACCAGCTCGATGCCGCCGATGCCTTGTTCGTTCAGGTGGCGGCGGGCGCCCTCGATCTGCTGGGCGCTGATGTCGATGCCCCACAGCCGGGCGTCGGGATGGGCTGTGGCGATGCGGGCCAGCACGGCCCCCACGCCGCAGCCGATTTCGAGCAACCGTTCGCCGGGGTGCAGCTCCAGGTTGGCGGCCAGCAGCCTGTCGAGTCGCCCTGCCTGTTCGATCAGCCGCCGCTGCTCACGCGGGCTGGTGCCGTGGATGTAAGTCACAGCTTTTGAAGCGCCGCGGCGGCACGCTCGCCAGCTTCGATCGCCCCCTCGAAGTAGCCGGGCCAGCGCGGTGAGACCTCGGTGCCGGCCCAGGCCACCCGGCCATGGGCCGCAGGGCCGGGGCCGCCCTGCTCGCCTGCTGCCAGGCGGGCGTGGCTGGTCCAGGTTCCGGGGCTCACAAAGCTGGTAAAGGCGCCCCCGCTCCAGGGTTCGGCGTTCCAGGGCTGCTCGATCAGATCCAGCGGTTCGCCGGCCTCGGGGCCCCAGTAGGCCACGAGGTCGGACAGGATCATCTGGCGCCGTTCTGCGGCGGGCAGGGCCCCAAGGGTGAGGGCCCGCTCGCCGGCCAGAAAGCTGGCTAGCACAGCCGGGGCGCCTTCGGGTGGGCCGCTGTCGGCGGTCAGATCGAGGGCTGGCCGGTCGCCGATCCCCAGGCCGTTGAGGCCCTGTTCACGCCAAAAGGGTCGCTCGTAAACCGCCAGGATCTTGGCCATGCCCCCCATCGGCGAGCGCTGCAGCAGGGCCCGGTGGGCAGCCGGAAGTGGGGGATCAAAGCTGATGCCCAGTCGCAGCTGGGGTGGCACAGCCACGATCGCGGCTCTGGCCTGGTGCAGCCGGCCGTTAGCGGTGGCGACGGTGACCCCCGCAGCGTTCTGGCTGATCGCCACGACCGCCTGGCCCAGTTGCACGCAACCGGGATCGCCGGCCTCGAGGGCGTCGACCAGCAGCGGCGGCACCTGGCCGGCTCCGCCGCGCACCAGCCAGGCCTCGGGGCTCTCGGCCTGGGGGGCCACCGCCTGGGTCCAGGCGAGATGCAGGATCGAGGCCTCCCAGGGTTCAAAGCCGCCGGAGCCCCCCACCCGGCACAGCCAGTCGAGCGGCAGTTGGGCCAGGGGGATGGCGGTGTGTTGCTGAGTCCACTGGGCCACCGTGAGCCGATCCAATTGCTGGGCGTCGGGGGTGAGCCAGGGCTGGACAGGGTCCACCCGGGCCACCAGTTCGGCAAAGGCCCGTTGCAGACCCTGGCTGGCGGCCAGCTCATCGCTGGGCAGGCCGAGGGCCTCGGGCTCAAAGAACAGCAGGCTCTGGTCAAAGCGATCGGCCAGGGGGGCCACGACCCGCCGCCCCTGCCAGTGGAACACCCCCTGACCGAGGTAATGGCTGGGGTAAGTGGCCAGTGCCAACTCGTCGAGCAGGGCCGCAAAGCGGCGATGGCTGACGCCGCCCCACTGACCGCCCAGATCGACCACGGCCCCATGGGGCGTGGTCATGCTGACCATGCGCCCGCCGACGCGGGTGCGGGCCTCCAGCACCCGCACGCGCTGCCCTGATCGCTGCAGGTGCCGTGCAGCCACCAGGCCCGAGAGGCCCGCACCCACCACGACGGCATCGATAGCGGTCAGCATGGCGTCGTCGATTCGCTCGGTTTGGCTCACGTTGGCAACCTCAGCGGCGAAAGCAATGTTGTTTCTGGCGGTCTTGGGTGGGCGCAGCGCCGGCAGCCACATTGAGCAGCACGATGTGCGTTTTGTGGCGGGCCACACCATTGACGACACCCTGAGCGAGCTGCGGCGGCAGTGGTTCGGTCGGCGTGAGGGCCTCCATCTCGACAGCTACATGGCGGTGCGGGCGATCGACGGCTGGGCGGTGCACCTGGTCCCCGTGCCGGCTTCGCCCAGGCCTGAGCGGCTGTGGTTTGTGAACCTGGGGGCTTACCGCCCCGATTCGCTCGCCGAGCTGCATCACTTTGGCCTGGTGGTGGCCCGTTCGGCCCAGGGGGCCAAGGCTGCGGCCAGGCGCCAGTGGCTGGCCGGTGCCCTGCAGCAACACAAGGACGATCTGGTTGCCATCGACGACTGCCTGGCGCTCGAGCAGTTCGAGCTGTTGGGTGGTGAGTCCTGGCACGTGCAGCTCGAGCCCCATCCCCAAGGTCTGAGCCAGCCCCAGGTCCCCGACTGGTTCGGCTATCGGCGGATCGACCGCTCCTGAACGTTGCGCTCCAGGTCTCCGGCGCGACCCGCCAGGGTGCCGGGCAAACGGCTCCAGGCCACGGCCTGCCCGGTGGCCACGGCATAGGTCGTCTCGGCCAATAACCGCTTGTCCCAGTTGATGTCGAGGGTTGTGTAGGTCTGCTGGGGGGGCAGGCCTCCCTGCAGCAGCCGCCGGGGACCGCTGCCGAGGGCCCCGAGCTGGATCAGATCAAGCTGTCCGCGGCGGGCGGGGTACCAGGCGTGCTGGTGGCCACTGATATAAGCCTGCACGCGGCCCTCAAGCAGCAGGTTCTGCACCAGGTCGGCCTGATCGAGTACCTCGCCGGGGCGGTCGCGCCCCTGGCTCACGCCGGCCAGGGGCAGGTGGCCGACCACCAGTCGTAGCCGCGCCTGCCGGGCGGCGGGGCTGGCCAGCTGCTGACGTGCCCAGCTCAACTGAGAGGCAGGGATGCGGCTAGAGCTGGCGTCCCACACCAGCCAGAACACGTCGTTCTGCAGGGCGCTGTAGTGAAACGGGAAGTCGCCGGCGTCGACAAACTGCAGCCCCAGTGCCTGGCGGCGGGGACGCCAGAAACGGTGCACGGCCTCGCGATCGGCGGCATACCCCGGCGAACCGTCGTGGTTGCCCACCGCCGGCAGGAAGGGGATGCCCGCCTGGCGCACGGGCTTCAGCACCGCGCGGGCAAAGCCCTCCCACATGGCATCGAGCTGGACGGGGCTCAGCCCAGGCTTCTGGCCGGCGACCATGTCGCCGGCACAGACCACGAGCCCCGGTTGCAGAGCCAACAGCTGCTGCAGGCCCGCGTTCACCTGCGGGATGTAGGTGGTGGAGCCGTAGCTGCTGTTGAGATCGCTGATCAGGCCGATGCGCAGCGCCGGGGCCATGGCTGCCGGGGCCGCCGGAGCACGCTGCTGGTCCAGCAGCCACCAGGCACCGCTGCCCGCACCGGCGGCGGCGAGCCGCAGCAGCTGACGTCGGCGCAGGGCCATGGAGCGAGGGCGCTGTGGGGAGCAGCATGGAGCATCTGCAGCAGCGGCGCACCCCCATGAACATCGACGGCAAGGCCTGGCGCACCATCTGGCTCGAGCAGGACGGCCGCTCGGTCGGCGTGATCGATCAGACCCAGCTGCCCCATCGCTTCACCACCTGCACCCTCAGCAGCTGCGAGCAGGCGGCAGAGGCGATCAGCACCATGGTGGTGCGGGGGGCGCCGCTGATCGGTGTCACGGGCGCCTACGGCCTCATGCTGGCCCTGCAGGCCGATCCCGGTGATGCCTCCCTGGCCGCGGCGTTTGCGCAGCTCAACGCCACCCGGCCCACGGCGATCAACCTGCGCTGGGCGCTCGAGCGGGTGCGCGCTCGGGTGGCGCCGCTGCCCCCCGAGCAGCGGGCCCAGGCGGCCCAAGACGAAGCAGCCGTCATCGCCAACGAAGACGTGGCCATGTGCGAAGCGATCGGCGACCACGGACTCGGCCTCTTTCAGCAGCTGGCCGCGGCCCGACCGGCCGAGCGACAGGGGCAGCCGTTCAACGTCCTGACTCACTGCAACGCGGGCTGGTTGGCCACCGTCGACTGGGGCACGGCCCTGGCGCCCATCTACAAAGCCCACCGCGCCGGGCTCAACATGCATGTCTGGGTCGATGAGACCCGCCCTCGCAACCAGGGCGCCTCGCTCACCGCCTTTGAACTGGGTCGCGAGGGGGTTCCGCACACGGTGATCGTCGACAACGCCGGCGGTCACCTGATGCAGCACGGCCAGGTGGATGCGGTCATCGTCGGCACCGACCGCACCACCAGCCGCGGCGATGTCTGCAACAAGATCGGCACCTATCTCAAGGCCCTGGCCGCCCACGACAACGGCGTGCCGTTCTATGTGGCCCTGCCCGCCTCCACGATCGACTGGACCGTGGCTGACGGCGTCGCCGAGATTCCGATCGAAGCGCGCAGTGCCGCCGAGGTGACCCACATCCAGGGGCGGCTGTCCGACGGCAACGGGGCCGGCGGTTCTGCCCCGGGTGCCGCCATCGTCAGTGTTCAGCTCACGCCCGACGGGAGCCCGGGCTTTAACCCTGCCTTTGATGTGACCCCGGCGCGGTTGGTCACGGCGTTGATCACAGAGCGGGGGGTCTGTGCGGCCAGCGAGGCAGGGCTCAAGGGGCTGTACGGGACGATCTGATCGGGCTCAGCTCCATCCGCTCAGCACGATCTTCCCGATCGTGTGACCCGCCTCCAGCTGGGCGTGGGCCATGCGCAGGTTGGCGGCGCTGATCGGTCCCAGGTTGGTGCGCGCGGTGGGCTTGAGTTCGCCGGCGTCGATCAGTGCGCTGAGGCCATCGAGGATCCGGCCCTGTTGGTCCATGTCGCGGGTGGCGTACCGGGCGCGGGTGAACATGAATTCCCAGCACAGCCGCGCACTCTTGGCCTTGAGCTGGGTCTGATCCAGGGGAGCGCGGTTGCCCACAATCGCCAGAATCGCCCCCTGGGGCGCCACCAGCTCGGCCATCTGGTCCCAGTAGGCATCGGTGTCGGCCAGGTTGGCGATCCAGGGGATCTGGGGCGTGGCCCCGGCGTGCCGATCAAGGGCGGCCAGTTGCGGTGCCAGAGGTTCGCTGTGGTCGATCACCGCATCAGCACCCAGTTCCAGGCACCAGGCCCGGCTCTCGGGTCTGGTGGCCGTTGTGATCACCCGCAGGCCGGCGCGGCGGGCCAACTGAATCATCAGCGAGCCCACGCCACCGGCGCCGCCGATGATCAACAGGGTCTGGCCTTGCTGATCGGGGTTGGGTTCAGGGGTCAGCCCCAGGCGTTCAAACAGGCCTTCCCAGGCCGTCAGGCCGGTCAGTGGCAGGGCCGCGGCCGCGGCGGCGTCCAGGCTGGCCGGCGCTCGGCCGCAGAGGCGATGGTCCATGGCCACCAGCTCGGCGTTGCAGCCCTGCCGGGTCACGTCGCCGGCGGCGAAGACGCGGGCGCCGATTCGCCAGCTGCCGTTCGCAGCTGCGAGCGGCCCCATGGCCTCGACCACTCCGCAGCAGTCAAAGCCCAGCACAAGGGGTGGTTCGTGAACCCGTGGATCGGCAGGGGCCTGGCCGGCGCGCAGTTTGGTGTCGACCGGATTGACGCCGATCGCCTCGACCCCGATCAGCAGGTCGTGGGGCCGCAGCGCGGGGGCGGGCAGCTCCAGATCGAGCAACGCCTCCCGATCGTTGAGCGGCAGATGACGGCGCAGTCCAACGGCGCGCATGGCTTCTAGGCTCAGATCTTGCAGGAGCATGCTCTCCCGTGATCGAGGCGGATCTGCGCCAACGGGTGGTCGAGACCGCCCGTGCCCTCAACGCCAGTGGCATCAACCAGGGCACCTCGGGCAACGTGTCGGCCCGCATCGACGGTGGTCTGTTGATCACGCCGACGTCGCTGCCCTACGAGCAGATGCAGGCGGCTGATCTGGTCGCCCTCGATCTGCAGGGGCAACCGTTGCACGAGGGCCAGCGCCGTCCATCGTCCGAATGGCGCCTGCACGCCGACATCCTGCGCCAGCGGCCCGAGGCCCAGGCTGTGGTGCACTGCCACTCCACCAGCGCCACGGCTCTGGCCTGTCATGGGCGCGGCATTCCCGCGTTCCATTACATGGTGGCGGTGGCCGGCGGCGTTGATGTGCGCTGCGCCCCCTATGCCCTGTTCGGCACCCAGATCTTTTCGGACCTGGCCCTGGCGGCGCTCGAAGGGCGCCAGGCGGCGCTGCTGGCCCAGCACGGCCAGGTGACGCTGGCCACCAGCCTGCAGCAGGCCCTGCGCCTGGCGATCGAGGTCGAGACCCTGGCGCGCATGTACCTGCAGGCCTTGCAGCTGGGCGAGCCGCGCGTGCTCGACGTCGCCCAGATGGCAGCCGTGCAGCAGCAGTTCAGCGCGTTGCTTTACGGCGCCGCTTGACCGCCGAGGCGGCCCAGCAGCAGCGCCAGCACGATCCACAACACGGTGAGGCCCAGGCAGACCCCGGTCCACACCGGCAGGCCCCAGCCGGCGATCGCCAGCGGAGCCACCACCGTGATCACGCCACCGGCCAGCAGGGGCTGCAGCAGCAGCTGCTTGATCGAAAACGGGGTCAGGGCGTCGCTCTGGTCGTCCGGGTCGGCCATGTTGAGCAGCAACAGCCCGCTGGCCGCCACGCCCGTGGCCTGGCCAAATTCGAGGATGCCGCGCTCAAACCAGGGTGCCGGCAGGCTGTGGCGGGCCAGCATCAGCACCACCGCCAGATTCCAGGCCAGGCCGATCAGGGCCAGCACCGTCAGCGGCAGCCAGTCCTGGGCCAGCAGCGACAGATCCAGGCAGGCTGTGGCGGCCACGATCAGCAGGTCAGCCGACACCGTGCCGATGCGGCTCTGAACCTTGGTGCAGGTCAGTTCACCGGCTCCCAGCCGTTCGAGCACCAACCGCACCAGCAGCGAGCCGATCAGGGCCAGCGGAAACACCGGCAGGGCATCGATGACCACGGCGAAGCCACCGCCCGTGCGCGCCGCCAGCAGCTGCAGCAGGGCCATTAACCCGTAGCCGATCGCCACTGCGATGCCCACCAGGGCCAGGTTGATCAGCCAGCGGCTGAGCCGCTCGCCGGGAGCTGTGTCAGCGGTTTCGCCAGCAATGGCTGGTTGGGCGCTGCCACGGGTCGCGGCAGCCGGGGCCATCAGCCAGCCCCGGGCCCGGGCAATCACCACCACCAGGCCGCCCACCAACGTCGAGGCCAGCAGCCCCACGGTGGCCATCGCCAGTCCCAGGGCCTGGCCGCCTTCGACCCCGAGCCGTTCGTAGGTGGGGCCCATCGCCGCCGCCGAGCCGTGGCCGCCCTCGTAGGCCACCTCGATCAGGCAGGCCATGACGGGACTGACATGCAGCAGCGGTCCCAGCACCAGCAGCACGGCCAGTGATGCGACCAGGTACTGGCCGAAGGCCAGGGTCAGGGCCAGCAGCATCTGGGCACCCAGGGGCCGCAGCAGGCCGTTGAGGCGCGGCAGGGGTTTGCCCAGCAGCAGGGTGCCGAACACCAGGGTCAGCAGGATCAGCGGCAGCTGGTCCCAGATCGCGATCACCCGCGGCGGGATCAGGGCCACCAGGCCGCCGCCCGGGGCGATCAGCAGCCCCAACGTGCCGGCCAGCAGCGCTTCGGGGATGCCCCATTGGTGCACTCCCAGGCTGCGGCCCAGGGCCGTGCCCACAGCCAGCAGCCCCACCAGCAGCGCCAGGGCCAGGGTTAGGTCGCCCAGCAGCTGGGGATTCATGGCAATCCCAGGTGAGCGCGGAAGAAGGCTTCTGTGGCCTCCAGCACCTGGATCTGGGTCTCGCTGCGGCGAAAGCCGTGCCCTTCGCCGGCAAAGCGGTGCACCTCGACGGCGATGCCGTTGGTCTGCAGGGCGGCCGCCATCCGATCGGTTTGATCGGGCGGTACCACCTTGTCCTCGAGCCCCTGAAAGAAGATCACCGGGCAGCGGATGCGGTCCGCATGCTGCAGCGGCGAGCGCTGCCCGTAGATCGCTTCGGCCTGGGGCCAGGGGCCCACCAGGCTGTCCAGATAGCCCGCTTCAAAACGGTGCGTGTCCTGGGCCAGCGCGCTCAGATCGCCCACGCCATAGCGGCTGGCGCCAGCCCTGAACACGTCGGTGAAGCAGAGGGCCGCCAGGGTGGTGAAGCCGCCGGCGCTGCCGCCTTCGATGGCCAGCCGTTCGGGGTGGGCCTTGCCGGCGCTCACCAGGGCGCGGGCGGCGGCGGCGCAGTCGGCCACATCGACCACCCCCCACTGGCCGTTGAGCCGTTCGCGGTACGCCCGGCCAAAGCCGGTGGAGCCGCCGTAGTTGACATCGACCACCCCCCAGCCCCTGCTGGTCCAGTACTGGATCGCCAGGCTCAGGCCCGTGCGCGCCATGGAGGTTGGCCCGCTGTGGCTCTTGACCAGCAGGGGGGCCTCCGGGTTGGCGCCACCGCTGGGGGGGTAATACCAGGCGTGGGTGGGCAGACCGTTGTGGCCCTCAAACCAGATGCCCTCGGGCGTGCTGATCTGGGCGGGGCTCAGGGGGCAGGGCTCAGGGCTGGCGGGGCTGTGGTGGCATTGGCGGCTGTCCAGTTCGAGTTGCAGCAGACCGGGACCAACCAGCGGCCCGCTGGCCAGGGCCACCACCTGCCCGGCGGCGGCATCGAGGCTGGTCAGATCGTTGTACGGCAGGGCCATCGGTTGCCAGCCGGGGTTTGCGGCGCTGCTCCTCTCCAGGGGCACTTCGCCCAGCTCCCAGGCTCCATCCCGACAGCAGAGCGCGATCAGGCGCTGGCCGTCCCAGGCGCTGGTGCGCATGCCATAGACCCACTGGGGCAGGCCGAATTCGGCCTGCTGCGGCAGCAACGGCCGCCAGCGCTGGTTCCCGGGTTCCAGCAGTTGCAGGTTCCAGAAGCCCGTGGCATCGCTGGCCACCACCAGGCTCTCCAGTCCTTCTGGGGTCGTGACCCAGAGGGGCTGGAACAGGGCTTCGTCGGGGTTGCCGGCGGCCACACCGGCCATCGGGCGGGGCGCCTGCAGGCTGCCGTCCTCCATCAGGTCGGCCAACCAGAGCGTGTTGCGCTCCCAGGGCATGGCCGGGTGCTGCCATTCGATCCAGGCCAGCTGGTTGCCGCTGGGGCTGAGCAGCGCATCGCCACAGAAATCGGCGCAGGTCCGCAGCCGTTGCGGTTCGCCGCCGGCCAGGGGCACTGCCACCAGCTGGTCGCGCCCCTCGGCTTCCATCACCCCAAGCCAGCGCCGGTGCTTCTGATCGATCACCCCACCGGCAAACGCCCGCGGACTCTCGGCCGGAGCTGCAGGGGTGAGCCGCCGGAAACGTGCGCCGGGGTCACCGGGCGGCTGGCCGGCGAGATCGCCATGCCACAGGCAGCGGTCGCCGTCATGGACGAACACCACATCGCTGCCGGCGATGGCCACCACGCCGCCGCCGTATTCATGCACCCGGCTGCGCAGGTCCCAGCTGCCGGGAGTCAGCTCTTCTGGCGGGGCCTGCGGGTCGGCCACAGGCCGGCGCAGCAGGGTGGTGCGGCCCCGTTCCTGGGGGCGTTGTTCAAGCCAGTAAAGGCTGTCGCCATCGAGCCTGGGCTCCTTGAGCGCGGGTGTGCTGCCCACGACGGCCCGGGCGCTGAGGGCGCCCGCGCCCTGGTCGTTGTGCATTCGTGCCCCGGGCCGGTCGCCTTAGAATCACCCCAACGTATGACTTGGATTCGTTGGCGCGCAGCTTCGCCCAGATGGCTCGCTCCGCCGAGCACTCCACCCGCACGGTGCAGGTTCCCAAGGAGTCCTTGGATCAGTCACCGCTGACGATCCGCACCCTCGGGAATCAGGACCTGCGTCAGAGCGCCAAGCGCATCAGCAAGGTGGATGAGGCCGTGCGGGAGCTGGCTCGCGACATGTTGCGCAGCATGTACAGCTCCGCCGGCATCGGCCTGGCGGCCCCCCAGGTCGGGGTGCACAAGCAGCTGTTGGTGATTGACCTCGATCCCGACAATGCGGCCGCGCCGCCGATGGTCCTGATCAACCCTGAGATCCGTTCGTTCGGCTCGGCGATCGAGACCTACGAAGAGGGTTGCCTCAGCATTCCCGGTGTCTATCTCAATGTGGTGCGCCCCTCGGTGGTTGAGGTCACCTATCGCGATGAGCTGGGTAGGCCCCAGCGCATCAAGGCCGATGGGCTGCTCTCGCGCTGCATCCAGCACGAGATGGATCACCTGAATGGGGTCCTGTTCGTCGATCGCGTCACCGACGAGCTCAGCCTGAATGCCGGTCTTCAGGACAAGGGATTCAACCGCTCCGACGTTCACGCCATTCGCTGATCACCATGCCGATGAAACCTCTGGCTGGGCTGTTCCTGGCCCTGGCCTGCGTCCTAGGCATCGCGGCGACCGGTTCGGTCTTTGAGCTGGCCTACGGCGAACCGGACCTGGGTCTGCAGACCACCCGCCTGATCCTGGGCCTGAGCCTGCCAGGTACGGTCGCGGCCCTGCTGGCCGCGATCCGGATCAACAAACCGGCCTGAGCCCCTGGCTGGCTGGCCCTGGCGGCCATACGATTCGCGTTCAGTCCTGTCCGAGACATGACCCCATCGGTGCTGCGTTCTGGCCTGTTGGCCGCTGCGTCAACCGTGGCGGTTCCGGCCCTGTTGACCGGCCTTGTCCCCACGACTGCCGCCGCCGGCCAGCTGTTTGATGCCCTGGCGGTCGAGCAGAACCGTTTTGTGATCGTGGCCGTGCCGATTGGTTCAAGCGGCACCAAGGCCCAGCTGCAGATCTACGAGCAGATCGACCTCAGGAAGCGACCCTGTTTCGCCGTGGCCAGCGGGACGCCCGCCGCCGTGTCGCCCCTGCTCGGGACCTTTGACTTCACCGGCATCTGCCGCCGCTACATCGACTCCCAGGGCTACTCGGCCAGGGTCGGCAACGAAGACCTGGGCAGCGGTTACCGCTTTGTTGTCCGCAAGGTGGGTGGCGACAACCTGCTGATGGCCACACCGGCGGGGGGAGCTGGAGGCAAGCCCGAAATGCTGGTCGGACGCACCAATGGCAGCGCTGGCCCGACCACCTTTCTGGCGTTCACCCTCGAACCGGGCTGGCAGGTGATGCGCCGGGCCTATGGCGGCAGGCACCTGGGCCATGTCTACCTGCAGCGCGCGGGCTGGCCCGGCGATCAGCAGGCAACCGATCCGACAGCCGCTGGTGGCAAGGCGGCGTCCGCTGCCGCAGCTTCCAATCCGACGCCCCCGCCCGTTCCTGCGGCTCCAGCGCCTGTGTCCGCCGGCCGCGCAACAGGGGGGTGAAGGCCCTCTTGCTAGGGTGTCACGTCTGACGCATCGATCACCAGCTTCATGACCCAGGTCACCGTGGGCGAAAACGAGGGCATCGAATCAGCCCTGCGTCGCTTCAAGCGTCAGGTTTCCAAAGCTGGGATCTTCGCTGATCTCAAGCGCCTCCGTCATCACGAGACGCCGACCGAGAAGTACAAGCGCAAGGCCCAGCAGCGCCGCCGTCGTCGCTGACCCCGCTGGTTCAGGGCAGGTTCTGGTCAAATGAGCGGTAGCCGATTGCTTCGGCAATGGCTTCCGCGTCAATCGTCGAATGGCCGTTGAGATCGGAGATCGTCTGCGCCACCCGCAGCACCCGCTCACTTCCACGGCCGGTCAGTTTCCGTCTTTGAACAGCGGCTTCCCAGAGACTGAGGGCGTCGGGTTCAACCCGGATGGTTGCTCGAAACCCTTGGCTGCTGAGGCTGCCATTGCTCAGGCCCTCCGGATTGCGTGCCTGCATCCGCTCCCTGGCGGCTGCAACCCGCTCCGCCACAGTCACGCTGCTCTCGGGCGCCGCGTGCGGGACCATGTCCTGATAGTTGCAGCGCAGTTGCCTGCCGCTGACCGGTCGCATGCAGACCTGCAGGTCCAGCCGATCCAGCAGCGGTCCTGAAAGCCTGGCCCAGTACCGCTGGCGCAACGAGTCCAGGCAGCTGCAGCCGGGATCACTGTTGCCGTACCAACCGCAGGGGCAGGGGTTGGTCGCGGCCACCAGGGTGATCCGGCAGGGGAATCGGGTCTGCAGCCGTGCCCGGTGAATCCAGATTTCGCCCATGTCCAGGGGCTGGCGCAGCTGATCCAGCACCTCGCGGGGAAATTCCGCTAACTCATCGAGAAAGAGCACCCCATGGTGGGCCAGGCTCAGTTCGCCAGGGCGGGGATTGGCCCCTCCGCCGATTAGGGCAGCCGCTGAGCAGCTGTGGTGCGGGCTGCGAAAGGGACGGCAGCGCATCAGTCCCCGGTTCTCTGGCAACAGCCCTGCAACCGAATGAATTTGGCTGATCGCCAGTGCCTCGGCGTCGTTGAGGGGCGGCAGCAGTCCCGGCAGCCGCCGGGCCAGCATGGTTTTACCGCTGCCGGGTGGGCCCACCAGCAGCAGGTGATGTTCACCTGCTGCGGCAATTTCCAGCGCCCTTCGGCCGTGCAACTGCCCCTGCACCGCATTCAGGTCGGGGGCGTCTTCGTCAGCTGATCGCCTGCCCAGGGTTGGGCGGACGGCGGCAGGGGACGACAGCGACAGCCCGCGTTGCCGGTCCGCTTGGTCAGGGGCCAGCAGGAGCAGCACCTCGCCCAGGGTGGTCGCCCCCCAGACGGCCAGCCCCTGGACTAGGGCTGCTTCGTCCTGGTTGGCAGCGGCCACCACCAGGGCTCGGGCCCCGGCACGGCGCGCCGCGATCGCCAGTGACAACACGCCGCGAATCGGCCGCAACGTGCCATCGAGACCCAGTTCGGCGGCACTCCAGATGCCGTCGAGATGGGGCGCTGGCACCTGGGCGCTGGCCACCAGCAGGGCCAGGGCGATCGGCAGGTCAAACCCCGGTCCCTCCTTACGCAGGTCGGCCGGGGCCAGGTTGACCACAACCCGGGTCAGGGGGACCCGCAGGCCGCTGTTGCGCAGGGCCGAACGCAGCCGCTCCCGGGATTCATGGATCGCCGTGTCGGCCAGGCCGACCATCTGCAGGGCCGGCAGGCCGGGCCCCAGGTCCACTTCCACCTCGACCTGTCGGGCGTCCAGCCCCTGCAGGGTGGCTGTGGTGCAGCGTGCCAACATTCAACAACCGGGTCACTGTTTGATCAGTGCCACCCCCGTAACAGCCCCTCCCGCAGCCCCCGTAACAGCGATGCCGATGGCCCCAGGCGGCGACACCGTGTTCGGCCGGATCCTCAGGGGTGAGATCCCCTGCGATCAGGTTCACGCCGATGAGCTGTGCATCGCCTTTCGCGATGTGCAACCCCAGGCTCCGGTGCACCTGCTGGTGATTCCGCGCGAGCCGATCCCCCAACTGGCGGATGCCGGCCCCGAGCACCAGCAGTTGCTTGGCCATCTGCTGCTGGTGGCTGCCCGGGTCGCTGCCGAGCAGGGGCTCAGCAGCTGGCGCACGGTGATCAACAGCGGTGCCGAAGCCGGCCAGACCGTGTTCCATCTGCATGTGCATGTGATCGGCGGACGGCCGCTGGCCTGGCCCCCGGGCTGATGCCCCCATTGGCCCGTCACAATGGGTCGATCCAGACGTGGCCATGAATCCTTTTTCTGCTCTGCGGGTTCAGCTCGGCAAGCTGCAACGCCTGGCCCAGCCTTATTTCTTGCCACTCGATAACGGGTCAAGCAGCGGCGGTTGGCAGTTTCTGCTGCTGATCGTCGCCATGCTCGCCGTCGTGGTGGGGACCACGCTGTTGCTGCTGACCGGCGCGGTGTCCCTCAGTGGGGCCTTGATTCCGAGCTTGCGCGATCGCTTTCTACCGGGGATCCCCGAATGGGTCGCTGGCCTCTGGGCCAGCTGGATCGGTAAGACGGTCATGGTGGCCTTTGCCCTTGGCCTGCTGGTGTTTGGCGCGCTGCGTCAGCGTCTGCGTCAGGGTCGTTGGATCCCATGGGTTCTGCTGGGTGTGATTGTGTTGTTGATCCTGGTGATCAATGGCATTAATGTCGGCATCAGTTTTGTGGCCCGCAACATTGATAACGCGCTGGTTGCTTATAAGCAGGATGAGTTCTGGAAGATTGTTGCGATTTATGCGGGCTGTCTTGTTTGTGCATTGCCAATTCGAGCACTCCAGAGTTATCTGGTGCCCAAGTTGGGCCTGTTGTGGAGAGAGTGGCTGACCGGTCGCCTGATTGGTCGTTACCTCGACAACAAGGCCTATTACATCCTGAATCCGAATGATGAGACGGAAGAGGAGATTGATAATCCCGATCAGCGCATATCGCAGGACGCCAATAGCTTTACGGCGCAAAGTCTGTCTTTTACGGTTGGCGTATTTGAGGCATTGCTCACGTTTGTGAGTTTTGTCATCGTGCTTTGGACCATCAGTCCCAAGCTCGCGCTAGTCCTGCTCGCCTACTCCTTGATCGGTACTGGCTTGATTGTCTTTGCTGGCCGCCGGCTTGTTGTGCTCAATAACCAGCAGTTGCGTCTTGAGGCTGATTTTCGTTACGGCTTGGTCCACATCCGAGACAATGCCGAGGCCATCGCCTTTTACAAAGGTGAGGACGTCGAGCAAAAGGAAGCGGACCGTCGCTTGGGCAAGGCCATTGTCAACTTCGATCGATTAATTGTCTGGAATGCGCTGATTACAGTCATTCAGAAGTCCTACGACTACTTTTCTCGCTTTTTGCCCTGGCTGGTGCTGGCTCCTCTTTATTTTATCAAAGAAAAGGATTTTGGTGTTTTTGGGCAGGCCGGCATCGCCTTCTCTCAGGTTTTCTTTTCCGTCAGCTTCATCGTCAATAACATCTCTGAATTGGCTGCCTTCTCGGCCTCGATCAGCAGGCTTGAAGCCTTTCAAGGCAAGGTTGAGGGCTTCCATGCTGAAGCCGAGCAGGCCGCTGCAAGAGCGCGTGTGGCTGGGGCCCCAGAGCCCAGTGTTGATCGCCATGGCTCCATCCTGGTCAGCCATGTCGACCTGCTGCTGCCGCGTTCAGAGCGCTGCCTGATCCGGGATCTCAGCCTTGAAGTCGATCGTCACCAGCGCCTGCTCGTGGTGGGTCCATCGGGCTGCGGCAAGACGTCTTTCCTGCGTCTGGTCAGCGGCCTGTGGCCACCCTCTGCTGGTCAGATCGAACGACCGCCTGTCGGAGATCTGATGTTCATTCCCCAGAAGCCCTACATGTTGTTGGGCAGCCTGCGGGAACAACTCTGTTACCCCCAGACCCCTGACCGGTTCAGCGATGAGCAGCTGCGCCACGTGCTCGAGCAGGTGAAACTGCCCGAGTTGGTGCAGCGCTACCCCGATCTCGACATCAAACAGGACTGGCCGCGGCTGCTCTCCCTGGGTGAGCAGCAACGGTTGGCCTTTGCCCGGCTGTTGCTGACGGCCCCCTGTTTCGTGGTGCTTGACGAGGCCACCAGCGCCCTCGATGTGACGACCGAAACCCACCTCTACAGCCTGTTGCGGGAACGGGAGATGGCGTTTGTGAGCGTCGGTCACCGGCCCACCCTGACCGCATTCCACGACACCGTGCTCGAACTCGACGGTTCAGGGGGCTGGCGCCTGTTGCCGGCCGCCGGCTATGACTTGACACGCCATGGATGATCCGATGACCGCCGCCGATTCATCACCCCGTTCCACCAGCGCCACCACCGGTGATCAGCCAGCCTTTGGCTGGAGCGCCTATGCCGAGCGCGTCAACGGCCGCTTTGCGATGGTCGGCTTCGTGGCGGTGCTGCTGGTGGAGCTGATCAGCCAGGACACCTTCCTGCACTGGGCCGGGCTGGTGCCCTGAACTCAGGGCAGCTCCACCAGATCGATCTGCCAGAGGCCGTTGCGGCTCACCTGCACCGCCAGTTGCCGACCATCGGCCCGCAGGCTGACCTGGGTCGGGATCGAGTCGCTGGCCATCGGGATCAGCTGAAGACTCTGCAGCGCGCGTCTGTACAGCACCACTTCGCTGCGCCCTCCCAGTTGACGCACCAGGGCCAGGCGTTCGCCGTTGGCATCGGTGCTGACGCTGATCGGCAGCGCATCGGGCCGGTTGAGACCGGGTACGGGAACGGGCAGCTGCCGCTGAAGATCCAGCAGCTGCACCTGTTCCCGGCCGCCCCGTTGTTGGATCAGCGCCATCCAGCGCAGTCCCAGTGAGGGATCCCGGTTGCCACCTGCCTGCTCAAGCTGGCGGTTGAGACCTGAGCGGGGAATCGGCATCGGTCCCAGGCAACCGGTCAGCAACGTTGTGGCAAGCAGGGCTGGCGCTAGCAGCTTCATGGCGGCGGATCGCTGATGCGCTGCCCACCGGCGCGATCAGGCTCCAGCAGTCCAGACAGGTCAAACACCTGAACCCGCTGCTGCCCGCCCTGGACCAGCTGCAGTGCCACGGTCTGGCCATCGGGTGCAAGGCTCAGCCGTTCGACGCTGGCGCCGGCCGGAGCGGGCAGGCGCAGCAGCTGGCCCCGCAGACGGTCCTCCACCACTGCCACGGTCTGCATTCCCTGCTGCATCAGCACCGCCAGGTAGCGGCCGTTCCAGCTCAGCGCAGGCGAACGATGGGGGCTGTGGCCCCGCAGATGACGCAGCGGCAGCAATCGACCGCTGGGCTGCTCCTGCAGGATCACGCTGCTGCGTCCCTGACGGTCGCTGATGCTGGCCAGCAGGCGCCCATTCCCACTGAGGGCTGGATCACGCCGTTGCTCGCTGCCCATCAGGGACCCTGTGGAAGCCTGGCGGCGGCTCAGCCAGCCTCCGCTCAGGAGGCCGGTGTCAGCGCAGCCCGCAAGGGTGAGCAGCGCAACAGGCAAAAGCAGGTGCGCGCCGGTCAATCAGTCGTCAAATCGGGAGCTGTTGTCCCGAGGCCTGGGTTGCCGTGAGGGCATCGCTGTGGGTGATGCATCCGACGCCGACGAATTCCCAGCCGGGCGAAAGTCGGCGTCGCTGATGCTGCTGCCGCCGTTTGCTCTGGTTGCCCGCAGCGGCTCTCCTTGAGGCACCCGCCCTGCTGGTTGAGCGGGTGGGGTGGCTGACCGATCGGCGCTGGGGGATCCGGCCGGCGCAGCGCTGGGGCCGCGCCGGCTCGAACGGGGCATCATGTCGTCGTTGCCGCTGATCCGGCTGCCGCGGCGGGGCTCGGCAGCGCTGTCCCGTTCCCGACGGCGGGCTCCGAATTCAGGGGTCCGCTCGGGCCCATTGCTGCCGCTGTAGCGGGAGGCGCCGCGATCGGCTGAAGGTTCCCGATCCCAGTCTTCAGAGGCACCCCGTTCAGATGCGCCGCGGCGGCTGGCAGCCCGTTCGGGAATCGCGGCGCGGCTGGCGGCGCGGCGGGGCCTGTAAAGGGCATCGGTGTCCTCGTCCTCACGGGAGGGGATGCGACGCCGAATCGGTTCGGGCTCTGCAAACCGGTCGGGGTCCCCGTCCCAGCTGCGACCGCCCATCTGCGGCCGATAGGGGCCGGGCGGTTCTTCGTCGTCGAAATAGGAGGAACGTCGGGCCTGCTCGGTGGTGACCCCCCGCAGGCGCACGCTCTCATAGGCGAAAAACACAGTCGTACCGGCCAACAGGAACTGGCCGAACTGCAGGATCGGGTCGAGGCGCCAGCCCTGAAAAAACAGGATGCCGCCACACAGAAGGCCGACGGCTGCAAAGAAGACGTCGTAATCCCTGGCCAGCGCAGGCTTGAAGCTGCGCATGAAGTACAGCAACGCGCCTCCGACCGCGAGCACGATGCCCACGATGCTGGCCCAGTTCAGACTGGCATTAACCACCCGCGATCACCCCGTTGGGTCACGTCACTCTAGGGACGGGACCGCTGGAGCTCCAGTGTTCAGAGTTTGCGATCGACGCGGTCGTTCTGGCTGATCAGGATCAGCGCCACGGTGATCGGCACCACCACGATCACGGCGCCCCAGACGAGACTGCTCAGAAAGTTGGCGAGGGAAGGAGTCATGGGCCTGTGGTGCTGGCAGCAGCTGTCAGTGCCTGGGATCCTAGGCAGTGATCGCCGCTTCCTAGGCTGATTGACCTGCTGCTTAGAGCTTTGTGACGGCCCTGTCTGTGATGCATCTGCTCCTGGGCCTGCTGCTGGCTGCCTGGACCCTTCTGTTTCTGTTCCGGATCGTGCTGACCTGGTACCCCCAGATCGACCTGACAGCGGGGGCGATGCGTCTGATCGGGGCCCCAACCGAACCGCTGCTGGCGGCCACCCGCAGGGTGATTCAACCGATCGGCGGCGTCGATGTCACCCCGGTGATCTGGGTGGGGCTGATCAGCCTGCTGCGCGAGCTGCTGGTCGGCCAGCAAGGCCTGGTCACCCAGCTGATGCGGCAGTCCCTGCCGGTGGGCTGACCCGCTCAGGCCTGGGGCAGCATCTCCTGCTCCACAAATTTGGTGTGCACATCGCCCCGCTGGAACTCAGGCCGATCCAGCAGGGCCAGGTGGAATTCAATCGTGGTCGGGATGCCGGTGACGGCACATTCCGACAGCGCCCGGCGCAGACGCCTGAGGGCGTGCTCGCGGTCAACGCCCCAGACGATCAGCTTGCCGATCAGTGAGTCATAAAAAGGCGGGATCTCGTAGCCCGTGTAGACGTGGCTGTCGACCCGAACGCCCGGGCCGCCTGGGGGCAACCAACCGGTGATCTTGCCGGGGGCCGGTCTGAAGTTCTGACGGGGATCTTCGGCGTTGATGCGCACTTCGATGGCATGGCCGCGCAGGGTGATCTCGCTCTGTTGGACGCTGATCGGCTCGCCCCCGGCGATTCGGAGCTGTTCAGCGATCAGGTCGACGCCGGTGACCACTTCGGTGACCGGATGCTCGACCTGGATGCGGGTGTTCATCTCCATGAAATAGAATGCGCCGCTGCGATCCACCAGGAACTCAACGGTGCCGGCGCCCTCGTAACCGATGCTGCGGGCGGCGGCGACGGCCGCTTCGCCCATCTGCCGCCGCAGGTCCGGTGTCACAGCCGTGCTGGGGGCTTCCTCCAGCAGCTTCTGGTGCCGCCGCTGAATCGAGCAGTCCCGTTCGCCCAGGTGAATCACATTGCCGTGGCGGTCGGCCAGCACCTGCACTTCGACATGGCGGGGCCGGTCGACGAATTTCTCCATGTACAGACCCGGGTTGCCGAAGGCCGCCTCGGCCTCGCCCTGGGCTGCCTTGAACAGGTTCTCGAGCTGGTCGGCCGCGGGGACCAGGCGCATGCCCCGCCCGCCGCCCCCGGCGGTGGCCTTGATCATCACCGGGTAGCCCATCGTCTCGGCCAGGGCCGCGGCTTGCCGGTGGTCCTCGAGCAGGCCCTCGCTACCGGGGATGGTGGGAACACCCACCCGTTGCATGGTGGCCTTGGCCGTTGACTTGTCACCCATGGCCCGGATCGACTCGGGCGAGGGGCCGACAAAGATCAGTCCGTGGTCCTGGCAGATCTCGGCGAAACGGTCGTTTTCTGCCAGGAAGCCGTAGCCCGGGTGAATCGCATCGGCTCCGCGGGAGATCGCCGCCGCAATGATGTTGGGGATATTGAGATAGCTGCGGTTGCTCGGGGCTTCTCCGACGCAGACCGCTTCGTCGGCCAGCTGCACGTGCAGCGCATTGCGGTCGACGGTGCTGTGGATGGCCACCGTGGCGATGCCGAGTTCCCGACAGCTGCGCAGAATCCGAAGAGCGATTTCGCCACGGTTGGCGATCAGCAGTTTGCCGATGGGCATCCGCGGTGGGCTGGGGTCAGCGGGCAGGGCCGTTGCGGACTGTATCAGCGCTCACTCGCCAGGCCCGTAGGTATATTGCTGGGCCGGAGCGGTTCGCCGTTCCAGCAACCACGCGGATGTGGTGGAATTGGTAGACACGCACGTTTGAGGGGCGTGTGGCTTCGGCCTTGCGAGTTCAAGTCTCGCCATCCGCATTTCTTTTTTGATGCCCAGGACCCAGGCACCGGCCGCCATCGTGTTGGTCAGCAACGGGCCTGGTGAACTCTCCACCTGGGTTCGCCCCCTGGTTGAGCACCTGCATCAGCAGCTGCCCCTGCGTCCCCGCAGCCCCGGCTCTCCGTGGTCATTGGAGCTGGTGCTGGTGCCTTGCCCCAACGCCACCGGTGTTGAGCACCGGGTGGCGGCTGAATGGCAGACCTTTGAACGGATTGTGCCGGCGCGGCGGTTCTGGGGCTTGTTGCTGCGGCCTTGGCGCTATGGCCCTTGGCCGTCCCAGGGCCTGGTGGTGTTTCTGGGGGGCGATCAGTTCTGGACCGTGCTGCTCTCGGCCAGGCTCGGCTACCGCCATCTCACCTATGCCGAGTGGGTGGCCCGTTGGCCCCAGTGGAACGACCGCATCGCGGCGATGGGGCCGGCAGCGGCCACCCGCCTGCCGTCACGGCTGCGGCAGCGCTGCACCGTGGTTGGGGATCTGATGGCCGATCTGTCGGCCAGTGCCCGCAGCACGACCCCCCTGCCCCCCGGCGAATGGGTGGCCCTGCTGCCCGGTTCAAAACGGGCCAAACTGCAGGTCGGCGTGCCCTTTCTGCTTGAGACCGCCGATCGTCTGGCGGCGCTGAGGCCTGGCTGCCGCTTTCTGCTGCCGGTGGCACCCACCACCAGCCCGGCCGAGCTGCTGGCCTATGGCAGCGCCGTCAACCCGCTGCAGCGCCACTACGGCAGTGGCGAGCCGAGGCTTGACGAGGGCGTGCCGCCACGGTTGCTGACCCCGGCCGGCACCGCGATCGAACTGGTGGTCGCCCATCCGGCCCACGGGCCGTTGAGCCAGTGCGATCTGGCGTTGACCACCGTCGGAGCCAACACCGCCGAACTCGGCGCGCTCGGCGTGCCGATGATCGTGTTGGTCCCCACCCAGCACCTGCAGGTGATGCAGGCCTGGGATGGGGCGCTGGGCCTGGTGGCGCGGCTGCCGCTGCTGCGCTGGTTGCTGGGGCTCGCCCTGACCGCCTGGCGGATGCGCCATCGGGGGTTTCTGGCCTGGCCCAACATCGCTGCCGGGCGGGCTGTGGTGCCCGAGCGCGTCGGGGTGATCACCCCGGCCCAGATTGCCGCCGAGGCCGCCGACTGGCTGGCTCAGCCGGAACGGCTGGCCGGCATGCGCGACGACCTGCGCAGCCTGCGGGGCCAGCCTGGGGCCGTGTCTGCCCTGGCCGATCTGGTGGTGGAGCTGCTGCCCCCCGCCTCCCCTGTCTAGGGTTCGCCCAGCTTGTTGCTGACGATGGCCGAAGAACTGCAGAACCCTTCGCAGGCGGATGCCTCGGCCCCGTCCGCCTGCGGCTTGCCCAGCGGACTGCCCCGCAGCCTTGACGCCGATCAGGACCAGTGGCGCGGGCGCCTGACCCCCGAACAGTTCTCTGTGGCCCGCCTAGGGGGAACGGAACGGGCGTTCACCGGTGCTTACTGGAATCACAAGGGCACGGGGATGTACCACTGCGTCTGCTGTGGGTCCGAGCTCTTCAGCTCAGCCACCAAATTCGATTCGGGCACCGGCTGGCCGAGCTTCTGGGACGGGGTTGCGGCAGGGGCGATTACCACCATCGAGGACCGCAGCCATGGCATGGTGCGCACCGAGATCCGTTGCAGCAATTGCGACGCCCATCTTGGCCATGTGTTCAACGATGGACCGGCACCCACCGGCCAGCGCTACTGCGTCAATTCGCTCTCACTCGACTTCAAGGCCCGCTAACGAGCAGCCTTGAGGCTCGCCAGCCGTTGAGGCTCACTAGCCGTTGAGGCTCACCAGGGATCGTCGATTACCTCGGGTTCCACATCCAGTGGTTCCCGGGCGTCGTAGCGGGGTTCGCGCCGCTGCAGGGGGGGGCGGGGCTGGCTGGGGCGATCGACATCCTGGCTGCGCTCGGGCTCCTGGCTGTAGCGATCGTCGCTGATGCGCTCCTGACCAAAACGGTCGCTCTCGAACCGCGGTTCGTCGTAGCGACGCTCGCTGCGATAGCGATCGTCGGTTTCATCGAGATAACGGCGCTGACGCAGGGGTTCGCGCTCACGACGTTCCTCGAGTTCGACGTAGTCGAGCTCCTCTTCTGGCACAAAAGCCTGGGTGCTGGCCGGCTGAATGCGCCGCTGCTCAGTCGCACTGGGCTGGCCTGGCGCCAACTGGTTCTCGACGGGAACCATGCCCACCCGGTAGCGCTCGCGCTCGTCACGCTCCCAGCTGGTGCCGCCGATGCCCAGCTTTTCCAGCAGACCCGTGCCCAGTTGCTTGAGCTTCTCTTCGGCGCCCTCGTAGACGATGATCCGATCAGGGCCGCTGCTAACGATCTCGTCGACGGTCAGCTCCCAGGTGCTGAGGACTCCCTCGCCCAGCAGGGGCACGCCGACGGCGCCCAGCACCAGGGTGGTCAGTTCACCGGTTTCGATGTCAAAGCTGTAGCCCAGCACCCGTCCCAGGGTTTCGCCGGCCTCGGTGATCACCTGGCAGTTGATGACCTTGCTGAAGCGTTCAGGGTTGAACCCTTCGGCCAACGAATCGGCCGAATCCACCAGGATCACGTCGCCCACCTGGCGGATGCGCTCCAGGGGCATCCAGCGGGGCAGCCCCGGCAGAAAGCGGGTCAGGGGGTTGTCGCGCAGACCGAGGGCGACGACTTCGCGCCTGTCGATGTCGACCACCACCTCGCCCACCACCCCCAGCCGGCGTCCGGTGTCGCGGGTGATCACCTGGGTTCCCATCAGCTCGGACCGCAACCAGAGCCGATCGCTGGGGGCCCCGCTGGCCGGATCCGCTGAAGGGGGAATGGAGGAGGTCAAATCCTGCGTGTGGCCTTCGCGTCATTGTGGCTCACGCCAGCGGTTCAGGCCGCTGGCGGTAAACCCACCACCTGGGTGTGGGCACCGCGTGCCTGGGTGACCCCGATTGTGCGGCTCGACGCGGCGATCATGGGCCGGCGGTGGCTGACCACCAAAAACTGGGCTTCGTCGGCCTGGCTGGCGATCAGGGCGGCCAGCCGCTCCACGTTGACGCCATCGAGAAAGCTGTCGACCTCGTCGAGGGCATAAAAGGGCGAAGGCCTGAAGCGCTGCAGTGCAAACAGAAAGCTCAGCGCCGTCAGCGATTTTTCGCCGCCGCTCATCGCCGCCAGGCGTCGCACCGCCTTGCCTTTGGGATGGGCCACCAGGGTCAGGCCCCCGTCCAGGGGCGATTCCGCGTTCTCGAGCTGCAGGTGACCTTCGCCGTCGGACAGGCCGGCGAAGATCGTGCGGAAGTGGCCGTCCACCGCCGTGAAGGCCTCCATGAAGGCCTCCTGGCGCAGGGTGGCCACCGTCTCGATCCGCAGCAGCAGCTCCTCCCGTTCCTTGTTGAGCACATCGAGCCGTTGCTCGAGTTCGTCAAGCCGCTGCTCCAGTTGGGCGAGCTCCTCGAGGGCCAGCATGTTGACCGGTTCCAGGGCCTCCATGCGGGCCTGCAGGCTGCGCAGTTCGGCCTGCAGCGCCTCGAGCCCGCCGGCACGCACCTCCTCAGGGACCTCGGGCAGCGGATCGGGCAATTCGCGCTCCAGTTGGTCGACCCGGACGGTCTCGCTGCGTTGCTGCGCTGCCAGGGCATCCAGCTCTTCGATCAGGCGTTGCAGCTCCCATTGCCGCTGTTGCAACTGTTGCCGCTGGTCGGCCAGCTGGGCTTCGGCGGCATCGCGGGCCCGGCGCTGCTGACCGAAACGCTCCTGCAATTCCAGTTGCTGCGCTTCGAGGGCAGCCCGTTGCTGCTGCTCGGCCTGCTGCTGTTCTTTCCATTGGCCGCGCTCGGCCACCAGGGCATTGACCGCCTGCACCAGGCGCTGCTCGTCGGCGGTCAGGGCGTCGAGCTGGCTGTTGAGCCGCTCGAGGGCGAGGCCCCGCTCGCGCCGCGCAGCCAGCAACCCGTCCCGCTGCTGGCGGGCCGCCGCCAGGGCCCCATCGGCGACCTCCAGCTCCTGTTGCAGTCCCTGCCAGCGGTCGGCATCGCCGCTGGCCTGGGCCTGCCGTTCGGTCAGCTCGAGCGCAGTGAGCTGCTGCTGCAGCGGCGCCAGCAGCTGCTCCAGCTCCTGCTGGCGCTGTTGGTCGCTGACGATGGCGCTGCGCAGCTGGGTCAGGCGCTGCTCGAGCTGCTGCTGACGCTGCTGCAGCGGGGTCAGGTTGCGCTGGGCGGCAGCCCGCTCGGCCTCGAGGGCGGCCTGGCGCTGCTGCCGCTGCAGCAGGGCGGGCCGCAGCCGTTCGAGCTGTTGGCTCAGGTCGGCTTCGCGCCGCTGGCAGGCCACCAGGCTTTCGCCCAGTTCGAGCAGGCGGCGGCGCAGCGGTTCGGCCTCATCGCCGTCGCTGCTGCGGCCAAAGCTCAGGGCGCCGTTGCGCTGCTGCAGGCTGCCGCCGGTCATGGCGCCGGTTTTCTCAAGCAGTTCGCCCTCAAGCGTCACGGCCCGGCTGCGGCCCAGCTCGCGGCGGGCGTTGGCCAGGGTGTCGAACACCAGGGTGTCGCCAAAGACATAGCGGAACACCTCGGCATAGACCGGTTCGTGATCGATCAGGTCGACGGCCCGGCCGATCAGCCCCGCCGCTCCACTGCCACCACCACTGCTACCACTGCTGCGCTGCAGGGCGGCACTGCCGCTGCTGCCACTTCCCCCGCCACCGCCACCCCCGCGGATCTTGTTGAGCGGCAACAGGGTCAGCCGCCCGGCCCGCCGTTGCTTGAGCAGCTCGATCGCCCGGGCGGCGATGCGGTCGTCGTCGACCACCACCTGGCCGAGGCGCGCTCCGGCGGCCACCTCGAGGGCCAGCCGCACCCGCTCGTTCACCTCGCCCAGCTGGGCCACCGGGCCGTGGATCCCCTCGAGACCCGCCTCGAGCAGCACCCGCAGGGCGCCGGTGCCGCGGCTCTCCTGCAGGGTTTCGCGGCGGCTGTCGAGCCGGGCGATCTCGCGCTCGAGCGTGGCCTGCTCCTGCTCGAGCCGGCTGCGGGTGCGTTGCTGCAGGGCCAGCTCCTCGGCCAGGTCCTGCACCTGCCGCTGCTGCTGCTGCAGGGCGTCGAGCAGCTGTTGCCATTCGCCGTCG
The DNA here is from genome assembly GCA_027486935.1 of Cyanobium sp. C1_MAG_00004. Taxonomy (GTDB): domain Bacteria; phylum Cyanobacteriota; class Cyanobacteriia; order PCC-6307; family Cyanobiaceae; genus RGUW01. Next base: position 2,285 of record JAIXOF010000062.1, on the reverse strand, counting down.
ACATGGGCCAGCTGCTCTTGCACGCTCTGGTTGCTGCTCAGCTCGGCGCTGGCGGCTTCGCTGACTTCGGCCAGGCGTTCGTGCTGCTGCCGCAGCCGTTCGAGCAGCTGCTGGTGCTCGGCTTCCAGGGGGCTCAGCTGTTCAGCCAGTTGCTGACGCTGCTGGCTGCGCTGCTTCTGGGCCTCCAGCCAGGTGCCCGAACGACCGGCCACCTCGCCCAGCCGCCGCCGCGATAGCTCCACGGCGGCTTCGGCGGCACTGACGTCGGCTTCGGCCTGCTGCAGCTCGCCCTCGTCAGCAGCCGACCCCAGCGCCTGCTGCTGGGTGCGCAGATCCCCCTGCAGCCGCGCCAGTTCGTGGCGCTGGCGTTGCAGGTCTTCGGCCTCGCGCTGGTGTTTGTCGGCCTGGCGGGCCAGCTCACGGCCGCTGGCCTCCAGGCCCGCCAGTTCGGCTTGCACGGCGATCAGTTGGTCTTCGCCCAGGGCCCGCACCTCGGCCTGCAGGGTTTCCAGGGCGCGCGAGGCTTCGGTGACGGCGGTTTCGCCCTGGGCGATCGCCGCTTCGGTGCTGGCCTGCTGCTGGTTCAGGGCCTGCTGCCGTTGGGCCAGGGCCTCGAGTTGGCGGCGGGCCTCCTCTGCCACCAGCACCTGCTCGTGCAGGCGGCCGCTGGCATGCCGCTGCCGCAGCTCCTGGTAGGTGCGGGCCCGGGCGCAGTCGCGCTCGAGTTTGTGGCGCGAGGCCAGCAGTTCCTGCTGCACGATGCCGCAGCGCTCCTGGGACTCGTGCACGGCATCGAGCTTGCTGCGGGTCTGCTCGATGCGGCTGTCGAACAGGGCCACGCCGGCCAGTTCGTCGATGATCCCGCGGCGGTCGCGGGCGCTCATCGAGACGATGCGGGTCACATCGCCCTGCATCACCACATTGCTGCCTTCGGGGTCGACCCGCAGGCGCCGCAGCTGGGTCTGCAGCTGCTGCAGGTTGCAGGGTTCGCCGTCGGCGCTGAAGCTGCTGGCATAGGTGCCCCCGGGGGCCACCCGCAGCTTGCGGCTCACGGTCCACTGCTGCTGGCCGGGTTTGATCCAGGGCCCTTCGGTGGGGGGGTCCAGTCCCGCTTCGGCCTCGTCGGGCTGCCAGTCGCTGAGGTCGAAGCGCACGCTGACCACCGTTTCGGCGGCGCGGCCGCTGCGCAGCACAGCGCTGTTGATCAGGTCGGGAAGGCGCTCGGCCCGCATGCCACGGCTGCTGGCCAGCCCCAGGCAGAACAGCACGGCATCAAGGATGTTGCTTTTGCCGGATCCGTTGGGTCCGGTCACCACCGTGAAGCCCTGTTCGAGCGGGATCGCCATCGATCCGCCGAACGACTTGAAATGACTGAGCTCGACCTGATTGATGTGAACCAACAGGCCCGTGCGCCGAGCAGCAGAAATGTAGCGGAGGCTTTCGCTTGATCAAGTCCCTCCTTAGTTTGGAAGCATGTTCGGTGCCATGACCCTGGACACCCCCACAGCCCAGCAGCCAGCTCAGCACTCAGTGCAGCAGTTGTTTCGCGAGCGGTTCGAAGCCCTGCTGCCCGCGATCCAGCGCCAGTGGCCTGACGTGGCCCGTCAGACCCTCGAGGCCACCCGCGGCAGCCTCGATGAGGTGGCCGAGGTGATAGCACAGCACACCGGCAAAACCGCTGGGGTTGTCCAGGACCAGCTGCAGGAGCTGCTGCAGCTGGCTGGCGAGCAGACCAGTCGACTGGCCAGCAGCCTGGAGCCGCTCGAGCACCAGCTCGAGGCGTTGCTCGACGATCTCAACGCCAGCCTGCGGCCGCGCATCGAAAAGCCTGTGCGCGAGCGGCCCCTGCTGGCCCTGGGCCTGGCCGGCGGCGTCGGCCTGCTGCTGGGCCTGCTGCTGGCCTCGGGCCGGCGCTCCCGTTGAACCCCTGAACTGAACTGAACTGTGCCGATGAGCTCCGAGTCCGCTTCTGACGCTGTGGGCCGCAACGGCGCCGCAGCTCCGGGTGTGGCCCGCGCAGCGGCCGGACGGGTGGGCGCGCTGATGACCTCGGTCATGGACCTGCATGTGCGCATGGCCCTGCAGGAGGTGGACCGTGAAAAACGCCGCCTGATCAGCGGTGCGCTGTTCGTCAGTGGCGCCCTGGTGCTGGTGTTGCTGTCGTTGATCGGTGCCGAGCTGGCCCTGCTGCTGTGGCTGCACCAGGCCCAGGGGCTCACCTGGATCGCTGCAGCCCTGGTGCTGGCCGCCATCAACCTGGTGGTGTCGGGGGTGTTTCTGCGCGT
>JAIXOF010000009.1 GCA_027486935.1 Cyanobium sp. C1_MAG_00004 | reverse complement strand
GCAGCGCGCCCCCTCGGTCAGACGGGCCGTCACCGCCCTCGGGTAGCCATCCCGTGACTAGGAGACCCGACGGATGGCGCGCAAGCCGCACGTTATGCGCTGTCTGCGTGTCATTCGGTGGGGCTCCTCGATGGGGGCGACTTCGAGTGACTTTGCGGCCCCCTTCAAGACTCGTGTGATGCGGCAAAGCAGCTCGAGGACAGGCGTTTGAGCCGTGTGATGCGCATCGGCGCAATTGCAAGCAATAGGAGCAAAAGTAGATGTAATAGGAGCAAAAGTAGATGTGAGACTTCGTCCTCTGGAGAGACTGGACGCGCGCGCCACCGCCCTCTCCACGCAGTATCGATGGACATCGTCCAAAAACGCTCTCCCAAAGAGCGCGCGGCGCGGGGCGTCCCTGTTCACGAGGTAAGTGCGCAAATGTGCTCGCGAGCGAGTCGCGCGCGCGCCTCTTCTGAAACGACATGCGACAAGGTAAGTCGGGAACCGCCGGTCTCGTGCGTCCAATCGTCCCGGTGTTGCACACAGCCATGTTTTTGTCGCCTGCTGAAAGAGGCGCTAGGTCGGCCGATGCTTGGTTCACGTGCACGAGCGTGCCAAAGTGCGATGTGAGACTTCGTTTTTGGGGGGGTGCGCAGCCGCTTCGCGGCCTGTTCTGGGAAGATCGCTCGTCACTTAGCATCTGGCCCCCCAACGCCTTCGGCTTTCGGCGTTTTAGGCCATTCCCCACGGACGTTTTGTGCGTTTTTTCCGATCGGACGGGTGGCGTTTGCGAATGAGTGATGCGTCAATTCACAGGGGTGATTCGCACGTTCTTCTCGTCGTGTTCCATGAACAGCGCTCGTCTACTGGCACCAGGCCCACCGATTCTTGCGGCTTTCGGCTTCATAGGCTCTCTTGCATCGACATTCTGGGTGCGCGCTCGGATGGGTCGGTGGATGTACCTGCACCAGCGCAACGGAACACAGATCTCGTTCCGAGGGTGTTGAGAGTTGGCTTTCGTGGCATCCAGCACGTTGGTAACCTGCGCACGCACGCGCTATGCGGCCCTAAAGGAATTAAACGTGGTGTTTTATTCTACAGAAAGTGTTAGATAATGCAGGGACGCTGCATATGCAGCGCACGAGGTCGAGACTTCTGGTGGGTGCGCACACGAGTGCGTCCGCACCCTTGCGAACAGCTCACGGGCGACTGTGCAAGGCTTGTACACGCGCCTTTGGGCTCCCCCCCAAAATCCCACGGTACATCCCGGGGAAGCATGCCATATAGTTCCTGCTGAGAGGAGCTCTTGGTGGAATCCTGGAAATTGGCACGCCGCTGCTCTGCGGATACTCGCCCGCTCCGTGCGAAAATCAAAAGACGGCAGAGGTTCGTGTGGTTTTCTTGGGCATTTCAGGCGGTAGTTTGTATCTGCGATCATTTCTTTGGCGTTCTTTGGCGCTCGTCTTTTGCTGTTTGTGTGTGAATCTGCGGCGTTGGTTGCACGGCACCGCTGATGTTGTCGGCAAGGCCGGTAGCTTTTCGCAGCGTTCTGTCGGCGTGAGGGTGGTCCGGCGCACCCTTGGTGCTTTTCTGTCTTTTTGCGCGTTTTCTGGGCTCGGCGGCACCTTTTCTTCGTCGTCCTGGCGGCTATATCCCTTGTAGATTCTCATCGTGCGGCGCGTCGCCATGGAGGGGGATAAGCCTCGGCTGCCATCGGCGCTGCCGGGCACAGAGCGATACAAAGCCCTGCAGAAAGCCGAACAGGTACGGGCGAGGCGCGCAGCAATAAAAGCCGCAGAGGCCGCCCTTGCCGACGCCGCCATTGGCGCAGCAGTCCTTGATGCGGCCGCATCCGCCGTCGCCAAGGGCGCCGTTGCGATCGACGGGCGCAGCGCCCTCTTGAGCGTCCGAGCCGGAGCTGGTGCAGCAGCGGCGTCGGCGGGCGGCGGCGACGACGACGAGGTCCCCGAGGAGCGCACAGCGGGGATCCGGCGGCCGCGCTCCGAGGTGCGCGACTCAGGCGCACGAGGCGCTGGCGCCTGTCCCGCTTCCGGCGCCGGCGCGCGTCGGGGCGGCGCGGGCGCGGCGGCCGGGGCGAGCGTCGGCGCTCCGGATTCGTCCTCCGCTTCGCGTTCTGCGACGCCGCCCTTGGATTTGCGGGCCGACGGCGCAGGCGCGTCAGAGGTGGACCCGCGCGCTCTTGCACAGGCCGGCTTCGCGGCAGCTGTTGCTCCGCAAGCCGCGCGCGCAAGGTCTGCCGTTGGTGCCGGCGCGTCGCTAGCGGCGAGCGCTCGTGCCCCTGCTGCCTTCGCTGCTGCCCGTCCGGCGTCTGCGTCCGCGTCGTCCTCGGCCGAGCCCGTCGGAGCGCGCCGCGCAGGCGTCGGCTATCCGCCCGAGAGCGGCGCGGGCGCGTTCAATCCCGCCAAGGTGCTCGATGAGTTCGCTGCGGCGGCGCGGCGTCGCGGCCGGCGCGTGGAAGGCTACAACGATCGCATGTTTTTGGGCCACGCTACGGCCGCGCCGCCGACCCCCACCCCTGCCCCAGCGCCCGCCCCACCCGCCCCGGCCCTCGCCCGGGCCGCCGCCCAGGCAGCGCTTGAGCGCTTCTCGCCGGAGCGTCTTGCGCAGCTGCGTGCTGCCGGCGCGGCAAGCGCTGCAGCTGCGGCGCGGAGGCAGGCGGGGACGGGCGGCGGCAGACAGGCGGCTGGGTTCTCTCCCCCCGGCGCCGCAGCAGCAGCTGCCGCCGCGTACGCCTCGTCCGCCGCCGCGGGCGCCGCGGCGGCCACTGCGGCACGCGCGCCCACTGTCTACCGCTGGACGGTGAGGGACGCGCCTGGATCTGCCGCAGCATCCGCCTCGTCCGTCGCGTCATCCGCCTCGTCGGTCGCCGCGGCCCCGTCGGCCGCCATTGCTGCCTTGTCCGCAGCCGCCGCGGCCGCGGCCGCCTCGTCCGCCGCCGCGGCCGCCGCGGCGCGCGCGCCCCTCTTCGACCTCTTGGCGGTGAGGGGCGCACTCGGATCTTCCACCGGGGCTGCTTTTGCGCGTGTAGGGCCCGGCGAACGGTTGAGTGGCGCAGGGGCGGGTGCCATTCGGTCCACAGAGAGCGCCGGGCTCCACGCGGACGCGGACGCTGCGACCTCAGCAACGGACATTTCGCGCGAGGGTTCCGTCTCTGGCTCTTCCTCGTCCCGATCGCCCGCGTTTTCCTCTGCCGCTGCTGGAAGGCAGGGGGCATCTGCGGGTGCTGGCGCATCTGGCGCATCTGGCGCATCTGGCGCCTGGCGGGCGTTTGCCGGCGGGGCTGTTGGCGCGGGCCCCATCGTGCCCTTGTCGGCGTTGCCGGCGTTTTCTGGGTGGGTCAACGACGCGCTTGACGAATTGCTAGGGCCCAACGTCGCAGAAGGCGGCGACGCGCCTAGCGGGTATTCCTGCCTTCCTCCTGCGGCGTCCGGTGGCGTTCCAGCGAGGGAAACGGGGGAGCCTCCCCCCCCTGTCCCTCGCGCCGTTCCGGCGTCGTCTTCGTCTTCGTCTGGTGCTGCTGCTGGTGCTGCAGCCCCGACGACGACGGCTGGGACTGGAGCAGCGTCGTTGATGAGGCCCAGGGCTGCTGCTTCCCCCGCCCTCTCGTCCGCATCGAGCGCGGCGCATGCGCTAGGGCCGGTTCCGGACGCCGCTGGGCTTGCAGGCCGCGTCCTGCGCGAGCCCGCCACCTCCTCGTCGCAGGCGTCGTCGCCAGGCTCTGCCTTGGGGGTCGCTGACGCCCTGGTGCGCATGTCGGCCGCGAGAACGTCGGGCGGTGAGCGGCGGGTCTATCCGCCGTCTGGTGGCGCTGGGGCTGGCGCTGGCGCTGGCGCTGCGGCGGGGTCTGGGACTTCGAGGGAGGGGGCGCCCCCTTCCCCGTTCCCCTCGCCTTCTTCGGCCTCTGCCTCTGCTTCTGCCTCTTCCTCTGCCTCCCGCGGATCCGCGCCGGCTGCGCGCCCACCAGGGCCCCGCCCCTCCTCCGCAGAGGGTGTTGGCCAGCCGGGAAGCGCGAGTGCCACCGCTGCCGACCCGAGGCTCGCTCAGGTGTCAAACATGCTCAAACGGCTGCAAACGGATCGGAACCAGCGGCAGCCCATTCAGGATGCTGCAGAACTCGTCCGCAGGAACAGGGGCCGTGAGGCCGAGGTGCTCCTGGTGGGGCACGGGGTTGCGCCGGATCAGGTGGCGCACATCCTGGCTGCTCCTGAGCGCGCCGCGGCCGCAGCTGCTGCGCAGCGAGCCTCCGCCGCAGCCGCCGCAGCCGACGCGGCCGCTGCGGCCGCCGCGGCTGCTGCACACGACCCAAACGCCGGAGACAACGCCATCACGCCGGAAAACTGGCTGCGCCGCGCTCTGCGAGCCGGAGGATCACACACCATCGTGGCCGTTCCGCCTCGTGGGTCGGCGCAGCGCGTTTTTTTGGAGTCGTCCCTCATCCACAATCGCTCGTTCTTTGTCGAGTCTTTCGTCGACTTCCACAACGCACACGTGACTGGAAAGGACGAGCCAATCGAGGTCGACGCGCTCTACGACTCGATGGAGATTCCTGGCGCGCCCTCGAGGCTGCACGTGTCGGACGTCCGGCTCCCTGGCGCGTCGGTTTCTGTGACCGGCGAGTACTTCTACCTGCTTGCGCTCCGGGACATCAACTGCGGCGACGTGACGGACCCATCCATCCTGGAGCGCGGCTCCATCATCCAGGCCGCCGACAACCGCATGAATCGCTTCGTCGACCTCTACACCAACACGCTCGTTCGCTTCGACCTCTTCTCCTCTCCCAACGTGGTCCCCATCAACAGCCCCGTCGAGCAGCGGGTCATCGACGCCTACGTCGCCCACGCGCAGAACCACACGATGGACGTCGACCGGCGGCGTCTGCAAAACCTTGTGGCATTTTTCGGCGTCGGCCTTCAGTTCGTCTCCGACTACCGCGGAACGCTGAATCACCTGCGCGAGATGCGGCAGGAGAGGCTACGTTCCGAGGCGGAGGCGGAGGCGAGGAGGCAGGAGGCCGCGCGCGAGGCCGCGGCGAGGAGAGAGGAGGCCGCGCGCGAGGCCAAAAAGCGCGAGGCCGCCGACTACCTCGCGAACGAGGTCAAGCGCAAGATCGAGGAAGAGCTGGAGAACCGCCGCGCGGCTGCGGCTGCGGAGCAGCGGGAAAGGTGGCAGACCGCGGAGGTCGGCGAGGAGGGAAGGGCCCGCGGACTTCGGCTCGTCGTCAAGTGCGCGTCGTCGGCCCACGTCCACGTCATCCGGAAGGACGGATCTGGCCAGCTCGCCTACAAGCCGCCGCGCAAGGAGCCCGACCACCTCGACGAGGTTTGCATCGTGTTCGACATCAACAACCTCAAGGACGGCGTGGGTCACAACGGCTGGATCGTCCTGACCGGATCCAGGTGCCGCGAGGCCGTCAAGGAGGCCAACGACGCCGCCCTCGCTCGTGAGGGCGGCATCTACGGCCCGGACTTCATCAACCACGTCGCACACTCTGCCCTTCCCGAGATACGCCTCCCCGTCTTCAAGCTCCCCGAGGACGGTTCTGCGCCCGACAACGTCGCCACGCTCGAGTTCCGCAAGGACTACGACTGGGTTCACGTCCTCACCTTCCAGACCGTCGAGATCTCCGAAGCAAAGGGGCGCGTCTCCATCGCCAAGAACCGCGTCCGTCGCCACCTCCTCCTCAACGTGGGCTCAGAGACCGGAAGCACGCGACTCGTAGTCGTTGAAAGCTCCGCCAACAATGACCACGCGACGCAGGCCATCTGCCAGCGCCTCAACCGCGTCAGTTCCGTCGCCGCGTCGCTCGTCTCCGAGAATGTGGTCAAGCGCTTCCACACCGCCCTCGTGCCCCTGGCGGGGCGGAATCTCCGCCTCGCCATTGTGCCGAACTTTCTCTTTCTCCGCGACAGGGGAGGCAAGGGGGGCGAGCAGTGGGTGAAGAGGTTTGTCGCCCTCGGCGCCCGACCCACCATCGTCCGGCCCGGCTTTGGCTTCATTCAAGCCAGGCTCGACGCGGAGATGGGCGACATCAACGACGGCGGGCCCCAGGTGAGCGCAACGGAGCTCTTGCACCGCGTCTGGTCAGTCTCACGCTCCATTCTGTGCGATTCGGACCTTTCCGACGCCGTGCGCTGGGACCAGCGCCTTCTCCACATGCTTTCGATCCGCATTCTCACGCTCGTCATGCTCAACCCGCCGCCCATTGCCCTTACGTGGCTCGAGGCGTACTCGCCTCGCGCCGTGGAGGACGCCGTGCACGCCGTCGACGAGCGCCTCGGGCTTGTAGCGAACCCGCATGGTGGGCCCGGCGGCGACGCCGACGGAGAACACGAGGATGGTGTGGTCGCAGACGGTGCCGGGGCTGCAGATGCGGACGCGGCTCGCGGCGACCTGGCGCGCGCCGGCCCGGCGCATGCCGACGCCGCGCACGCCAATGCG
>JAIXOF010000063.1 GCA_027486935.1 Cyanobium sp. C1_MAG_00004 | reverse complement strand
GGCGGCGGCGGCCATGATTCGCTCTATGGGCGTGGCGTTAATGCGGATCACCTCGACGGTGGCCTGGGCAACGATTTTCTCGATGGCGGCCAAGGCATTGACCTGATGGCAGGTGGCGAGGGTGATGACACCTATGTCGTCCGCGACAGTGGTGATCAGGTGGTTGAATCTGTACAGGCAGGCCTGGACTGGGTTTATGCCACCACCTCCTATGACTTGGGCAGCAATGTGGAGAACCTACAGCTCTTTGGCAGTGGCGATGGCCTCCAGGCCAGAGGTAACAGCGCCAACAACACTCTGATCGGCGACAATTGGGCTAACCAGCTATCAGGTCTGGCAGGCGACGACTATCTCAACGGCGGCGCCGGCGCAGACCACATGGTTGGCGGCAGTGGTAACGACACTTACATCGTTGATAACACCAATGACACCGTGCTCGAACAGAGCGGCGAAGGCAGCGATTGGGTGGTCAGCAGCATCAGTCAGACCCTTGCATCCAATGTTGAGCATCTGGATCTACGCGGCAGCGCCGATTTGACGGGGACCGGTAATGGAGAGAACAACATTATCAAGGGTAATTTAGGCAACAGCACCCTCGATGGTGGGGCTGGCAACGATTCTCTCTATGGCCGTGGTGGCGGCAGTGATGTGCTGTTGGGCGGTAGCGGCAATGACTACCTGGATGGTGGCTTGGGTGCTGATCGGTTGGATGGCGGAACTGGCAACGATACTTTTGTGGTCGACAATGCAGGTGATCAAGTCATTGAAGCCCTTGACTCTGGCTCCGATTGGGTGATCGCTGATGTGTCCTACACCCTTGGTGACAACCTTGAGGGTTTGATCCTGCGGGGAGGCAGTGGCGCGGCCAATCTTGATGGCTTTGGTAATCAGCGTGACAACACCTTGATCGGCAATGCAGGTCGCAACACCCTCCATGGAGGTGATGGTAACGACGTTCTCAATGGCGGCCGCGGGATAGATCTTCTTGAAGGCGGCAACGGCCGTGATGTGTTCGTGCTCTCTGCTAGGGAGCAGGATCAATCCATTGCTCTGGATCAAATCGCTGATTTTCAAACCGGCCGTGATCTCCTCTACCTAACAAGATCCACACTTAACATCGATCCCACAAGACTGACCGGCGGGGTGCTGGGTTCCACCGACTTTGCCGTCGTCACCAGTGCGACTCAGGGCGGCTTAGAGGGTAGTTCTGGGCTTGGATCTGCGGCGCTGTTTGTTTTGGATCAAGCGATGGGAGTGTTGTATTACAACGCCAATGGCACCGAACAGGGAGCCGGAGAGTTTTCGGCAGGAATCATGCAGGTCTTGAGTGGTGAGCTCAAAGCCTCTGACATCCTGATTGCTTGATGGAGGTATCGCTTCCGTTGTGCTGGTTCAGCAGTCCTTTTGAGGTTGCTGGTCTCAGTTGAATGCACTTGAACGATCTGCTGTTTGGCTTGGTTTTTCGCCAAATGCAGCCGAATAGAGGGCTGCTGTGCGGCCTGTGGGGCTTAGCCCCACCTTTGTGCTCGCCAGTGTGACACTCATCCCTTCGATGAGCAGGGATCTCATTTTTTCCAGCCGAATGCGTCGTAGAGATTGCATGGGTGTTTCCCCGCGCACCTCGCGAAACGCAATCTGAATCGTGCGTGCCGATACATGGCAGGCCTCGCAGACGTCGCCAAGTGTCAATGGCCTCAGGTATGTGCTTTCCATGAATGCCATTGCGGCATCAACGTAGGACGCCATTGAAAGGCTGCCGATCTGACTTGCTTCACTGCCGATGGCGGCATACATGTGTGAGCCAACAAAACCCAGGATCGCTGCTTGTGTCGATTCCATCGAGTCTGCGTGCCATGAGCTCGGTTTGGAACCCTTGAGCCAGAGCAGGTGATTGACAGCCTCGGTGATGAATGGTTCCTGTCCTTTAAACGCTTCGATGGCCAACAAGTATTGATCTTCACTTTGCAATAGTTTTTGCCATTCATTTGCCAACCTTTCTGAGCTTATATTGATGAGCCAGCCTATTGTTTCTTCTGATTTGATGATGCTGTTTTGCTTCTCGCCCGGTAGTGAGATGAAGCTCGTCTTGTGACTCGTCGCTTCATAGTTGCGTGAACCAATCTTGCCGCCATAGGCCCCTGATAGGGCAATCGAAAGGGCTATGGAGCCTTCGGGTTGACTGCTTTGCCAAGTGGCCAGGCCCTGCGTCCTGACCTTGGCTGCATTAATTGTGTTGCCGACGAAGCTTTTTGTTTCAATAAAGCCAGCATCATTGCCAGCTTGAACGGTGGCCTTAATGCCGTGATGCCTGAGCGATTCAATTGTTTCTGTATCCAATGTGACCGTTTGCGTCACTCACAAATCCTTGCTGTATCCCTTTTAGTCATTTCGCTATGCAGCTGTCTATCCTCGGATGTCGACCCCCTTGGGGGATTGACAAGTAGCGGCGCTCTCCTCAACACCAGTGAGTTTGCTTTGATTCTCGGCTTCCCTTGCCTTGCAGGGCTTTTGCTTGCATAGTTAGGAGCCTTTTGCCCATGGAGCACCTGCCCGGCAACGGCAGCTGATGCCAGACGGGCTAACTCCCTCCGCCTTCTTGGCTCGGAACACGTTGCGATTGCTGTGGAGTTGCTGGTGTCGTCGGCTCACTGCCCAGAAGAGCCCTGCCCTTTCCCGTTGCCCCCAGCAGGACGTCCTGGCGATCGCCTGTCCACGTCAGTCGTTCCTGTCTTCTCCTCAGAAAGCCTGGGTCTTTTTGCTGCTAACGCTTCCTAGAGGCCTACGGCTACATCAGCACTGTCATCAACCTGGGACCGGGACATCACAGAGGTCTTGCTCATCCGCCAGGTCCAGTTGGAACTACACCTGGTGGTCCTCGGCAAGCCAATCACGCGGCGATAGCGTCAGTGGCTTCCATGCCCCCGGCTGCCAGGGCAATGGTTTTTGCTGTTGGAGATGCTTTGTTGGCTTCAACGTGCGCGAATCCTGACGTCTTTATTTGTTGTGTTTATTTTTAGATTGCGCTGGCATAGGCCACCAGCCGCCAGCGTTGCTCGTCTCGAGCAAAGACATAGGTGTTGGTGATCTGCTGAGGAGCCGTTCTCTCGACCACGGCCCCCCCATTGGCCAGCCGTCTGTCCTCGTACTGAAGCGTCGCCCGGACCTCGATCCGTGTGGGGCCCTGCTCGAGCACCACCAGATCCTTCACCGTGGCCTGGATCGATCGGGTTTCTCCCCGCGCCGCATCACCGTTGCGTTGCTCTTCCAGGCGCTGCACCTGGCTTTCCCGTGCCAGTTCGGCCAACGGAATGGTGCTGTTCTGGCCAGCCAGCACCGACGCTTTGGCCTGCAGCCACCCCTGCAGCAACGC
>JAIXOF010000019.1 GCA_027486935.1 Cyanobium sp. C1_MAG_00004 | reverse complement strand
TGAAGTGCCGGCTTAGCTCAGCGGTAGAGCAGCGCTTTTGTAAAGCGAAGGCCATCGGTTCAAATCCGTTAGCCGGCTTACCATCGCAGATGCCTTCCAGGGCAGTGGGGGCAGGGGTTTTTGGGGTCTAACCAAGCAAGCCCGATGGCCCTGGGTTGATTGAGAGGTTGATTAACGGGTTGATTAACCAGGGCCTGCCACCAACCCCCGTCTGAGGTGAAACGTCGGCTGAGTGAGCTTGAGATGCGGCAGACATCGGCAACGGTCTTGCTCTGGACGACCAGCAGATCAGACGCTCACTGCTACGCAGAAGCCTTCGGCTAGGCATGGGCCCGATCAGGCAAACCGCGATCAGACCCTCTTGATCAGATCCTGGTGCACACGCCTGCAGCGTTCACTTGCAGCACTCGCGGCGAGCAGAGGCGCTGATCACGGCAGGCAGAACAGCTCGCTTGCTGATGTTCTCCTGCTTGCCTCTACGACAGTCACAGCCTAAACTGACTTCCTGCCAGGTTTAAGCACGAGAGATCTGGACTGAAGCCGGGGCAGAGTCCCATCTTCACCTTGGGCCAGGCCCTCCACCTCCACCTCCACCCCCGGTTAGTCGCGATGTCGCAACAGGATCTTGATGCCCTCCTGAACTTGATCAAGGCAGACCGCGAGCTTCGCAATCAGCTCGCGGTCTGCACCACCCCTGAGCAGGCAAAAGAGATCATCACGGCAGCTGGCTTTGCCGTCTCTGTTGACGAGATCCTGAGCCTTCGCTCCGGGATTGCGGCCATGGAATTGAGCGACGCTAACCTCGAAGGCGTGGCGGGTGGAGGCGACAAATACTCCAACGCCGATACCTGCAGGAACAGGGGTTGCCCCGGCGGTTGAGCGTTCGCAGACGATTCCAGACCCTGAGCGCACGGCTCCATGCCATCGGCAATGTTTTGACCGTGTGCCGGTTCCAGGCCGTTTTGGCACTGGATCGCGGTGTCAAAACGCTGGCGTTTGCGCTGGGTGGAGTCGGAATCCGCTTGCCCCGTCGGCTGCTGGTCAGGCTTGCCTGCCACGGCCTGGCGGCCTGGCTGATGCCTGCATCACTGGCTCTGGCCGCCCGTGGCCGGACTGTGGTCCTGGTGAGCGGAACCAACGGCAAGACCACCACCACGGCCCTGTTGACCAGGGCACTGGGCGGAACCGTCGCCACCAACGCGGGCAATCACAACTTCTACTGCGGCCTGTTGGATGCGTTGCTGCGCTCCAACGCGCCCATGGCTGTGCTTGAGGTAGATGAATTGTGGCTGCCTGAGGTCCTGCGCTGGCTGGTCCCTGAGCTGCTGGTGATCCTCAATCTGCATGAAGATGCGTGGCTGCGAACACCCGATCCGCAGTATGTCCTCGATCGCTGGAAGACGCTCAACCTTGGCGCAGGCACAGCGCTCCTGGCCTGGGCCGATGACCCTGCCCTGGTCAGCCTCTTAAGCAACCGCCCCGTGCAGTGGCTGACGCAACAGGAGAACGACGCCAAGGGGCAAACCACGCTGCAGGCCTGTCCAGCCTGCGGTGAGATTCTGCGGCGCAGTGGCTGGCACTGGTCCTGTCGATGCGACCTGCGCCACCCTGTGCACCGACTCGGGCCCCAGGCAACCTGGCAACTGAGCCCCTGCGGGACGACCTTGCATCCACCCACAGGACGCAGACCAGAGGTTGCCGTGAATCCTGGCCTCAGCGGTCGCATCAATCGCCGCAATGCCGCCTTTGCACTGGCTGGGGCCATGCTGCTGGGCCGCGATCCAGAGCCGGTACAGCACCAATTGCAGACGTTGGCGCAGCTTCCCCTACGCGATCAGGTGTATCGGTTGGCAGGGCGCGACGTCAGATTGTTGCTGGGCAAAAATCCCAGCGCTTGGATCGCCAATCTCGATCGACTGGGCACTGGTGGTCCGGTGATGCTGCTCCAACAGCAGTCAACAGCGACCCTGGATCTGTCCTGGCTGTATGACATCCCTGTGGAGACATTGGCTGGGCGGCAGGTGGGCATCTGCGGAGCCCATGCGCTGGATCTGGCGGTCTGGCTCACCTATGCCGGAGTGGATTTCATTGCAGCGGCAGATCCACGCGCCCTGGTGGGGCAGATGGCTCCTGGTGAGCTGTTGTGCGTGAGTGATCTGCTGGGGGCTTATCTGATCGAGGCCTTGGCCAACTGATGCGAGACGTGAAACCCAAGACGTCGTGAAACCCAACTTGAAGCCTGCAACTCGCGCGAGCGCACTGTCATTGGTGCATGTCTATCCCCAGTTTCTGGGCAGCTACGGGCATGGCGGCAATGCGCTGGTCCTGGCCCAACGATGCCGCTGGCGGGGCGTGACCTGCGACATCCACGAGGTGACCATCGGAGAGGTGATCCCAGCCGAGGCCGACATCTATTACCTGGCAGGCGGCGACACGGTGGGTGTCAAGGCGGTGGCGCAGGCGTTGCAACAGCAGCAAGGACTGCAGCAGGCGGCCGCACGTGGCGCGGTCGTGTTTGGTGTGGGGTCTGGCTGCCAACTGCTCGGGGAGCGGCTGAGTCTGCCCAGGGGCGACACGTTCGCTGGCATCGGACTGCTGGATCTGACGAGCGAACCTGCCGTACGCCGCAGATTCGGGCCCGTGATTGGCGAGCCTCTGCTGCCAATCGAAGCTCCTCTGCTGGGCTTTGAAGACCACCAGATGACGCTGCAGCTTGGAGCTGAAGCCACTGCGATTGCCAAGCTGCGCCATGGTGCTGGCAATGGGAGCGCCCAAGGCACAGAGGGAATCTGGCGGAGCAATGTGTTCGGCACATCGCTGCGTGGGCCGGTCCTGGCGCTCAACCCATCGTTTGCCGATCTGTTGCTGGAGCGCGTGCTAGGTCCATTAGATCCTCTGCCACTGCTGGCCGTCGACCGACTGCGCGAGCGATTCCTGAGCGCACTGCCACGTTCAATTGGATCGCGAGCAAAGCGATGAACTCGCGTAGCTGTTGACGACGCAGGGTTGCCTGGTTGAGGGTTTCTGGCGACGAGGACGGCGACGAAACCCTGACATCCAGGTTGAGATAGCGTGCAATCCAGGTGATGCGCGCGGCGTGATAACCACTGGACACCACCAGGAACCGACGCATGGCGTAACGCGCCTGCAGATCCGCCAGGCTGCAAAGACTTTGAAAGGTGTTGTCACCCGGTGCACAGGGCAAAATGCAGCGTCCAGGTAGACCACATGACAACAAGTATCGAGTCATCACCATCATTTCGTCCTGCAACCCACTGCCTCCCCCACTCACCATCACCACCGGCACACACTGGTGTCGCCAGAGCTGCAAAGCATGATCGAGCCGAGCCTGCAACTCCTGGCAGGGCCGATGCGGAAACACACTGGCTCCCAGCACCAGCGCCGCATCCGCTCGGATGCGGAAATCTGACTGTTGCGCTGCAGCCTGGGCACGACAGATCGACTGCAACGGCCAACGCAAGGGCCACCCCTTTAAGACGGACGGGGCCATCCACGTCCATCGAATTTGATCATCAGACGATCGAAGCGGTCGAGGCATCGGTTGGCATGGCTGGGATTACCCCAATTCGGTGGACAGGTCTCAGGGCCTCACGGGTTTGAGTGTACGGGCAGGGCCTAGGGAGGGCGCTGGCTGTGGTAGCTGCTTAGGAGGCACCCTTAGATCTTGCGCTACAAGAGCCTGGAGCGGGAGCGATCACACTTAGCTCAGAAAGTTAATGCTAATGCTGGTGCTGGCCATCAGCCGACCCCGATGCACCCTTGGTTTTACATCTCCAAACTGATTGCCAAAAGTTGAGGAGTAATTCCCTTCCACAACTTTCCAGGCGGCATAACCCTTGGGCCCCTTGAAGATATCATAGGTAATATTTACAGTGTTGCCTGAGTTATAGGCAAGCATGCGCGGGCCTGAAGGCATTTAGTAGCAATTAGGAGCGACGACTCTGAGCGGAGCTTGATTTTCAATATACAAGGTTTCCTCGCCTTGCAGCACGCAGGCTAGTCCACCATTCGCATGA
>JAIXOF010000210.1 GCA_027486935.1 Cyanobium sp. C1_MAG_00004 | reverse complement strand
GCCACCGGACGGTTGGGTTGGAAAAAATTGACGGGGAAACAGGGTGGAAAGGCAGGTATTGTGGCACGGGTGGGAAAACTGCTCGCGAGAGAGGGTGGGTGGGGTGGAATTCGAACGCGGGCTGTTGCTAACCACGCGCGGAATCCGGAGGAAGACGCAAAAATTGGGGGAGGGGGGTGAGGGCGAGAGAGGGGAGGGGGGGGTCTCCCCTTCCCCTCGAGACCGCCCGCTCCCTTCTGAAAAGCCCCCCTTTACGGGTTGCGATCCGATCGGTCGTAGAGCGGAGCCGCTTCCTCCTCCCGTCGTCCGACGCGCGAACGCGTGGGTATCGGCCGACGCCGTTCCGCCTTGCTGGTCGTCGTTGCTCCTCCCGCCTCGCCGCCTAGCGCACCACTACGCTACCTTACGCCCATAAACGAGCGTCGGGGCAGCTTCGTGTGTGCTAAGGCGGGGGCGCGGAGGGCTTCGACTTGCGCGCGGCGGCGTGTCACGGAAGGAGGAGGTAGTGGAGCGGCTGCGCCGACGTCGTTGCAAAGGGGCAGCTAGCGAAGACGACGTGACGAACCGTGAGGGAGATGGGAAAGGATGGATAACCGCCCGCCCTCCCTACATGGGAAAGTTGAGGGACAGCACGGCTTCGAGGAGACGAGACGGGCACGAGACGGAGCTGGGCGAGGGCCGGCTGGCGGATCTCCGAAGTTCCCCGCGGCGTTGCGGTGCCGCGGAGGTGTCGGAGAGGGCTGGCCCGTCGCCGAGCATCGACGTCCTTGTGAAGGCGTCCTCGAGGCTCGGCCACCTCGTGTAGGGGGTCCCATGTGGGGTGGCGGCGATGGCCTCGCGACTTCGCAGCGGCGGAGTGGCGGGCGGGCGATCGGAGGTTGCTAGGGTCCCTCTGCGGTTCGGGCGCGTCGCGCGCCGCGGCCGTCAGAGGCGTCGCGGGGCCGGAGGGCGGTCTCCGGGCGCTCCTCGATGACTGACGACTCATCGTAGGACACCCGGTAGAGGGGAGAACCGTAAGGGTCGTAGCCGACGTGGCCTTCGACTGTGCCGGTGTACGAGCTGAGCCAGATGGTCTGACCGGCGCTGTAGCGCGGCTCGGGGAAGGCGTCGTCCGTCGCTGCGGCGGTGACGTCAGCCCCGGCGTCGGCACCGGCCCCGGTGCCGGCGGCGGCGTGGCCCGCGACGGCGACGGCGGCGGCCCCGCGACCGCCGGCCCGGGTTCGGGACCAACGGTTGGGCTTCAGGGCCGGGCCCGCGGTCGCGGTGCTGGGGTAGGTGGCCTCAAGCGCCTCCATGCTCGGCGAGTCGGAGGGAAGAGTCGTTGCCGGGAGGCCTCCGAAGGTGGCGGCGGGCGCGCTCTCGTCGGGGAGTGCCGCGCCCGCTGCGTCGGCTTCCGCGGCCTCCTCGAGGGCGTCGGCGACGGCGTGGGGGACCAAGGAGGTGGCGACGGCGCGGGCCACGGCGAGGTCGGTGGCGGGGTCCGGGGCGGCGACGAGGCGGTGGCGAGCGTCGGCCTCCGTGGGGTTGAGGGCACGCAGGGCGGCGAGGATCCCGGCGGATGGGCGGAGGTAGATCTTCCACGTGTCGGACCGCCACCTCCCGTGTCGAACGATGATGGCGTGAGCGACGTTGGAGGCGAACAGGTCGGTGGCCCCTCCGGCCCGGAAGCTGTGGTTAGCGTAGCGTTTGAGGAGGTCCGGCGGGAGGCCGGCGGCGAGCAGACCGGCTCGGGTGATCTCTGCCGTCTGGTGTGGCTTGAGGGGCGTGGCCGACCAGCTGCTGTCTGCGGCGGCAGCCGGCGGCGCGGTGGGAAAAGTCGGCACGAAGTTGAATGCGGCGGCGCGCCGGTGCTCGGGTGTGAGGGCCCCGGTGGCGACGGCGTAGTCGATGAGGAAGGCGCAGGCGTCCCATTCCGCCTTGGCGGGCGGGAGGCGCGCGAGGAGGACGGTTTGCTCGCCCCGCGTGTCGGGGTCGGCGTAGTCAGAGCACTTGGCGTGTCGGATGATGACGCGGACGCCGACGATGGGGCCGTCGGCTTCGTCGCGGATCCAGTCGAGGTCGCGCCACTGGAGGGCGAGGAGCTCGCTGATCCGGAGGAGGCCGGCGTGGGCGACGGACTGCCAAGCGCGGTCGCGCAGGCCGGTCCACGTCTTGAGGTCGAGGCGCTGCCAGATCCTCATGAGGACGGCTAGCAGCATGGGCTCCTTGCGGTTGGCCTTGATCGGGAACAACTTGCCCAGCGCCTTCTGAAGGCCCGGGCGGCTGTGCTCGGGGATCCGAACGAGAGGGGTGGCTGTGGCGGCTGAGGCGGGTGTCGTTGACGGGGTGAATGACCACGTCGCCGCGTTCTGGTCGTAGAAGTGTAGGGCGGAGAGCAGCTTGCGCGCTGACTCGGGGGAGCGGATGCCCGAACGCGCGTTACCCGCGCAGTAGGCCACGGCGAACAGGGCGTACTTGACGTAGGTGACGGGGAACGGGGTGATGAGGTAGAAGGAGGCGAAGAGGAGGTAAAGCTCGATCCACCGGTCGTAAGTCTTCTTCGTGCTCTCCTCGTGGGTTCGGAGGCTGGAGGTCAAGGCGATGATCTCGTCGCGGGTCGGGGCGCCGTCGGCGAGGAACGGGTTGGGTTTGCCGATGGGGAGCTCGGGGAGGCGGAGGAGTTGACTGCGCGAGACGGCGTCGACGGCGTCGACGTCTGTTGGGTCGGGGCGAAGGGTGTTGCGTTGGGAAGGGGCGAGTGAGTGGTGACGCTCCCGCCGTGCGGTTACGCAGGCGGGTGGAGGTCGGCTAGGCGG
>JAIXOF010000099.1 GCA_027486935.1 Cyanobium sp. C1_MAG_00004 | reverse complement strand
GGAGCCGCCACCAGGATCCAGGCGCCAACCAATGCGAGGCCCGCCCGTTGGCCCAGGGCGCTCAGCAGGGGCAACAGCCTGCAGGGCATGGCAGCCATGGCTGCGGTCCAGCAACCTGCTGTTTATAGCGGCAGCCGGGGCGATGGGCCCGTGCTGCTGTCCCAGCGGTTGTTGCATCGCCCCCGAGCTTTCATGTGCCTGATGGCAAGGCTCCTGCCTGGTGGCAAGGCAGGGGTGATGCACCTGCCTTGCACCTGCATTGCAGCTGATTACATGTCATCAGATGCAAGGCGCCGATTCGCTGTTGCGCGCTCCGGAGGCTGCTCGCTCCTGATGCCCCAAGCCTCTGATGCCCCAAGCCTCTGGTGTCCCTAGCCTCTGATGCCCCACGCTCCTGGGGCTGCCCTCTCGTCACTTCCGGGTTTGCAGGGCGCTGGCTGGTTGTTCCCTGTTCTCTGGAGCTGACGATTAACGTCGTCCACACCAGGCTGTCCGGCCATGCGAACCGGCATCACGGCTCGCCACGGGGGCAATGTTGCGGCTAGCGCGGCAGCCCTGGGAGTGCGCCCTTGGCAGCTGTTGGATGCCAGTGCCTCGCTGGCGCCGTTGCACCCACGCGTGGCCTGGGCAGCCGCGCAAGCAGGCGCGACCCTGGCCGGTTTGCGCGCCTACCCCGACCGCGACCAGCAGGCGCTGCGGGCGGCGATGGCCCGCCTGCATGGGTTTGATCCGGACTGGGTGCTGCCGGGCAATGGCGCCGCTGAACTGTTCACCTGGGCCGCCCGCGACGCCGCGGCCGCTGGCACCAGTGCCTTGCCGGCGCCGGGTTTCGCGGATTACGGGCGCGCACTCGCGTGCTGGGGCGGCAGCTGGCACACCTGGCCCCTGCCCCTTGCATGGGATGGGGCTTTCCCGATGCCGTTGCCAGCGCCTCCTGCGGCGGCCGTGCTGTGGATCACCAACCCCCACAACCCCACAGGGCAGCTGTGGAGCCGGGATTCGATCACAGCCCTGTTGGCCGACCACCCGTTGGTGATCGTTGATGAGGCGTTTCTGCCGCTGGTCCCCGGTGGTGAGGACCAGAGCCTGATCCCGCTGCTGGCCGATCACCCCAACCTGGTGGTGGTGCGCAGCCTGACCAAGCTCTATGGCCTGGCGGGGCTGCGGTTGGGCTATGCACTGGCCGATCCCGGCCGCCTGGCGCGCTGGGCCCGTTGGCGGGACCCCTGGCCGGTCAATGGCCTCGCGGTCGAACTGGGGTTGCGGCTGCTGCAGGCTCCCGGGTGGTACCGCCGCCATTGCGCCTGGGCGCAGCGCTGGAGCGCCCGCGAATGTGCCTGGCTGACCCAGCGGCTGGCAGCCCTCAGGGGCACCGCCGGGCTCTTGACCCCCCTGCCCAGTGCGGCCAACTACCTGCTGGTGCAGGGCAGTTGTTCGCTGGAACCCCTGCGTGTGGCGTTGGAGCAGCGCCAGCACGTGCTGCTGCGCGACTGCCGCAGCTTTGAGGGGCTGGACGACCGCTGGCTGCGCATCGGACTGCAGGATCACGGCGCCAATCGCCGACTGCTGCGGGCCATCGCCCGCGAGTGGGGCCGCCTCTAACCGGTCAGCGAGCCAGCCCGTCGAGCAACCCGGCCAGGCGCTCGGCGGCGTCGGTCACGGCCAGGCGGGCCATGCCGGCCTGCAGGTTGACCAGGTGGTCGGCGGCAGGGGCGGCGCCCCGCAGGCGGGGGCCCAGCAGGCGCCACAGCGCCCGGGCCAGCGGGGGCTCGCCGGGGGGGTGTTGCCAGACGATCACGGCTGCGCCCAGGGCGGCGGCAGCAGTGGCGTTGGCGTCCTGGTGGCCGTCGGCGGCAGCGGGGTAGGGCACCAGGATCGCCGGGGTGCCGCAGACCGCCAGCTCGCTCAGGGCGCCGGCACCGCTGCGGCTGATCGCCAGGTCGGCATGTTGCAGCAGGCCCGCCATGGCCGCCGCATCGGCAAAGGGGCGCTCGACCACCGCGGCCGCCAGTTCGGGGGGCAGCGGCTGGCCGGCCTCGGGGTCGTTGGCTCCGCACAGCAGCACCACCCGGCAGCCGGCACACACCAGCTGGGGCAGCAGCGGCCGCAGCATGCGGTTGAGGCCCACGGCCCCCTGGCTGCCGCCCATGGCCAGCAGCAGCGGTCCCGGGCCGGGCGGCACCCAGTCGGGCAGGGGGGTGGGCTGCAACACGGCGGCGCGCACGGGGGTGCCGGTCACCAGGGGACGGCAGCGGGGCAGCCGCTCGGCCGCGGCGGCCAGCCCCACGGCGACGCGGCTACATCGCCGCCCCAGCAGCCGCGTCACCCGGCCCGGGATCGCATTGCTCTCGTGCAGCACCACCGGCACGCCGCACCAGCGGGCGGCCACGATCGCGGGGGCGGCGATGTAGCCGCCGGTGCTGAACACTGCGGTGATGCCCTCGCGGCGAATCAGGCGCCGCACCACCACGGTGGCCCGCAGCAGCTGCAGCAGGTTCCAGAGCTTGCGCAGGCCGCGGCCCTGCAGCCCCCCGGCCCGCACGGTGTGCAGCGGGTAATGGCTGGGCACCAGCTCCCGCTCGAGCCGGTCGGGGACCCCCAGCCATTGCACCTGCCAGGTGGCCGGCAGGGCCTCGGCCACGGCCAATGCCGGGAACAGGTGGCCGCCGGTGCCGCTGGCCGCGATCAGGAGCCTTGGCATGGTGGATGCCGACTGGCGCGCCTAACCTAAAGGGCACGCTGCCGCCTGCCCCCGCTGATGTTCTTGAGCCGCCTGCGCCCGTTGTTCCAGGCGGCCCTGATGTCCCAGGCGACCCTGATGTTCCAGGCGACCTTGGTCACTGGTGGTCTTTTTCTGGGCCTGGCACCCGCGGCGAATGCCGCAGCCGGGGGGGCAACGGGTGGTGGTCCCTCAGCCCCTGAGCTGCAGGCTCTGCAGCGGGCCCTCAACCCCGACGGTCAGGGCCTGGCCGGGCTGCTGGTTGTGGGCCCAGGTCTGGATCCGTCCCTGGTGGAGTTGCGCCGCCGGGCTCTGCTGAAGCAGTTTCCCGATGCCAGCTGGACGCTGACACCGGGCCCCAACCTGAGGGATGGCCGCAGCACCGTCGAGTTGCGGCTGCAGGGCAGCCACACGATCGGCGGCAGCACCTTTCGCCTGCAAGCCAACCAGCAGCTGGCGCTGACCAGCAGCGGCGGGCGGATCACCTCGCAGATGGTCCTGCGTGAGCAGACGATCCTGCGCAGCGGCGATCAGGACCTGGCGGTCAGTCTGCTGATCCCCGATGCCGTCCTGACCGGCCAGCGGTACGACGTGGATGTGGTGTTCGACGAACCCCTCAACGGCGCGGTGGCGGCGGGCGGACTGCTGGCGCTCTCATCCAGCCAGACCAAGGCGATGGAAACCCCCCGGCTCGAGCTCGGTGCGCTCGGCGGGGGTGGGTTGTTCAAGACCGTCCAGGCCCCCTACAACCCTGGTGAGCAGACCTGGGCGGTGCTGCTGGTGCATCCCAAGGGCATCGTCAGCGCCACCAAGCGGGTGCGGGTCGTGGCCGATCGCGCCCAGCTCACCCCCTGAACCATTCGGCCAGCACCGAGACGTCGCGCTCGCCGTGGCCACGGTGGATCAGCCCGTCCTCCATGGAAGCCACCTGGTTGGTGATCGGCAGGTCCAGGTCGACCGCGGCTGCGGCCCGTTGGGCAATGGCCAGGTCCTTGCGGTGCAGGGCCAGCTTGAAGCCCAGGGGGTAGTGCCCCTGGACCATGCCGTCGGCCCGATGGCTCAGGGCCCAGGAGCCTGCGGCGCCAGGGCGCAGCGCGGCCAGCAGCGCGTCCATCGGCAGCTCCAAGCGCTGGGCCAGGGCGACGGCCTCGGCCGCGGCGGCATAACTGCCCGCCACCAGCACCTGATTGACCGCCTTGGCCTGCTGACCAGCACCAACCGGCCCCAGATGGCTGATCTGCTCACCCACCACCTGCAGCACCGGCAGGGCCCGTTCCAGATCGGCCACGTCAGCCCCCACCAGCACCGAGAGGGTGCCGGCGCGGGCGCCTTCGGTGCCGCCGGTGACCGGGGCATCGATGTAAGCCACACCGCTTTGTCCCAGCGCGGTGGCCATGGCCCGGCTGGTGGCGGGGCTGATCGTCGAGAAGTCGATCACCAGGCTGCCGGGTTGTAGTCCGGCAATGGCGTCTTCCAACACGGCCTGGACCGCAGCGTCATCGCTCAGGCACAGGCAGAGGCAATCGGCGGTGGCAGCGGCCTGGGCCGGGCTGGCGGCCCACCGGGCCCCAGCCGACAGCAGGGGCTCGGCGGCGCTCGGCGTGCGGTTGTGCACCAGCAATGGGTGCCCTGCCTGCAGCAGGTTGGCCGCCATGGGTGTTCCAAGCGCTCCCAGGCCGATGAAGGCCAGCGTCGGCGGTGTGGGGCTGGTTTGGGACATGGCAAAGCAGGGGGCAGACACCCCTCGGGATCGTTGCTGACGACCCTCGGACAGCGCTGGCGATTGGCCCGGCACGCAGAAAGATCTGGTCACAACCGACGCGCCCCTGAGTTGCAATCCAGTCAGAGTTTCTGGTGAGGCTGACCTTGTTCTTTGGCGGCTGCCCGCAGTCCGATCACGCCATGTTCTTGCGCCTTCCGATCGTCCCAGCCCTGTTGGGGTTGGGCCTTGCCCTGACGCAGGCTTCGACAGCCCTGAGGGCCCAACAGGCCCCTGGGCCTGGCTCGCGCCTCACGCCGCAGCAGAGGCAGCAGCTCTTCCCCGAACAGAAGCAGCTTTGGCTGCAGCATTCGCGCGCCCGGATCAGCGGCCTGCAGACCGCAGAGCGCTGCGTGCAGGCGGCCCAGACCGCAGATGCGTTCAAGAGCTGCCTGCAGCGAGAGCGCCAGAGCAACATGGAATCGCGCCGCAGCCACTGGTCGGCGATGCGCGCTCTCTATGGCCGCTATGGCATCCAGTTGCCCGAGCAGCCCGAGCGCCGCGGGGGCCAGGGCGGCTGGAAACGGCAGGGTGGTGAAGGCGGTCCTGGTGTCCCAGGCGGGGCCGAGATCTGACTTAGCAGCCAGCGGACTAAGCTTGGCCCATGCAGGTCAACCTCCACGACGCCAAGACCCACCTTTCGCGTTACGTGCAGCGGGCACTCGCGGGAGAAGAGGTTGTGATCGCCAAGGCTGGTCAACCCCTGGTCAGGCTGACGCCGGTGGCGGCCCAGCGCCGCCCGCGCCAGCCGGGCTTCCTGGCCGAGCAGACGGTGTTGCATGCGGACCTGAAGCGTGACTTCACAGCCGAGATCAACGCCATGTTCGGGCAGACCACCGATCAGTGACCAGCCCGGTGATCAGCCTGGACCCCCTGCTGCTCGACACCCAGTTGTTGCTCTGGTGGGCAGCGCAGCCTGAGCGGTTGCCCCCCTTACTGCTCAAGACGCTTGAGGACCCTGAGCGACCTGTGCTGTTCAGTGTTGTCAGCCTCTGGGAGGTGGCGATCAAGACCTCCCTGGGGCGTTCTGACTTTCAAGTGGATGGGGCTGCCCTGCGCCACGGTTTGTTGACGCAGGGCTTTATCGAACTGCCGATCAAGGCTGAACATGCCTTGGGCGTGCAACAGCTGCCCTGGATTCACCGCGATCCCTTTGATCGCCTGCTGGTGGCTGTCGCCCAGGTGGAGGGACTGACCTTGCTGACAACAGACGAATCCCTTGCTGGGTACGGACAAGGGATTCGGACCGTGCCCTGATCGTTAGACGGATCAGGCCTCGTCGAGGGCGGCTACGCCGGGCAGCACCTTGCCTTCGAGCAGCTCGAGGCTGGCGCCGCCGCCGGTCGAGATGTGGGACATCTTGTCGGCCAGGCCGGCCTTCTCAACTGCGGCGACCGAGTCACCGCCGCCAATGATGGTGCAGCAGCCCTTGCCGCTCAGGTCGGCCAGGGTGGTGGCGATGGCGTTGGTGCCGGCGGCAAAGGCGTCGAATTCGAACACACCCATGGGGCCGTTCCAGATCACCGTCTGGCAGTCGGCCAGAGCGTCCTGGAACACCTTGATCGAGTCGGGGCCGATGTCGAGGCCCATCCAGCCGTCGGGGATGGCATCCACACCGGCGATCTGGCTGTTGGCGTCAGGGGCGAAGTTGTCGGCCAGCACCACATCGGTGGGCAGCAGGAACTGCACGCCCTTGGCCGCGGCCTTGGCTTCGAGCTCCTTGGCCAGCTCCAGCTTGTCCTCTTCGACCAGGCTCTTGCCGACCGCCAGGCCGCGGGCCTTGTAGAAGGTGAAGATCATGCCGCCGCCGACCAGGATCTTGTCGCATTTGTCGAGCAGGGCCTCGAGCACGCCGATCTTGGAGCTCACCTTGGAGCCACCCACGATGGCGGCCAGGGGGCGCTTGGGCTCATCGATGGCACCCTGCAGGTATTGGAGCTCCTTCTCCATCAGGTAACCGGCGACGCTGGGGCGCAGGTGCTTGGTGACACCCTCGGTCGAGGCGTGGGCGCGGTGGGCGGCGCCAAAGGCGTCATTCACATACACGTCGGCCAGAGCGGCCAGCTGGGCGGCAAAGCCGGCTTCGTTTTTCTCTTCTTCAGCGAAGAAGCGCACGTTCTCGAGCAGCACCACATCGCCCTCGGCCATGGCGGCCACCTTGGCCTCGGCATCGGGACCGATGCAGCTGTCGGTCTTGGTCACGCCCTTGCCCAGCAGCTCGCCCAGCCGGGCGGCCACAGGGGTGAGACGCATCGCGTCATTGACCTGGCCCTTGGGACGGCCGAAGTGGGCCGCCAGGATCACCTTGGCACCCTTGCCGATCAGGTCGTTGATCGTCGGCAGGGCAGCGCGGATGCGGGTGTCGTCGGTGATGGCGCCGGCATCGTTGAGCGGTACGTTGAAGTCGACCCGGACCAGCACGCGCTTGCCGCGCAGGTCATCAGCGCTGAGGCTGGCCAGGGAACGCTTCGCCATGGTGGTCGGGATGCTTCGAGCGGGGGCGAGGTTAGCTCCCCGCCTGCGGTTATCCCCCCGTGCCAGCCCCTGGCGGCTTGGCAGGGGGGAGCTCAGACTGGATTGGAGCTCTGAGCGTTGTGACCGTCACCTGATGTTCGAGACCGTTCTGTTTCCCCTTGATCAGAGCCGCCAGGCCATGGAGACGGCGGCTGTCGCTCTGCAGCTGGCCCAGCAGCACAACAGCCGCCTGGTGCTGTTGTCGGTGGTCGAACCGGGTGACGACGAAGCGGCCGTGGCCCGGTTGCTCGAGCAGGCACGGGCCAGCTTCGAGCAGGCCGGCGTCAGCGCCCAGGTGATCGAGCGCGAGGGCAACCCCGCCTTTGTGATCGGCGATGTCGCCGACGAGATCAACGCCGATGTGATCGTCATGGGCACCCGCGGCATCACCCTCGAGAGCGACCAACAGAGCACTGCGGCCCGGGTGATCCAGCTGGCGCCCTGCCCGGTGCTGGTGGTGCCCTGATGGGTAGTCCGCAGATCCAGTGGTACCCAGGCCACATCGCCAAGGCCGAGAGGGCCCTGCATGAGGCCCTGGCCAAGGTGGATCTGGTGATCGAGGTGCGCGACGCCCGCATCCCCCTGTCGACCGGGCATCCCCGTCTGCAGCGCTGGATCAGCGGCAAGCAGCACCTGCTGGTGCTCAACCGCCGCGACATGGTGTCGGTGCCGGCCCAACAGGCCTGGGACCAGTGGTTCCGGGGCAGCGAGCAGACCATCTGGTGGTGCGATGCCAAGGCCGGCACCGGCGTCAAACAGCTGCAGCAGGCCGCAATCCGCAGCGGCCAGGCGCTCAATGCCCGCCGCGCTGCCCGGGGCATGAAACCCCGGCCGGTGCGGGCGCTGATGTTGGGCTTCCCCAATGTGGGTAAGTCGGCCCTGATCAACCGCCTGGTGCGTCAGAAGGTGGTCGACAGCGCCCGGCGCGCCGGGGTCACCCGCAGCCTGCGCTGGGTGCGCCTGGGCCAGGAACTCGACCTGCTCGATGCCCCCGGGGTGCTGCCGCCCCGGCTGGATGACCAGCAGGCGGCCCTGCGCCTGGCCCTGTGCGATGACATCGGCCAGGCCGCCTATGACAGCGAGGCTGTGGCGGTGGCGTTCGTGCAGCTGCTGGCGCATTTGAGTGCGGTGCCTGCGGCAGGGGTGGCCGCCGATCTGCTGCAGCAGCGCTACGGCGTCCCCCTGGGACAGCTGCCTGCGGGTGATCCCGACGCCGAAACCTGGTTGCTCGAAGCCGCCAGCCGTCACACCAGCGGCGACACCACCCGCATGGCCACCAAGCTGCTGGACGATTACCGCTGCGCCCGCCTGGGGGCGATCGCCTTGGAGCTGCCATGAGCGCCTTCGGCGAAGGTGAAGGCGAGCTGGTCACCCTCAGCTACCCCAGGCCGTTGCCGATGCGCCTGGATCGCTGGCTGGTCAGCCAGCGGCCCGAACAGAGCCGGGCCCGGATTCAGAAGTTCATCGATGCCGGCTACGTGCGGGTCAACGGCGTCACCGGCCGGGCCAAGACGCCCCTGCGCCCCGACGATGTGGTCGAGCTGTGGATGCCCCCGCCCGAGCCCCTGGAGTACCTCGTGCCCCAGGCGATGCCCCTGGACGTGCTGTTTGAGGACGCCCATCTGATCGTGCTCAACAAACCCGCCGGGCTCACGGTGCATCCGGCGCCCGGCAACAAGGACGGCACTCTGGTCAACGGCCTGCTGCACCACTGCCCCGACCTGCCCGGGATCGGTGGTGAGATGCGCCCCGGCATCGTGCACCGCCTCGACAAGGACACCACGGGCTGCATCGTCGTCGCCAAGAGCCAGCAGGCCCTGGTGCGGCTGCAGGTGCAGATCCAGACGCGCATCGCCAGCCGCGAGTACCTGGCGGTGGTGCACGGCCAGCCGCCGGCCGACCACGGCACGATCATCGGCGCCATCGGCCGCCACCCGGTCGACCGCAAGAAGTACGCCGTCGTCAGCGACGCCAGCGGCCGTCATGCCTGCACCCACTGGCGTGTGGTCGAGCGCCTGGGCGACCACGCCCTGCTGCGTTTCAAGCTGGACACCGGTCGCACCCACCAGATCCGGGTGCACTGCGCCCACATGAACCACCCGATCGTGGGCGATCCGGTGTACTCGCGCTGCCGCAACCTGCCGCTGGCTCTGCCGGGCCAGGCCCTGCATGCGGTGCAGCTGGGCCTGGATCACCCGATCACCGGGGATCGCCTGGTCTGCCAGGCCCCCCTGCCGCCGGTGTTCGAGAAGCTGCTGGCGCTGTTGCGTCGCCGCGTTGGACTTCAGTCGCCTGAAGCGGTGGGCTGAGGCTCCAGACTGGTGCTTCCACCCGTCGTTCCACCAGCGATGTCTGCAGAAGCTTTGGCGGCCTTCATCGCCGTCGTGCGCCAGGACCCCGGCCTGCAGCAGGCGATGGCCACCGCAGCGGCGGCCGACGTCGATGCCGTCGCCGTGCACGGCCGCGAGGTCGGTTTCGATGTGGTCAGTCGCGATTTCGTCGACCACAACGGCGGCGCCCTGGTGGAGTACGAAGACGAGGACTATTTCCTCAAGGCCTCCTGGTGGACCCTGGGCTGATCAGGGCAGCCCAGGCTTCATTTCGGGGATTGATTGCAATCATGTGTTGACGGCGAAGTTTCTGTGCTTACTGTGCGGGAAATCTGTTTGACGCCTGAAAACGATCATGCAAGACCAGCAACGTACAGGACAATCGGTGTGCGCCCCACGCCGGCAGGTCTTTGGGAACCTCTTGATTGCATGCGTGTTGTCGATGGCCGGCCAGGCTCATGGTCAAACCATTCAGCAGGTCATCGAGTCGGGCGCTGTCCCCAAGCTCCCTGCGCCAGCCCTCACAAGAATTCCGATTCTTAACAGAGTGCCCCAAGGGGACGTTGAAGTGACTGTCTTTTTAAGCCGGCGGAAGGCCGGAACAAGGACGCCGATTCACAAGCACGACTTCGGAGGGATTGATTGCTTAATTCAAGGGGAAGCAACCCTCTATTACGACAATCAGAAACCCGTTAAATATTCGGCGCCGACCTGCGTCCACATGCCGCCTGGGGTTGCCATGATGAACGTAGCTTCGGGAAGTGAGGATACAGTATTTTACGACATCTTTTTTGGAAAAAAAGGATTTGCTTATTGGGACGTGACTGAAAAGGGCGTGTCCGTCGACATCATCAATGACTTTGACAGGAGTGGCCATGTCCATTAATTGCTCTGGGCATGCCGCCCCACGGGCAGCCTTGGGCACGCCGCCACGAGCTGGCGGGTGATCGCCGCTTGGGGGTCGGCCAGCAGCGCGGCGCCCGGCCCCTCCTCCACGATCCGGCCCCCATCGAGCACGATCACCCGGTGGCAGAAGCCGCTGGCCACCGCCAGGTCGTGGGTCACGAACAGCAGCCCCAGCCCCAACTTCTGCTGTAGCTGGCGCAGCAGGGCCAGGATCTCGGCCTGCACCTCGGCGTCGAGCATGCTGACGCTCTCGTCGCAGAGCAGCAGCCTGGGCTCCAGGATCAGGGCCCTGGCGATCGCCACCCGCTGCTGCTGCCCGCCCGACAGCTGGCGGGGCCGCCGCCCTTCAAAGGCTTCGGCCGGGCTGAGGCCCACGGCCTCCAGCAGCTCCCGGGCCCGTTGACGGGCCGCAGCGGGGCTGGCGAGACCGTGGATCAGCAGCGGGTCGGCGATCGCCTCGCCCACCCGCATCTGCGGGTTGAGGCAGGCCAATGGGTCCTGAAACACCATCTGAATGCGCCGCCGCAGCAGTCGCCGGCCGGCCCCCCGGCCCGTCAGCAGGTCCTGGCCTTGGAGCCGCACAGTGCCCCCCCGCACCTCGGCCAGTCCCATCAGGGCAAGGCAGAGGGTGCTCTTGCCGCAGCCCGAGGCGCCCACCAGGCCAACCGTTTCACCGGCCTGCAACCGCAGGCTGACCCCGTCGACCGCCTTGAGCCAGCGGGGCTGCCAGGGCGGTCCCCCCAGGCGATGCCAGCAGCGCAGGTTGTCGATCGCCAGCAGCTGGGCCGCCGGCGGTGGGGCTGGACTGCAGCTGGCCTCCAGCTCGCGGGCCCGGGCGACCAACCGCTGTGCCAGGGGCGAACGGGGCGTCAACAACAGCTGACGGGCGGGGGCCTGCTCCACCAGGCGCCCCTGATCCAGCACCGCGATCTGATCGCACCATTGCCCCGCCAGGGCCAGGTTGTGGCTGATCAGCAACAGGGCGCTGCCGCTCTCGCGGCAGAGGTCGCTCAGTTCGGCCATCACCTGGGCGGCCACGGCCACATCCAGGCTGGTGGTGGGCTCATCGGCGATCACCAGGCTGGGGTTGAGCGCCATCGCCAGGGCGATGGCCACCCGCTGGCGCATGCCGCCGCTGAATTCGTGCGGGTAGCTGCCATAACGCTCGGGGGGGATGCCAACCCGCGCCAGCAGCGCCGTGGCCCGCTGCCGCCGGATGGGGTCAGCCTGATCGGGCCTGTGGGCCTGCAGGGTGTCGCGCAGGTGTTCGCCGATGGTCAGCAGCGGGTTGAGCCGGGTCATCGGGTCCTGGAACACCAGGCCCACAGCGGTGCCCCGCAGCCGCTGCAGCGCCGCCCCCTGCAGGTTGCGGGGATCGACCCCGGCCAGCTGCAGCCCCCCTTGGCACTGGCTTCCTGGCGGCAGCAGCTGCAGCACCGCCCGGGCCACCGTGCTCTTGCCGCAGCCTGACGGGCCCACCAGGGCCAGCCGCTGGCCGCGGCCGAGCTCCAGGCTCAGACCCGCCAGGGTGGGCGCCGGTGCTCCGGGATAACGCACCACCAGATCCCGCAGCTGCAGCACTGGTTCGGCCCCCATGGCGATCGGCGGATCCGCACAACGGACCCATGCTGCGCCCTGCTGCATACGATGGGGTGAATTGCAGGCCGGGATGCTCAAGGCGGTGCCGGATAGGCCACCCACGTTGCAGCAACGGGGCCGCCTGGCGATCAGCGCACCGGCTGACTATGGCATCGCCCTGCCCGACTGGCTGCAGCGCTGCATCGAGCACGTGCCGCCCGGTGCCGGCGAAAGCTGCCCCACCGATTCTGAGGCCCTGCTGGCCTCTGCCTTTGACTTTGCCTATCAGCTGCACGAGGGGCAGTACCGCGCCAGTGGTGAGCCCTACATCTGCCACCCGGTCGCGGTGGCCGACCTGTTGCGCGACATCGGTGCCAGCGCCGGCGTGATTGCCGCTGGCTTTCTGCATGATGTCGTCGAGGACACCGCGGTTACCCCCGACGAGGTCGAAGCCCACTTCGGGACCGAGGTGCGGGCCCTGGTCGAGGGTGTCACCAAGCTCGGCGGCATCCATTTCACCAACAAGACCGAAGCCCAGGCCGAAAACCTGCGGCGCATGTTTCTGGCCATGGCCAGTGACATCCGTGTCGTGCTGGTGAAGCTGGCCGACCGGTTGCACAACATGCGCACGCTGGGCTCGCTCAAGCCTGAGAAACAGCAGCGCATCGCCCGCGAAACCCGCGAGATCTACGCCCCCCTGGCCAACCGCCTGGGCATCGGCCGGTTCAAGTGGGAACTGGAAGATCTGGCCTTCAAGATCCTCGAACCCGAGGCCTACCGCGACGTCCAGCAGCAGGTCGCCACCAAGCGCAGCGAGCGAGAGGAGCGTCTGGGCACCACCGTGCAGCTGCTGCGCGACCGGCTGGCGGCCTCTGGCCTGCAGGCCTGCGAGGTGAGCGGCCGCCCCAAGCACCTCTATGGCATCTGGAGCAAGATGCAACGGCAGCAGAAGGCCTTCCACGAGATCTACGACGTGGCGGCGCTGCGGCTGATCTGCCCCAACCTCGAGTGCTGTTACCGGGCGCTGGCGGTGGTGCATGACACCTTCCGCCCCATCCCCGGCCGGTTCAAGGACTACATCGGTCTGCCCAAGCCCAACGGTTACCAGTCGCTGCACACCGCGGTGATCGGCCGTCACCGGCCGATCGAGGTGCAGATCCGCACCGCCGAGATGCACCAGGTGGCCGAGTACGGCATCGCCGCCCATTGGAAGTACAAGGAAGGCGGATCACCGGCCGCTTCCGGTGCCGATGCCGAGCGGTTCAACTGGTTGCGTCAGCTGGTCGACTGGCAGAAGGACGATGGTGGTGAGGACAGCGGCGATTTTCTGCGCTCGATCAAAGAAGACCTCTTTGACGAAGAGGTGTTCGTGTTCACCCCCAAGGGCGATGTCGTAGGCCTGCGCAAGGGCTCCACAGCTGTGGATTTTGCCTATCGCATTCACTCAGAGGTCGGTAATCATTGCCAGGGTGTGCGCATCAACGACCGCCTCTGTCCGCTGGTCACGCCGTTGCAGAACGGCGACTTTGTGCAGGTGATTACCGCCAAAACGGCCCATCCGAGCCTCGACTGGCTCAACTTTGTCGCCACGCCGACGGCCCGCAACCGCATTCGCCAGTGGTACAAGAACAGCCACCGCGATGAGAACATCGCCCGCGGCACCGAGATGCTCGAGCGCGAGCTGGGGCGCGACGGCTTTGATGCCCTGCTTCACGGTGAGGCCATGGCCCAGGTGGCGCGCCGATGCAACCTGGTCGGCACCGAGGATCTGCTGGCCTCGTTGGGGTTCGGTGGCGTCACCCTGCACCAGGTGCTCAACCGCCTGCGCGAGGAAATTCGCCTGGCCAGTGCCGTCGAGGCACCGCCCAAGAGCAATGAGGAGCTGGCGGCCGAAGTGGCTGCCCAGGGCGAAATGCTGGTGTCTTCGCCCACCCATGGCGCTGGTGTCGCCAACCCGATCCTGGGGCTCGAAGGACTCGATTACCGCATGGGGGGATGCTGCAGCCCGCTGCCCGGCGAGCCGATCGTCGGATCGGTCTCCCTGGGCAACCACGGCATCACCATTCATCGCCAGGACTGCGGCAATGTTCAGCAGATTCCGGTCGCCCGCAGACTGCCGGTGCGCTGGAATCCGGCCAGCGAAGCCCAGCAGCGCCGCTACCCAGTCCAGCTCCGGATCGAAGTGCTGGATCGGGTCGGTGTGCTCAAGGACATCCTGATGCGGCTGTCCGACCACCGCATCAACGTCAGCGATGCCCGGGTGCGCACCAGTCCCGGCAAGCCTGCCCGCATCGACCTGCGGGTCGAGCTGCAGAGTGCCACCCAGCTCATGGGCACCCTCAACCAGATCCGCGCCATGGCGGATGTGCTCGACATCGCCCGCACCGGGATCGGTTGAGTCGAGACGTTCGCTACCGCTGATCTGCAGCAAGAAGCTCAGCATCTGAAACACGGTGCTGAAGACTTTTGCAGGATCTGGTGTGAAACAGGCCTGGCGCGAAATCTGAAGGTTCAGATCGTTATGACGGGTGGGCCCAATTTCATCCCTTCCCATGAAGGTCCTTCAGGCAGCTGTTGCGGCTGCTTTCCTGATTTCTCCGGCCCCTTTGTTGGCGAGCAGTGCCAACATTGATGCTCAAGGTAGAGCTCCGACGTTCTGCAACATCAGCAACGACAAGGGCGCGATCAGCATGGCCATCTCGCCGGCTGGCGATCTTTTGAGTGGTGCTGGTCGCTTCAGCTATGTCGCGAATGGCAACACCAAGCTTGTGCTGAGCGCCATCGGTCAGGAGGCCCCGAAAGGGGCTGCTGCCTCGATTCCCACCATTGGCTTGGCTGATCTGGTCGTCAATCGCTCGACCACTTCAGAAGCAGCCAGCAAGCCCTCCGGCGGGGTCATCCGCCAGGAAGGCGACATCACCGCTTCCATTGCTCAGGACAATGAAGCCAGGCTGTTGACGGCTGGCGAATACGCCTTGAAGGCGACGGCAACCTGTACGTCGCTCTGATTGTGAAGCGAGTTCTTCTGCTTTTGGCAGTGCTTTGGTCTGGGCAGGTCTCTGCCCAGACCGCCTTTCTTGAACAACGGGAATTTCCCGTCAAGAGCGGCATGGTCCGGGTCAAGATGGCTGTCTCCCACACCCGCAAAAGTGCGGTTGAGTTGACAGTGCGTCTCAAGGGGCCTGGTAAGGATCAGGAGACCCCGGGTCCGGTTCTGAGTGAAGGTGTCACTATTTCGCCGGATCAATTCAAAATACCTCCCAACAAAATACGAAAGTTGATGATCAGCTTCCCGGCTGAGGTCTCTACGCGTACTCCCTACTTCGCATGCGTCCTTTATCAGCCGCCCGTCGAGCGCATGGAGGCGGGGCGCCTTGGTGGCTCCATGTTGTTGGCCACGGAATCCTGCTCGCGCTTTTGGGTCAACCCGTGATTGGCGGGGAAAGACTTCAGTTGGAGGATTTCAACGCCTATCCGCCCCAGCCGAAAATTGACATTAACCTGGATGATGGCAGCACCTGTTCAGTCACTGATCGTGCACCGCCAACGCTGGTGTTGTACGGCCGTCAGCTCAACAGCGTTGATCGCCCATTTGCCAGCCAGCAGGGAATGCAGAGTGACGTCGGTGGTGGTGTCGCCTTGATGATTCCCCTGGGTCCGACAGGGTTCAGGAAGGCATGCACGGGCTTGTTGCGGCTGCAGGAGGGCCGGGCCAAGTTGGCCCTGGCGAATCAGTTGCTTGAGGCCGGTCAGATCACCGAGGCCGAGATGAAGAAGGTTGTGAATGGTTTGCGGGCTGTGCTGGGGATTTAGTTGGGTCGCTGTATGGATCTGAGCACCCTCGGACCACCAGGTCGCAACCGTTACTGAATCGCTGCGGATCTCTGGCTACAAGAGCCCATCGACAGCGCATCACCATGACCTCTGAACAAGCGGCTGAGTTGATCGACAGCACGCTCGATCTGGTGCATCAACGCCTGCAGAATCTGCAGGATCACTCCCTACAAAAGGAGCATCAGGCCCTGGCCGATGAATTTCGTGAATGGCGCCATCCCGTCGGGGGCCACATCGATCTGATGGTGTTTCCAGGCTTGGCCGGGTCCTGAGGCTGGGGTCGTCACGGTTCCCCCAGCTTGTCCAAGACTGGGGGGGCTGGAGCCGCTCTGAACCCGGTTGAGTTTCACCCGCGATGACACCATCGCCGCCGTCGCCACGGCGGTGGCCCCCGGCGAGGGCAGCGTTGCGATCGTGCGTCTGTCCGGGCCCCAGGCCGAAGCGATCGGCAGGCGCCTGTTTGTGGCCCCTGGCGCCCAGGCCTGGGACAGCCACCGGGTGCTGTACGGCCATGTGGTCGACCCGGACACCGGTGAGCGCATCGATGAAGCCCTGCTGCTGCTGATGCGCGCACCCCGCAGCTTCACCCGTGAAGACGTGGTCGAGCTCCACTGCCACGGCGGTCTGGTGGCGGTGCGCCGGGTGCTCGAGCAGGTGCTGGCGGCCGGGGCGCGCCGGGCCGGGCCCGGCGAATTCAGCCAACGGGCGTTTCTCAACGGGCGGCTCGATCTCACCCGGGCCGAGGCAGTCAGCCAGCTGATCAACGCCCGCAGCCGTCGCGGGGCCCAGCTGGCCATGGCGGGGTTGGACGGGGGTCTGCAGCAGCGGCTCAACCCCTTGCGCTCCCGGCTGCTGGATCAGTTGGCCGAGCTCGAGGCCCGGGTCGACTTCGAAGAGGATCTGCCGCCCTTGAACGGGGCCGCCGTGACCGGCGAACTGGTCGCCGTGCTCCAGCAGCTCGAGCTGCTGGTGGCCGAGGCCCGCCAGGGGGCCCTGCTGCGCGATGGCCTGCGGGTAGCGATCATCGGCCGGCCCAACGTCGGCAAATCGAGCCTGCTCAACCGGCTCAGCCGGCGTGAGCGTGCGATTGTCACCGACCTGCCCGGCACCACCCGCGACCTGCTCGAGAGCGAGCTGGTGCTCGAGGGGGTGCCGCTGACCCTGCTGGATACGGCCGGGATTCGCGACACCGCTGATCCGATCGAGCAGCTGGGGATCGAACGCTCACGCGCCGCCCTGGCGGCGGCTGATGCGGTGCTGTTGCTGTTTGACCTGGGGAGCGGTTGGACAGCCGCCGACCAGGATCTGCTCGATCAGGTGCCCGAGGGTGCGCCGCTGTTGATCGCTGGCAACAAGGCCGATGCAGCAGGGGTGCCGGCGGGCCTGCAGGACCCCGCGGCCCCGGGCTCTGCCGGCCCGGACGGCAGCCAGCCGGTGGTCTGTTGCAGTGCGCTGTCGGGCGCCGGCACCGAGGTGCTGGTGCAGGAGCTGCTGCGCCGTTGCGGCGCCACGGTCAGCCAGGGATTGCAACTGGCCCTCAACGACCGCCAGCGCGATCTGGCCGCGGCGGCGGCCGCCAGTCTGGGCCGGGCGCTCGAGGCGGCCGATCAGCAGCTGCCCTGGGATTTCTGGACGATTGACCTGCGGGCCGCCGTGCGCGCTCTTGGGGAGATCACCGGTGAAGAGGTCAGCGAGGCTGTGCTCGATCGGGTGTTCTCACGCTTCTGCATCGGCAAATGAGCCGGCCATCCACCTGCGGGGAGCGGATCGATCCATAGTTGGCGCTGCTTCACCGACTCACCCCAGCCCCATGGATCTCACCCCTGGCTCTGCTGCAGCCCACCCCATGGAGGCCCTGAGCCCATCGCAGCGGGCTCTGTTGCGCATCGTCTGCTGGGTGGCCTGGGCCGATGGCGACTTTGCGCTCGAGGAGCGCGAGCTGCTCGAGAAGGTGGTGGCGCGGCTCCTGCACCTCGACGAGGTTGGGGGCGTGGCCGAAGCCACCGTGCGCGAGCTGGCGATGGACCAGTTTCAGACCCTTGATCTGGAGCGGCTGGTGGCGGCGCTCACCAGTGACGATGAGCGTCAGCTGGTGGTCAAGTTGGCGATGCAGATGGTCAGCATCGACCAGCGTGCCGATGACGACGAACGCATCAATGCTTCAGAGAAACAGGCCTACCGCCGCCTGATCGACGCCCTGGCCCTGCCTGAATCCGAGGTTGAGGAGGCCGAGTGGGCGGCCCGTCAGGAGCTGGCCCAGAGGCGCAATCTGATGGAGGTGCTCTCGGGTGCCTTGGAGCGCTTCGGCGCCTGGCCCGCGGCCCAGGATCTGGATCCGCGGTTGCCGCTGGGCTACTGGCTCTGAACCCCATGGCCCCTTGCAGCCTGCCCGTGACCCCCCAGTTGGTGGAGCAGCTGCGCAGCTGGCTGGGCGAGGACCTGGGGCGCGGTGATCTCACCGCCCCGGCCCTGGCGGGCGCCAGCGGCCGGGCCCAGTGGATCGCCCGTGCGCCCGGCATCTTTTGCGGTGGCGCCTTGGTCGCCCCGCTGTTTGGCCTGCTGGACCCCGCGGTCAGCGTGCGTCTGTTGAGCGACGACGGCGATGCGGTGGTTGCCGGCCAGACCCTGCTGGAGCTGCAGGGTCCGGCGGCGGCCCTGGTGGCCGGTGAGCGCACCGCGCTCAACCTGGCGATGCGGC
This sequence comes from Cyanobium sp. C1_MAG_00004, assembly GCA_027486935.1. Taxonomy (GTDB): domain Bacteria; phylum Cyanobacteriota; class Cyanobacteriia; order PCC-6307; family Cyanobiaceae; genus RGUW01. The sequence continues at coordinate 79,290 of JAIXOF010000099.1, read as the reverse complement.
TCAGCGGCATCGCCACCGCCACCGCGGCTCTGGTGGATCAGTTGGCAGGCAGCGGCGTGCGTTTAGCCGACACCCGCAAGACCACGCCGGGCCTGCGCCTGCTTGAAAAATATGCGGTGCGTTGCGGCGGCGGCGTCAACCACCGGCTGGGCCTCGACGATGCGGCCATGCTCAAAGAGAACCACCTGGCCTGGAGCGGTGGCGTGGCGGCGGCAATCGCCGCTGTGCGCGGCGCTGCCCCCTGGCCGGCCCGGGTGATCGTCGAGGCCGAGACCGGCGCCGAGGCCGAAGCGGCCGTGCGCGCCGGTGCCGACGGCGTGCTGCTCGATGAGTTTGCACCGGGGGACCTGGTGCTGCTGGTGCCCCGCTTGCGCCAGCTCGCCGCCGCCACCGCGGGGCGCGTCGTGTTGGAGGCCTCGGGTGTGCAGCCGGATCAACTGGCGGCGTACGCCAGCACCGGTATCGACCTGATCTCCACCAGCGCGCCGGTCACCCGCTCGGCCTGGCTGGACATCAGCATGCGATTTACGGCCGACTGGGTCTGATCGTGACAACCGGGCTGACAGCCCCAGCTGCTGGGCCCAGCATGGGGAACTGATCACCGTCTGCCCCATGGGTGTTGGCACGTGTCGTTCTGGCCCAGGGCTGGCCCTGGCCGCTGCCCTCGCCGTGGTGGTGGCCTTGCCTGCCGCTGCCCAGTCGCCGGGCCCCCAGTCCGGGGGGGTGCTCGAGCAGGTCGCCCGCAGCGGCCAGCTGCGCCTGATCGGGCCAGCCGACAGTCCGCCGATGCTCCAGGTCGATGCCCAGGGGCAGGCCCAGGGCTATGGCGCCGTCGTGGCCCAGCGCATCGCCGCCCTGGTGGGCCAGGCGCTGGGCAAGCCCGTGCGCCTGGTGTACGAAGCCGTCAGCGATACCGAGCAGCTCAGCCAGCGCCTGGGTGAGGGCAAGGCCGAGCTGGCCTGCGGCCTGCCGTTCACCTGGGCCCGCGACGAGGTGGTGGACTTCACAATGCCGATCGGCGTCTCAGGCCTGAGGCTGCTGGCGCCGGCAGGCCGCTTGGATGGCAGCCCCGCCGGCCTGGCAGGCCGCCGCATCGGTGTGGTGCGCGACTCGCTCGGGGACACCCAGCTGCGGGGGATGCAGCCGCAGGCCAAGGTGCAGCCCTATGGCGATCTGGTGGCGGCCATCAAAGCCCTGGCAGCCCGTCAGCTCGATGGGGTCATCGCTGATTCGGCCCTGATGGCGGGCCTGGTCCGGGCCCAGGGCCTCAAGGGCATGGTCCAGACCCCCGAGCAGCCCTATCTGCGGTATGCCGTGGCCTGTGCCGTGCCCGAGCACAACTCCCGGTTCCGCAACCTGGCCAACCGGGCGATCGTCCAGCTGCAGCAGGGCTACCTCAACGGCAATCCCAGCGATGTGGTCGCGGTGAACCGCTGGCTGGGTCCTGGTTCAGCCCTCAACCTGAGCGCCGACCAGATCCATGGGGTCTTCGACGTGCTGCTGCTCGGGGTTGAGCCCCTGCGGCCGCTGCCCAGCGGTGCTGCTGCGCGCTGAACCTGTTTGTCGACCCTCTTCGCGCCCCCGTCCCTTTTCATTCAGCCCCGATGAAGCTGATCACCCAATCCCGTCTGCTCGGCGTGCTGCTGATCGCCGCATCGCTGCCGTTTGACACCGGCATGGTGCTGTCCCTGCAGGCCGCTCAGGCAGCGCTCGAGGCTCCGGCCCCCCAGGGCGAGATCGAGGCCCGCCTGCAGCGCATCGCCGCTGCGGCCCGCCAGCGGCAGGCGGCGGACGCCGGTTCGGGAGCCATTGGCCCCGATGCGATCAGCTTTGTGGTGCTGGGCCCCGGCGGCATCGGCTGGAGCAACGGCGGCTGGGGCAATGGCGGCTTCTATAACGGCGGCTGGGGCAACGGTGGCTTCCAGAACGGCGGTTTTTACAACGGTGGCTTCCGCAATGGCGGCTTCTACAACGGGGGGTTCCGCAACGGCGGCCGTTGGCCCAATGGCTGGTGATCCGGTGGCTGCGGCTGGTCCAGGCCCCCTGCGCCTGCTGGTGCTGCAGCCCACCCCGTACTGCAACCTCGATTGCGATTACTGCTATCTGACCACCCGCGACGATCGCAGCCGGTTGTCACTCGAGATCCTGGATGCCGCACTGGCACGGGTGCTGGAGAGCCCTTACCTGGATGGGCCCTTCACCCTGCTGTGGCATGCGGGCGAGCCGCTGACGGTGCCGCCGGCCTTCTATGACGCTGCCACCGATCGCATCAACGCGGCCCTGGTGCGCCACGGCCTGCCGCCTGGCACCGTGCGGCAGTCGCTGCAGACCAACGGCATCACCATCGATGGGGCCTGGTGCGACAGCTTTGCCCGCAACGGCATCCATGTGGGGGTGAGCCTGGATGGCCCGGCCTTCCTGCATGACGCCCACCGCCGCACGCGCACGGGCAAGCCCAGCCACGCCGCCGCCCTGCGCGGCATCCGCTGGCTGCAACAGCGCCAGATCCCGTTCAACGTGATCAGCGTGCTCACCGCCGATGCCCTCGATCACGCCGATGCTCTGTTCGACTTCTTTGCCGAGCACGGCATCACCGAGGTCGGCTTCAACATGGAGGAGACCGAAGGCGGCAACAGCACATCCAGCCTCGATCGCCCCGAGCTGGAGGTTCGCTATCGCGTCTTTCTGCAGCGCTTCTGGCAACGCACCATGGCGGCCCCTGGCCTGGTGCGCCTGCGCGAATTCGAAGGCATCGCCAGCCTGGCCTGCAGCGATCATCGGCTCGAGCGCACCGACATGAACCATCCGTTCGTGATCGTCAATGTCGATGCCCAGGGCAATGTGTCCAGCTTTGACCCTGAGCTGCTGGGGGTCGAGCTGGAGCGCTTCGGCCGGTTTGCCTTTGGCAACGTGCTCACCGACAGCCTCGAACAGATCGCGGCCAGCGAGCGCTTCTTGCAGGTGCAGCACGAAATGGCCGCCGGCGTCGCGTCCTGCCGCACTGGCTGCGCCTATTTCGGCCTGTGCGGTGGCGGTGCGGGCAGCAACAAGGTCTTTGAACACGGCCGCTTCGACGGCAGCGAGACCCAGGCCTGCCGCTACCGCATCCAACTGGTGGCCGACGTGGTGCTGGCCGGGCTCGAACAGCAGCTTGGACTGGCGGCCTGAGGCCTCAGGCCGGTTGCCGCGGGATGATCGAGGGCTGAGCCGCCGTCGCCCTGCCCATGCTGCGCATCGCCAACGCCCTCGAAGCCCAGTTGCGCGCGGCGATGCAGCGGGCCTTTCCGGAGCAGGCGGCCGCGGCCCAGGCAGCTGGCCAGCGTCTTGATCCCCAGCTGGCGCCAGCCAGCAAGCCTGAATTCGGTGATTTTCAGGCCAACGGCGCCCTGCCCCTGGCCAAGCCCCTGGGGCAGCCGCCGCGGGCCATTGCGACGGCGATCGTGGCGCAGTTGGCCCATGACCCCGGCTTCGCCGAGCTGTGCCAGGAGCCGGTGATCGCCGGCCCTGGGTTCATCAACCTGACCCTGCGGCCCGAGCGCCTGTCTGCCGAGGTGCGGGCCCGCCTGGATGACCCCAGGCTGGGGGTGCCCAGCGCTGCTGATCCCAGCGGCGGCAGCCAGGCGTCGCCGGTGGTGGTGGATTTTTCCAGCCCCAACATCGCCAAGGAGATGCACGTCGGGCATCTGCGTTCGACGATCATCGGCGACTGCCTGGCGCGGGTGCTGGCGTTCCGCGGCCATCCGGTGCTGCGGCTCAACCACGTGGGCGACTGGGGCACCCAGTTCGGCATGTTGATCACCCACCTCAAGCAGGTGGCACCCCAGGCGCTCGATACGGCCGATGCCGTCGACCTGGGCGATCTGGTGGCGTTTTATCGCCAGGCCAAGGCCCGCTTCGATGAGGACGAGGTGTTCCAGGCCGCCAGTCGCGACGAGGTGGTCAGGCTGCAGAGCGGTGACCCCGTCTCGCTCAAGGCCTGGGGGCTGTTGTGCGACCAGAGCCGGCGTGAATTTCAGGTCATCTACGACCGGCTCGACATCCGCCTGCAGGAGCGGGGCGAGTCCTTTTACAACCCCTACCTGGGGGATGTCGTGGCCGACCTCGATGGCTCCGGTCTGCTGGTGACCGATGACGGCGCCCGCTGCGTGTTTCTCGAGGGCGTTAGCGGCAAGGAGGGCAAGCCCCTGCCGGTGATCGTGCAGAAGCGTGATGGTGGCTTCAATTACGCCACCACCGACCTGGCGGCGATCCGTTACCGCCTGGCTGCGCCCCCTGCTGGCGACGGTGCCCGCCGCCTCATTTATGTGACCGACGCCGGTCAGGCCGCCCACTTTGCCGGGGTGTTTCAGGTGGCCCGCCGGGCCGGCTGGGTGCCGGCCGAGGCCCAGCTCGAGCACGTGCCCTTTGGACTGGTGCAGGGCGACGACGGCAAGAAGCTCAAGACCCGCTCTGGGGACACCGTGCGCCTCAGGGATCTGCTCGACGAAGCCGTCGAGCGGGCCGAGGCCGATCTGCGCCGCCGTTTAGACGATGAGGGTCGCCACGAAGAGGAGGCTTTCATTCAGCATGTCTCCACCACAGTTGGCATCGCGGCGGTCAAGTACGCCGATCTGTCGACCAATCGGATCACCAATTACCAGTTCAGCTTTGACCGCATGTTGGCCCTGAGCGGCAACACGGCGCCCTACCTGCTGTATGCCGTCGTGCGCATCGCCGGCATCGCCCGCAAGGGGGGTGGGGCTGCCGAGGGCGGTGCTGCTGCCGCGGCGCAAGACGGGGCGGACGCGGGACTGGTCTTCAGCGAACCCCAGGAGTGGGCCCTGATCCGTGAGCTGCTCAAGCTCGATGCGGTCATCGCCGAGGTTGAAGAGGAATTGCTGCCCAACCGTCTCTGCAGCTACCTGTTTGAACTCTCCCAGGTGTTCAACCGCTTCTACGACCAGGTGCCGGTGCTCAAGGCCGATGAACCGGCCCGCAGCTCACGCCTGGCGTTGTGCCGCCTCACCGCCGCCACCCTCAAGCTGGGGCTGGGACTGCTGGGCATTCCCACCCTGGAGCGCATGTGAGCGGACAAAGGACTGCCTCCTTCACTTCGCCACGCTCAGCGGAATGTTGGGGCTCTCAGGGTTCACTTCGATGCTTTGCAGCTGGGGCCTCAGCACCAGGTCCATGTCTTGCATCGGAATCACCCCCAGCAGCACCGCATTGCCCAGCACCATGCCGCCGGTGAAGCAGCGACGGTTGCCGAACCGCACTTCGAGCGGGCCCACCCAGGGCACCGCGCGACTGTCGGCCTGAGCTGACACCTCGATGGGTGCCAGCTCAGGCCGGGGCGGATTGGCCAGCGCGACAGTGCCGTGGATCAGTCCCCTGGCTTCAAGCTAGCCGTGGCTCCGGGCGGGCCTGCAAGAGTGGTCGGGTGTGGCCCCGTTGGCTCTATGACCTTTCCGCCGGCCCGTCCCGAGGTGGAGAGCCTCCAGGCTTACAGCGCTCCCTTGGAGGGGCGGCGGGGGCTGCTGCGGCTCGACTTCAACGAGAACACGATCGGGCCCAGCCCAACGGTGGTGGAGGCGATCCGGGCGATCCCGCCCGATCAGTACGGGATCTATCCCGAGTACGACGGCCTGCGCGAGGCGCTGATCGCCAACCTGGGCCTGCCGCTGCAGCCCCAGCAGGTCGGCCTGTTCAACGGGGTCGATGCGGCCCTGCACGCCATCTTTCAGGCCTATGGCGATCGGGGTGAGACCTTGCTCACCACGAGTCCGACCTTTGGCTATTACACCCCCTGTGCCCAGATGCAGGGCATGGCGATCGAGGCGATCCCGTACCGGTTGCCCGACTTCGCCTTTCCGCTCGAAGCGCTGCGCCTGGCCCTGGTCAATTCTGGTTTGGGCCGTGACGGCGAGCATCAGGGCCCCCGGATCCTGCTGATCTGCAATCCCAACAACCCCACCGGCACGCGCCTGGCGCCCCAGCTGCTCCTGGAGCTGGCGGCGGCGGCGCCCCGGACCCTGGTGGTGGTGGATGAGCTGTATGAGGCTTTCACCGGCGACAGCGTGCTGCCCCTGGCCGACTTTGCGGCCACGCCCAACCTGGTGGTGCTGCGCTCGCTGGCCAAGACCGCCGGTCTGGCGGGCCTGCGCATGGGCTTTGCGATCGGTGCTGCCGCGGTGATCGATCGCATCAGCCGGGTCACCGGCCCTTACGACATCAATAGCTTTGCGGTGACGGCGGCCCATGCCGCCCTGGCCGATCAGGCCTACACCGATGCCTATGTGGCCGAGGTCAGGCGCGCCCGCAGCTGGCTGGTGCAGCAGCTGCAGCAGGCGGGGGTGCGGCACCACTGCGGCGGCGGCAATTACCTGCTGATCTGGCCAGCCCAGGCGCCGGCCGATGTCGAGCGGCGGTTGCGCGATGCCGGAATCCTGGTTCGGTCGATGGCGGGCAAGCCCCTGATCGATGGGTCGCTGCGAGTCAGCATCGGCACCAGCGAGCAGATGCAGCGGTTCTGGCAGGCGTTCAGCGGACTCTGATCAGAGCGTCACTGAGGGAGTCACTCAGAGGGTCTCCTGAGTGTCACTCAGCGCATCACCTCAATCATCAGGCTGTCGCCCAGCTTGCCCGGCAGGCTCAGGCTGGTGCCGGGGCGGTTCACCTTGGAGCCGGCCATGGCCTTGAGAAAGGGCTCCACCCCGCCCTGGTCGCAGTCTTTGGGCGGTTTGCGGCCGCTGACGTACTGCACCGGAATCACCCGCCGGGGCTGCAGCTCGCGCACCACCTCGGCGGCTTCGGGGCCGGTGTAGACCTTGGCGCCGCCGCCGACGCCGATGATCAGCACATCGGGCCTGCCCAGGATCACCCGATCCGAGGGCCCCAGGCTGGCGGCGGTGCCGCCCAGGTGGGCGATCTCGAGACCACCCTGTTTCCAGCGCCACAGGGTGGCCTGGCCAAAGCGGCGGCCGCCAAAGCGGTCGTGGGGCGCGGCGATGCCCTCGATGCTGAGGCCACCGACCCGGTAGGAGCCTGGACTTGCCAGCAGCTTGCCGCGGGCCACGTTGGCGCCCTCATCCTTGAGACGGCTGCTGGCCAGGATCACATCGGCGCTGACCCGCGGTTCGGCCAGACCGGCGGCGCAGGCGACCGCCTGAAACGGGTTCACCAGCACGGTTTTGCCGCCCCCACTGATCAGCAGGGCGCTGTGGCCGTAGCTGGTGATCGTCACACCGCCGGCGGCCTGGGCCCCGGGCCCGGCCAGGGTCGTGCTGGTCAGCACCGCGGTGCTGAACGCAGTGGTGCCCAGCAGGGTCTTCAGACAGGTCTTGAGACGGGGGGCGGGCAGCAGACGCATGGGGGGCGGGGGCGGCGCTTGGCGGGGCGGCTCGTGCGGCGAAGCTAACCCAACTGCAGGGTGGCCCCCCTGGAGCTAGTGCCCGGAGGCCTGCCGCAGAAAGTTGGCCAACAGGTCGTGGCCGCTCTGGGTCAGCACGCTTTCGGGGTGGAACTGGACCCCCTGCAGGTGGGGGTACTGCCGGTGCCGCAGGCCCATGATCGTGCCGTCGTCGAGCCAGGCAGTGATCTCGAGGCAGTCGGGCAGCGACGCCCGTTCGGCGATCAGGCTGTGGTAACGGGTGGCGGTCAGTGGCTTGGGCAGCCCGGCGAACACCCCGGCGTCGTTGTGTTGCACCGGCGAGGTCTTGCCGTGCATCTGCTCGGCGGCCCGCACCACCCTGCCGCCATAGACCTGGGCAATGGCCTGGTGGCCCAGGCACACCCCCAGGGTGGGGATGGTGGGACTGAGCTCGCGCAGCACATCGAGGCAGACACCCGACTGGTCGGGATCACCGGGTCCCGGCGAAATCAGGATCGCGGCGGGGGCCAGGGCCTTGATCTGCTCCAGGGTCAGGGCGTCGTTGCGCTCCACCCGCAGTTCGGCCGCCAGCGGGTGCTGGGCCGCCAGTTCACCCAGGTATTGCACCAGGTTGAAGGTGAAGCTGTCGTAGTTGTCGAGAACGAGAAGCATTAGAGGCCCAGTCGGGTCAGGAGCGGTGGCAGCAGCAGCAACAGGGCGATCACCATCGAGGACAGGGCTGCCACCAGCACCGCGGCGGCGGCGCAATCCTTGGCGATGCGGGCCAGCGGGTGGTACTGGCGGCCGATGGCCAGGTCCACCACCGCCTCGGTGGCGGTGTTCAGCAGCTCGAGCACCAGCACGGCCGCCACGGTGAGCACCAGCACGGCCAGCCGCTCGAGGCTCAGCTGCAGCCACAGGCCCAGGCCAAAGACCACGGCCCCGGTGATCACATGGATGCGGAAATTGCGTTGGCTGCCGAAGCTGTAGATCAGCCCCTTGGCCGCATAGCGAAAGCTGCTGGGCAGATCACCCGCCACGGTCCAGGCGCCGAGACGCCTGGACCGGCGCCTGGGGGCGGGGGCCGCCTCAAGCGTGGGGGGAGTGCCGGGAAGGGGGCTGGGAAGAGGACTGGTCATCAAAGGCCCGGATTCGAGCCGCTGCCCAGCACGTTAACCCTGGTGCACAGGTCCTCCTGGCGCTGCAGCATCGCCGTCAGGCTTGGCTGATCCGGGTGGTCCCAGCCCAGCAGGTGCAGCAGCCCATGGCTGGCCAGAAACAGCAGCTCCTGCTCCAGGGTGTTGCCGTGTTCAGGGGCCTGGCGGGCGGCGGTCTCGAGCGAGATCACGATGTCGCCCAGTTCGAGGCAGCCGTCCATCGGCATCGCCGGTGCCCCGTCCAGGTCGTCGTCCTGGGCGGCAAAGGCCAGCACGTCGGTGGGGCCGGGCTTGGCGCGCCAGTCGCTGTTGAGTTCGGCGATCTCGCCGTCGGCCACCAGGCTGAGCCCCAGGCTGTAGGCCGGGGCCTGCAGCGGGGCCGCCAGTTCGGCCTGCAGCTGTTGCAGCCAACCGGTCAGGAGCTCTTGCCAGGCCGCTTCGGCGCCAGGGGGTGCGCACCAGGGGCCGGCGGCGGCCATCAGTTCGGGCGGCAGCTGCGGGTCGGCTGAAAACGCCAGGTCCAGGTCGATGGAGGCGTCCTCTGGCGAGGGCTGGGGTTTGGAGTCAGCCATGCCGATCTCAGCCACCGGGGATCTGGGGGCGACCCAGCGTGGCGATCAGCACCAGAAAACCCAGCAGGCCCAGGGCCGTCAGGCCGAAATGCAGCAGGCTCTGGCGCCCCTTGCGCACCATGTTGCGCATCGCCAGCTTGATGAAGCTGGGGTTTTCGGCGTTGGCCTGCGGGCTTGCTGGCCTCTGCGGCTCAGTCATCGGCTGAGCCTCCGCCCACCTCGACGCCGGCGTGCAGCAGGCTCTGGATGAAGGGGTCCAGATCGCCGTCCATCACGCCCTGGACGTCGGTGGTCTCGTGCTGGGTGCGCAGGTCCTTCACCATCTGATACGGGTGAAAGACATAGTTGCGAATCTGGTTGCCCCAGGCCGCCTCGACGATGTCGCCGCGGATGTCGGCGATTTCGGCCGCCCGCTGCTCCTGGGCGATCACCAGCAGCTTGGCCATCAGCAGGGCCATGGCCTTCTCTTTGTTCTGGAGCTGGGAGCGCTCCTGGGTGCAGCGCACGAACAGGCCCGTGGGGATGTGCAGGATCCGCACCGCCGTCTCCACCTTGTTGACGTTCTGACCACCGGCGCCGCCCGACCTGGATGTGGTGATCTCCAGGTCCTTGTCGGGGATGTCGAGTTTGACCTCCTCTTCGATCTTGGGCATCACCTCGACGCCGGCGAAGCTGGTCTGACGCTTGTCGTTGGCGTTGAAGGGGCTGATGCGCACCAGCCGGTGGGTGCCCTTTTCGTTGCGCAGGTAGCCGTAGGCGTAGCGCCCCTCGATCTCGATCGTGCAGCTCTTGATGCCCGCCTCTTCGCCTTCGCTGAGCTCGTCGACCGTGACCTTCATGCCATGGTCTTCGGCCCAGCGGGTGTACATGCGCATCAGCATCAGGGCCCAGTCCTGGGCATCGGTGCCGCCGGCACCGGCATTGATGCTGATCACCGCGCCCTCTTTGTCGTAGGGGCCGCTCAGCAGGCGCTCGAGCTCCCAGCGGTCCAGATCAGCCCGCAGCTGCTGCAGGGCGGTGTTCGACTCCGCCAGCAGGTCAGCATCGGGTTCGAGGTCGTAAAGCTCGAGGGTCGCTTCGGCATCGTCCACCGCGGCCTGCCAACGGCGCAGCTGCTCGAGCTGGCCCTTGACCTCGTCGAGCTGGCGCATCTTGGCCTGGGCGGCCTTCTGGTCATCCCAGAAATCAGGCTGGGAGGCCAGCTGCTCGAGGTCCTGCTGGCGCGCTGTCAGAGCAGCGACGTCAAAGACAGTCCTGGGCTTGGCCCAGGCGGTCGGTGAGCTCGGAGAGGTCGCGCTTGAAATCGGTGAGATCGAGCGGCACTGCTGCGGGTGTGGTGGTCACGGAGGACGTCACGGCGGAATGCGGCAACGGGCGTTGCGGGATTGGATCGACCGTACAGAACGGCGAGGCATCAATCCTTAGGATTTCGCCACCTGCTTGAGCTGTGATGGCCGCAACGGTCGAGATCTACACCTGGCGGGCATGTCCCTTCTGTGTTCGCGCCAAGGCGTTGCTCGACCGCAAGGGGGTGGCCTACACCGAGTTCGCCATCGACGGTGACGAGGCCGCCCGTGCCGCCATGGCCGCCAAAAGTGGCGGCCGCCGCAGCGTGCCCCAGACCTTCATCAACGGCCAGCACGTGGGCGGCTGCGACGATCTGCATGCGCTCGAGCGCAGCGGCCGGCTGGACGCTTTGCTGGCGGGCTGAGCGGTGACCACTGCTGCTTCTGCTGTGGGGACGGCCCCCCAGCTGTTTGTGATCGATCCGATTGCGAGGCTCAATCCAGCCAAGGATTCGAGCGTCGCGCTGATGCAGGCGGCCCAGCGGGCCGGAGTGCCGGTGTGGGCGGCCACCCTGGCCGATCTTTCGGCCGGGCCGGCGGCCAGTGACGCTGTCGCGGGTCACAGCTGCTGGGTGTGGGCCACCCCGGTGACCAGCTGCGAGCCCTGGTTCACCACCGGCGAGCCCCAGCTGCTGCCGCTGCAGCGGTTCGGTGCCGTGTGGATGCGCAAGGACCCGCCGGTCGACGAGGCCTATCTGTACGCCACGCATCTGCTCGAGCTGGCCGAGCGCCAGGGGGTGCGGGTGCTCAACCGCCCTGCGGCGCTGCGGGCCTGGAACGAAAAGCTGAGTGCCCTGCGTTGGAGCCATCTGATGGCGCCGACCCTGGTGGCCAGCCAGGTCGAGACCCTGGCTGCCTTTGCCGCCGAGCATGGCGAGGTGGTGCTCAAGCCATTGGGGGGGCGAGCGGGTCAGGGGGTGGTGTTCGCCGCGGCGGGCACCCCGGGGTTGCGGGCCCTGCTGGAGCTGGTCACCGCCCAGCAGACCCTGCCGGTGATGGTGCAGGCCTTTCTGCCGGGTGTGGCCGCCGGTGACAAGCGCATCCTTCTGGTGGATGGCGAGCCGTTGGGGGCCGTCAACCGGGTGCCCAGTGGCGGCGCGGGGGGGGAGTTTCGCAGCAACCTGGCGGTGGGCGGCCAGCCCCAGGCCACCGAGTTGAGCGCCGCCGAGCGGGCCATCTGCGCCGAGCTCGCGCCGGCGCTGCGGGCCGAGGGGCTGTTCTTTGTCGGCATCGATGTGATCGACGGTCGCCTCAGCGAGATCAACGTCACCAGCCCCACCGGCATTCGCGAGGTGGAGCGCCTAGGGGCCATCCCCCTGGCCGATCTGACCATCGCCCGGCTCCTGCAGAGCTGAGCCCTACTGCAGGCCTGAGGCCCTACTGCAGCCCTGAGCCGCCGGCGCTGGTCAGCAGCAGCACCCACAACAGCTTGCAGGCGATGTGCAGTCCCTGATCCGTTGCCACGCCGTAATGCCGCTGGCATTTGCCCCAGTCGATCAAGGTGTGCAGTCCCCATTCGGCCAGGCCCAGCAGGGGCACGCCGGTGATCCAGCCCACAAAGAAGCCGTGGGTGCCGGCGTGGGCCGTCAGCCACCACCGCCAATTGAGCACCTTGTCGCAGCCGGGACATTTTTCGACCGCGATCCGGTCGGTCTGCAGCGGGTAATCGGCGAGCCAGTGGGCCAGCACCAGCATGATCAGCATGTTCACGCCGGACAGGTCCAGGCTTGAGCCCTGGGACAGGGGGTTCATCGCAACACGGGGGAAGGGGCCTGCGCTGGACGCAGGTTGAGCTGGTCCTGAAGCACCTGCAGCTTGAGGCCCACCTCCTGGGCCTCCCGCGACAGGGCCGAACCGCGCACCAGGCCAGCCCCGGCACACAGCTCCAGCCGGTGGCCGCGCACCACGCCACAGCGGATCGCCACCCGTAGGTCGGCATCGCCTTCGCTGTCGATCCAGCCGATCGGGGCGGCGTAGTGACCGCGCTCGAACGGTTCGAGCGCCCGCAGCCAGTGCAGGGCCTGGCGCCGGGGCAGCCCGGCGACCGCCGGGGTGGGGTGCAGGGCTTCGGCCAGGGCCAGCGGGTGGTGGTGGCCGATCGCGGCGGTGATCGGCGTGTGCAGGTGCAGCAGATGGCCGTGCCTTGCCACCCGCGGGTGGCGGGGGCGACGGGGTTGCAGGCCCAGCTGGCTGAGCACGGTGCTGATCGTGTCGATCACCAGCTCATGTTCGTGCCGATCCTTGGCGGATGCCAGCAGGGTGGAGCTGGTGTCGTCGCTGCCGGCCGTGCCCGCGAGGGCATCGCTGCGCAGCTGTCCCTGCCGCACCGTCAGCAGCCGCTCGGGCGAGGCCCCGACCAGGCAGTGGTCGCTGTGGCGCTGCCACAGCAGGCGGCAGCTGCCGCTCTGGCGCTGCCGCAACGAGCTCAGCAGCTGCAGCGGGTCCAGTGGACGGTCGAGCAGCAGCTCCTGGCGCACGGCCAGCACCAGCTTTTGCAGGTCCCCGTTGTGGACCAGCTGCAGGGCCCGTTCGGCGGCCTGGCCGTAGGGACCCTGCCAGTCGCTGCTGTGCAGCACCCGGGGCAGGTCGGTCAGCTCACCTGGACCCTGGGCCTGCGGTGGCGGGATGTCCGCCCACCGTTCCAGGAGCTGGGCCTGCTCCCACAGCTCTTCGGCCAGGCTGCGGGGGCTGACCCCGCCCCCCAGCGGACGTTGCAGGCGCAGCCAGCAGTGCTGGCCGTGACGGCTGAGCTGCCACTGGGGCAGCACCGCCTGCACGCCGGGCACGGCGGCGCCACCGGCGGCGCTGGCCGTGTCAAAGAAGGCAAAGGCCAGCAGCACCCGCGGCCTGGCCACCGGCGGCGCCGCGCCGGGGCTGACCAGCCGTCCCAGGGCCAGCGAGGCGAAGCGCTGGGCCAGTTCGAACCGCCTCGGTCCGCTCAGCTCCAGGCTCTGGCAGCGCCCGGCCGCTGCCAGGCAGAGGCCGGGGGCCCCATCCCACAGAAAGCGGAAGCCGTCGTCTCCAGCCAGCATCGGCAGCAACGGCAGCGGGTCGACCACCGCCAGAGGCAGCGCCAGGCTGAGCACCCCGTCCTCGTCGAGGTGGCGGGCGCTGGCGCTGGCGGCAGCCAGCAGATCGGCAAAGCGGGGCTGCACGCCGGGCCGGGCTGGCAACAGTGCTGCTCAAATGTATGGGTCCCAGAGCAGTTGCTGTCCGTTCGATCCATGCCTGAGCCCGAGGTCGTCGCAAGCCGTTACGCCGCCCGGCGCCGGCAGCTGTGGAAGGCCGCGATCAAGTGGCCCATGTACTCGGTGGCGGTGATGCCGGTGCTGCTGGCCGGCGGCTGGTGGCTGGGCCGCAGCGGTCAGCTGCGCTGGGGGCCCTGGCTGGGCTTTGTGCTGGCGGCGGTGCTGCTGCTGGCCTGGGAGAACCTCAGCAACGACGTGTTCGACCACGACACCGGCATCGACGCTGCCGGCAAGCCCCATTCGGTCGTTCAGCTGACCGGGCGCCGCAGCCGGGTGGCCGGTTGGGCCAATGGGGCCCTGCTGCTGGGTCTGGTGTTGATGGCGCTGGTCGCCTGGCTCAGCAGTCCGGCCGTGCTGGCCCTGGTGTTGCTGTGCTGCGGCATCGGCTACGTGTACCAGGGGCCGCCGTTTCGGCTGGGGTACCACGGGCTGGGGGAGCCCTTGTGCTGGCTTGCCTTTGGCCCGGTGGCCACCGCCGCAGCCCTGCTGGCCCTGAGCCCTGCGCCGTTGGCGATCCCCTGGGCCGCGGCCCTCGAGCTGGGCAGTGGTCCGGCCCTGGCGACCACCCTGGTGCTGTTTTGCTCTCACTTTCACCAGGTGGACGACGACGCCGCCCACGGCAAGCGCTCGCCGGTGGTGCGGCTGGGCACCGGGGCCGCCGCCGGTTTGATCCCCTGGTTTGTGGCCCTCACCCTGGCCCTTGAGCTGCTGCCGGTGCTGCAGGGGCTGTGGCCGCCGACGGCGCTGCTGGCCTGGCTGGGCCTGCCGCCGGGGCTGGCCCTGGTGCGCCTGTTGGCGCGGCACCACGACGAGCCCGAACGCATCGCCGGCAGCAAGTTCCTGGCCCTGAAGTTCCAAACCTTCAATGGCCTCGGTCTGGCCGCTGGACTGGCACTCGGGCACTGGGTCTGAATGGTGGTGCCGGCCCTGCAGCTGCACTGGCGTCCGTTTGCCCTGGCGCTGCCGCGGCCGTTGCGCACGGCCCACGGCACCGTGTCCCACAAACGGGGCTGGCTGCTGCAGTTGCGCTCCGCCAGCGGCCAGCTGGGCTGGGGTGAGGCCGCCCCGCTGGCGCAGGGCGCCGGGTCCAGCCCTGATCTGGCTGCGGCGATCCGCGCACTGGGGCCGGCTCCAGGCCGGTCCCAGCTCGAAGAAGCCCTGGCGGCCGGCGCCCTGCCGGGCCCCCTGGCCTTTGCCGTCGGTGGGGCCCTGGCCGAAGCCGATGGCCTGCTGGCTGCAACCGGTTGGTTGCAGCCGCCCGCCTCGGCCCAGCTGCTGCCCGCCGGTGCCGGGGCGGTGGCCAGTCTTGAGGCGGCCCTGCAGGCCCTGCAAGGCGGTGGTGCTGCCGGCGCCGCTGGGCTCAGCTTCAAGTGGAAAGTGGCGGTCCACAGCGACAGCGACGAGCGGTCCGTGCTCGAACAGTTGCTGGCCCGCCTGCCCCCCCAGGCCCGCCTGCGGCTCGATGCCAATGGCCACTGGCCCAGGCCGACGGCGGCGGCCTGGGCCGAGCGCCTGGCGGCCGACCCCCGCCTGCAGTGGTTCGAGCAACCCCTGGCCCCGGCGGATCAGGCCGGCCTGGACGATCTGGCCCAGCGCCTGCCCGTGGCCCTCGACGAATCGTTGCGCCACTGTCCAGCCCTGCGCCGCCAGTGGTCGGGTTGGCAGGTGCGCCGCCCCAGCCAGGAGGGGGACCCGCGGCCGCTGCTGGCCGAACTGGGCGCCGGCCGGCCGCGGCTGATGCTGAGCACCGCCTTTGAAACCGGCATCGGCCGCCGCTGGCTCCATCACCTGGCGGCCCTGCAGGCCCAGGGGCCGACGCCCGCGGCCCCCGGCCTGGCCCCCGGCTGGCAGCCCACCGGCCCGCTGCTGGCCACCGATCCGTGGCAGGTCTGGCAGGCGGCGTCATGACTCCCCAGCAGCTCGAGCAGGCCTGGGATGCGGGGCGTCTGGTGCCCCTGGCGGCCCCTGATGAGCAGGCTCCGCCGGTGCCCGAGGCATTGCAGCGGCAGTTCGGCCCGGGAGTCATCGTGGGCAGCGGCGGCTCGGCGGGGGGGCGCCGCTGGTGCCTGCAGCCCCTCACCCACCTGCAGGCCTCAGCGGCGGCCACCGCTGCCTGGCTGGGCGCGCTCGGCTACGAGCCCGCCGCCTGTCTGCACCTCAATCCGCTGCCGTTGCATCACGTCAGCGGTCTGATGCCCTGGCTGCGCTGCCGCCATTGGGGCGCGCGCCACCAGGCCCTGGACCCCGCCTTGATGCGCGACCCCGTGGCCCTGGCGAGCGCCCTGCCGGCCTCTGTCCTGGCGGATCAGGGTCCGGTGCTGCTGTCGCTGGTGCCCACCCAGCTCTTGCGGCTGCTGGACGAACCTGCGGGCATCGCCTGGCTGCAGCAGCTGGATCTGATCTGGGTGGGGGGTGCCCCCCTGCCGGCAGCCCTGGCTCACCGGGCCAGGGAGCTGGAGCTGCGGCTGGCGCCCTGCTACGGCGCCACCGAGACCGCCGCCATGGTCTGCGCCCTGCCGCCCGAGCGCTTTCTGGCGGGCGAGTCCGGCTGCGGTCAGCCCCTGGCCGATGTGCAGCTGCGGCTGGCCGGCGCGGTGGGGTCTGCTGGTGCCCCAGGGTGTGTGGACAATCCCGATGTCAGCGCCCCCCTTGAGGTCCTCACCAGTCGGCTCAGCCCCGGCTGGCTGCACCAGGGCCAGCTGGTGCAGCTGCCCCGCAGCGCCGATGGCTGGTGGCGCAGCGGCGATGCCGCCCGGCTCAGCCCCAGCGGGCTCGAGATCCAAGGTCGCCTCGACGGGGCGATCCACAGCGGTGGCGAGACGGTGTTCCCCGAGCAGGTGGAGCAGCGGCTTGGGGCGCTGCTTGAGGCTGCAGAGCTGCCGGTGGCGGCGCTGCTGCTGCTGGGCGAGCCCGATCCGCGCTGGGGCCAGCGGCTGGTGGCGCTGGTTCGCCTGCAGGCCCTCGCTGGTGCCGATGGTCCGCCTGTGCTCGCTGAGTTGGCCCTGTTGGCGCGCCAGCTGCCCCCTGCCCAGCGGCCGGCTCGCTGGCTGTTGTGCCCCCAGCTGGAGCGCACCGTCACCGGCAAGTGGGAGCGCCGGCGCTGGCAGCAGTGGCTAGCGGGCCAGGCCTGACACCACCAGCAGGGCGAGGCCCAACCGCTTCAGATCCTCGTCGCTCAGCCTGCCGATGCAGGCACCCAGTTGCTGGCGGGGCACGGTGGTGAGCCCATCGAGCATCAGCTGATGGCTACGGCGCAGTCCGTTTATTGCCGATGGATTGAGAGGAACCCGCAGCAGTGGGGCGCGGCTGAGCCTGGTGGTCAGCGGGCACACGAGAGTCGTGGACAGCTCCGAAAAGGCGTTGTCCAACAGGATCGCGGCGATCTGGGGTTGCTCTCTTGCGTCCTCTTTCGGTTCTTCGCTCGGGAGCCGCTCCAGGTGCGGTTGGAGGGCGGCTGGGAACGGTGCACTGTCGAGCAGCACCCGCAGCTCACCCCGTGCGATCGCCGTCCTGGGTTCGGAGGCTGACACCGACGGCGTTGGCAGGCTCAAGACGTTGCTCCAGTCGTTGCTCCAGCCGCTACTCCTGTCGTCACTCCAGGTGACAGCCCGTGACTGGGATCGCGCCTGCTCCTGAGCGTCAGAGCGGCGCAGGTCAGGCAGCCAGAACTGCACAGGCCGCAGGCCCCTGGCCCGCAGTCGCTGACGATGGTTGCGCAAATTGCGGCGGATGTCCCTGCGCCGGGCGTTGTGGCCGATCTCCCAGGCCGCTGCCTCAAACGCCGCCAGCACCGCAGGGTCCGAAGGGTCCGAAGGCTCCGATTCGGGTGCTGAGCTGAGGCCGAAGCAGGCGTCTGCAGCAGAACCAGTGCCAGGAGTGGTTCCAGGGTCGCCGTTGGTTCCAGCGTCAGGACAAGCCATCGGGGTGAGGGAGCGCAACCGCTCATCAGGGTTCCCACCGCATGGGACGCAGAGCGGCATGCGGTCAGCTGAATGCGATCAGCTGAGTGCGGTCAGCGTCAGCTGATCTTTGTTTTGGGGTCCCCATGGGGGCGCGCCATCGCCTTACCAGTGATGACATGCAATCACTGGTAAGGGCCCTGGGACCCCTACGAAGCGGCCGGGGCCTGGCAGTCGTGGCTGGTCGGTTCAGCTCAGAGCGGCTGGATCCCTCCCCCCAGGTTGGAGGCCTCCAACCAACGGTTGATGGCGGCGGGCAAGGGGCAGCGCTGACGGCTGCGGCTGTCGATCGCCAGGTGGCGGGTCAGGCCTGTGGCGGCGGGTTGGCCGCTGGTGCTGAAGCGATAGCTCACCTCGAACCCGCCGGGATCGAGACGCCGTGGCGCCAACTCGATGGTCATGGGGTCGCCACACACCAGGGGCCGGCGAAAGTCGGCACTGCAGTGCACGATCGGCAGGGCGACGGTCAGGGCGGCCGTTGGCGTTGGGAAGATCTCGGCCGCCGCCAGGCCAAAGCGCTCGAGGCTTTCTTCGTAGGCCTCGTGACACCAGCTCAGCAGCCGGGCGAAATGCATCACGCCAGCGGCGTCGGTGTCCCCGAAGCGCACGGTGCGGCAGAGCAGCAACCAGGTGTCAGGGTCCATGGGTCTCACCTGGTTGTCTCCCCTGCCGGCAGCTGCGACGATGCCAACTACTTTGCGCCCGACCTGCATGGCCGCCCCCTTGGCCTACGAACAGCCCACGATCAACAAGGCCTGGGAGGCGTTTGTGCGCCATGTGCCAACGATCCTGCTGATCTGGATCGCCACCGCGGTGCTGGCGGGCCTGGGGGCTGCCGTGACCTGGGTGATGGTGTTGATCGGCGTCGGGGTGGCCGGTGGTGGTGCCGCTGGCGATGCGGCCGTTACGGCGGCCTCGGCCCTGGGGCAGTTGGCCCAGGTGCCCTTCTCGATTCTCTCCAGCCTGGTGGGGGTGCTGTTTGTGGCGGTGCCGGCGCTGCATTACGCCCAAGGGGAGACGATCACGGTTAAGGCTGCCTTTTCTGAACTGCTGAGGCGCCCCTGGCGCTATCTGCTGGCGGGCATCTTCTTCTCTTTGGTGATGACCATCGGCTTTGTGCTCTGCATTGTTCCGGGCATCGTTGTGGCGCTGGTGATGCCGATCTATGTGAATCGCATCTTTCTGACCGACCAGTCGATCACTGATGCTTTTGCAGCCTCATTTCAGGCGGTGTACCGCTCGGCCAACGGGCCTGATTTTCTGGGTATTGAAATCCTGGCCTGGGTCTTGGTCGTGGTGGTGTCGGTGTGCACCTGTGGGCTCGGTGCCCTGCTGGCTGTCCCAGTGAGCAGCTTTTATCTGCAGAATGCGGCTTATCACAAGGGTCTGATCAGTTGATTCAGCCTTGATCACTTGATCACTTGATCACTTCATCACATGATCACTTCATCACATGATCACCTGATCAGCTCGGCGGAAATGCCGGGAAGCCCTGGATCCCCAGGCCAAAACTGAGCCACAGACGCAACCCCCAGTAGGCCACCAGGGCCAGCGCCCCGGCGCCCAGGGGCCAGGCCGGCAGCTGGGGTGGCACCAGCCGCCGCTGGTGCAGCGCTGTGATCGACCACCACAGCAGGGCGGTGGCCACCACGGGACCAAAGGCATGCAGTTGCAGCGAACTGGGCAGATCGCCGCGCAGGGCCGCCCCCGTGGCCCGCGTCAGAAAGCAGGTGGGACAGGGAATACCGGTCAGGGCGCGCAGGGGGCAGGGCCACCCGGGGAGCGCTGGGTGCAGGCCTTTGAGCCAGAGATACCCCGTCAGGCTGGCGGGCAACAAAAAGCCGGCCCGGCTAAGACGTCGCAGGAAGCGGTTCAGCGGTATTGAGCGGTCGATTCAGCGGTCGACCGAGCCCATGATCACGTCGATCGAGCCGAGGATCGCCATGATGTCGGCCACTTTGCTGCCCTTGAGGATGTGGGGCAGGATCTGCAGGTTGTTCTGATCAGCCGCGCGGATTTTGAAGCGCCAGGGGGTGACGTCGTTGTTGCCCTGGATGAACACCCCGATCTCGCCTTTGCCGGATTCGAGCCGGGTATACAGCTCGCCCTGGGGGATCTTGAAGGTGGGAGCCACCTTCTTGGCCACGTACTGGTAATCGAAGCCGGCGAACTCGCTGCTTTTGCCCTCGGCCATGCGGCGGGCTTCGAGGTTTTCGGTGGGGCCGCCGGGAATCATCTGGCAGGCCTGGCGCAGGATCTTGAGCGATTCACGCATTTCCTGCACGCGCACCCGGTAGCGGGCAAAGCAATCGCCCTCGGTCTCCCAGGCGACGTTCCAGTCAAAGTCGTCGTAGCACTCGTAATGGTCGACCTTGCGCAGGTCCCAGGGCACGCCCGAGGCGCGCAGCATCGGGCCCGAGAGGCTCCAGTTGATGGCCTGCTCGCGGCTGATGGTGCCCAGGCCCTCGATCCGCTTGCGGAAGATCGGGTTGTTGGTGATCAGCTTTTCGTACTCGTCGATCTTGGGGCCAAACCAGTCGCAGAAGTCGAGGCACTTCTCGAGCCAGCCGTAGGGCAGATCGGCCGCGACGCCGCCGATTCTGAAGTAGTTGTTGTTGATCAGGCGCTGACCGGTGGCGGCTTCCCACAGGTCGTAGATCATCTCCCGCTCGCGGAAGATGTAGAAGAACGGCGTCTGGGCGCCCACGTCCGCCAGAAAGGGGCCAAGCCACAGCAGGTGGTTGGCGATGCGGTTCAGCTCCAGCATCAACACCCGGATGTAGCTGGCGCGCCGGGGCACCGGCACATCGGCCAGCCGCTCGGGGGCATTGACCACGATCGCTTCGTAGAACATGCCCGCCGCATAGTCCATGCGGCTGACATAGGGCACGAACATGATGTTCGTGCGGTTCTCGGCGATCTTCTCCATTCCGCGGTGCAGGTAGCCGATCACCGGCTCGCAGTCCACCACGTCTTCGCCGTCGAGGGTCACCACCAGCCGCAGCACCCCGTGCATCGAGGGGTGATGGGGGCCGAAGTTGACCACCATCGGCTCCGTGCGGGTCTCGAGCTGGGTCATGACAGCCGCAACGGCAGTGATCGCAGGCCCATCCTAAGGAAACCCTTCGGCGGTTCAGTCACCGCCCCTGTTGGGCACGAGGATGGGGCCAGGGCGGGCGCGCTGCCATGGATCGGGGCTTTGACCATGTGCCGGTGCTGGCCGATGCCGTGCTGGCGGCCTTTGCCGAACTGCCACCGGGCGGGGTGCTGCTGGACTGCACCCTCGGCGGCGGCGGTCACAGTGGCCTGCTGCTGGCGGCCCACCCCGGTCTGCGCCTGATCGGGCTGGACCAGGACCCGAGCGCCCGCGCCGCCGCCGCAGGCGCCCTTGCCCCCTTTGCCGATCGTGTCCAGATCGTGGCGACCAACTTTGCCGCGTTCGTGCCCAGCGAGCCGGTGAGTGCGGTGCTGGCCGATCTGGGGGTCAGCAGCCCCCAGCTCGATGTGCCCGCCCGGGGCTTCAGCTTTCGGCTCGAGGGTCCGCTCGACATGCGCATGAACCCGCTGGCCGGTGAGACGGCCGGGGCCCTGATCGATCGGCTCGATGAGACCGAGCTGGCCGACCTCATCTATGGGTACGGCGAGGAGCGGCTGTCGCGCCGCATTGCCCGCCGCATCCAAGAGCAGGGTCCCTGGGCCGGCAGAACCACGGCCGAGCTGGCTTACCTGGTCGCCGGTTGCTACCCGCCGGCGGCCCGGCGCGGCCGCATCCATCCGGCGACGCGCACCTTTCAGGCGCTGCGCATCGCCGTTAACGACGAGCTGGGGGTGCTAGATCATTTATTAGGTGCAGCCCCTGACTGGTTGCTGCCGGGGGGCCTGTTCGGGGTGATCAGCTTTCATTCGCTTGAAGACCGGCGCGTCAAGACCGCCTTCCTGGGCGACGAGCGGCTCGAGCGGGTGACCCGCAAGGCGGTGCAGGCCAGCGACGACGAGGTCGGGGCGAACCCCCGCGCCCGCAGCGCCCGCTGGCGGGTGGCTAGGCGGCGGGGCTAGTTCCGATGCGGCGCCGCTGGTTTGTGGGTCAGGGTCTTGCCGCCTCGGCAGCCGTGCTGGGCTGGGGGCATTTGCGCTCGCGCCCGGACGGCTCGAGTGCTGCCGGCGGGCCCCCAGCCGATGGGCCCCAGTCCCTGGTGATCGGCGCGGGCCTGGCGGGCCTGGCCTGCGCGCAGCGCCTGATCGCTGCGGGGCACGCGGTGGTGGTGCTCGAGGCGCGTCAGCGCCTGGGCGGCCGCATCTGGACCGACCGGCGTCAGGGTTGGCCCATTGAGCTGGGGGCCTCCTGGCTGCACGGTCTGGAGACCAACCCGTTGGTCGATCTGGTCGAACGCCAGCTGAAACTGCCGCTGCTGCCGACCGATGACAGCAGCCGCATCACCATCGGCCCCGATGGCCAGCCCTGGACCGCCGGCCGCAGTGAAGGTGCCGACGCCTGGCTGGCCGCGGCCATGGCCCGGGCCCAAGCCGATGGCCGCGCTGATCAACCGCTGCGCCAATTGCTGCCGGCCCAGCTCAGTGGCGATCAGCGCTTTCTGCTGATCGCCGATGTGGAACACGAGCTGGGTGCCGATCTTGACGCGATCGCTGCCGATGCGCCTGGGGGCGATGGCCAGGAGCTGCTGGGCGGCGATGCGCTGGTTCCGGCTGGTCTGGATCGGCTGGTGGCCCATCTGGCGCAGGGCGTCGACATTCGCCTGGGTCAGCAGGTCAGCCAGATCAACAACCGTGCCGATGGGGTGACGGTGACCACCGCTGGCGGTCAGGTGTTCCAGGCCCAACGGCTCTGCTGCACCGTTCCTTTAGGGGTGCTGCAACGGGGGGCGATCCGCTTTGATCCCCCCTTGCCCGCGGCCAAGGCCCAGGCGATCGCCCAGCTGGGCATGGGCGTGTTGGACAAGATCGTGCTGGTCTTTGGCGAGCGCTTCTGGGGGCCGCAGACCTGGATCCGCAATGACAGTGCCGAGCCGGGTCTCTGGGCCGAGTGGGTGGATCTGACACCGCTGATCGGCCGTCCGGCGTTGATGGGCTTCAACGCCGCCAGCCAGGCGCGCCAGATGGCCCGCAGGTCTGACGATGGGATCGTCGCCTCGGCCCTGGGCCAGCTCAGACGCTGCTACCCCCAGGCGACCATTGGCGCACCGCTGCAGGTGTGGCTGACCCGCTGGGGCGATGACCCCTTTGCCTTTGGCAGTTACTCCTATCCGGCCGTCGGTCCGGTGCCGGCGACGGCGCTGCGCCAGGAGCTGGGACGCCGTTGGCAGTCGCTCGTTCTGGCTGGCGAAGCCGCCAGTACGGCGTTCCCCGCCACCATGCAGGGGGCCTACCTCTCGGGACGCGAGGCTGCTGAGCGGTTGCTGGCCTGATCCAGGGCGTCGGCCATGGCGCGCAAGGCCTGCTCGACCTGCTGCGCGGTGGTGCTGCGCCCCAGGCCAAAGCGGACCGTGGCCGCAGCCTCGGCCCGCGTGCGCCCCAGTGCCGCCAGCACATGTGAGGCCGAGCCCTGGCTGCAGGCCGAGCCGCTGCTGACGGCGATCTGGCGGCGCAGCAGCTGGTGCAGCCGGGTGCCATCGACCCCGCCTGCGGTCACGCTCAGGTTGTGGGGCAGCCGCTGGGGGCCCGGCGGCGGGCCGTTGAGCGTCAGCCCACCCAGCGCCTGCAGCCCCGTCCACAGCTGATCGCGCAGGGCTGCGAGCCGCAGGGCCCGCCCCTCGCGGTCGGCCAGGGCCTGCTTGAGCGCCGCCGCCAGCCCCACGATCAGCGGCACCGGCAGGGTGCCGGGGCGCAGGCCCCCCTGCTGGCCGCCGCCCTGCAGCTGGGGGGCCACTTGCACCCCCGGGGCCACCAGCAGGGCGCCGATGCCCTTGGGCCCATAGAGCTTGTGGCCGCTCAGGCTCAGCAGGTCGATGCCCCAGGCCTCCATGGCCAGGGGGATGTGACCCACCGCCTGGGCCCCATCCACATGCAGCAGGGCGCCGGCAGCGTGCACCAGCGGCGCCAGCTGGGCCAGGGGGGCGATGGTGCCGATCTCGTTGTTGGCGGCCATCACGCTGACCGCCAGCACCGGCCCGCCGGCGCCTGGGTCCAGGGCAGCCTGCAGGTCAGCCGGGTTCAGCAGCCCCTGGGCATCGATCGGCAGCAGGGTGAGCGCAAAGCCGTGGCGCTCGAGATAGCGCAGCACGTCGAGCACGGCGTGGTGCTCGCTGACCACGCTCACCAGCCGGCGCCGCGGGTTGCCGCTGCTCAGGGCCGCCTCGGCCAGGCCCTTGAGGGCCAGGTTGTTGGCCTCGGTCGCGCCGCTGGTGAACACCACCTGGGCCCCGCTGGGCGCCGCCAGCCCCTGGTGCAGTTCTGCGGCCGCAGCCTCTATCGCGGCGGCGGCCTCCAGGGCCGGGCGATAGAGCCGGCTGGCGGGGTTGGCGAACTGCTCGCCCCACCAGGGCGCCATCGCCGCCACCACAGCCGGGTCGCAGGGGGTGGTGGCGTGGTGGTCGAGGTAAGCCAGCATGGGAGCCATGCTGACAAGCCTCGCCAAACTCTGCTGCGCCGCCCTGGCCCTGGCCCCCGCTGCGGTCTGGGCCCAGTCAGGGCTGATGGAATCCCCTGAGCTGTCGCGCCCCAAGACCATGGTGCTGCTGAGCGAGCGGCTGGTGGCGGGGGGCAAGCAGGCCACCGGCGTCTATCAGATCGAGGTGGACCCGGCCATGCCCGACGTGCGCCGGGTCAAGGTCTGGCTGGAGCTGCCCAACGACCTGCAGGTGCGCAACGACACGATCCGCTGCAGTGCCAAGGCGCCAATGCGGGTCACCAACGACGGCCGCGACCTGATCGTGCGCCAGCTCAACCCCGGCGGGGTGATCAACCCCAGCAACCGACTCGACCATCTGATCTGGTGGGCGGTGTGCTTTCCCGAACTGGCCAAGCAGGACCCCTCCACCCTGGGCGACAAGGCCCGCCAGCTGGGCTACAGCGGCCACCTGCAGGAATCCGAACAACGGCTGCCATCGACCGGTCGCTGACCCTGCACTTGAATGCCGCCCATGAGCACCGACAACCCCGAGACCACAACGCCGATCCGCCTGCTGCTGGTCGACGACGAACCCGGCCTGCGCACCGCCGTCAAGGCCTACCTCGATGACGAGGGCTTTGATGTCACCACCGCCAACGACGGTGAGCAGGGCTGGCAGGTGGCCCAGGAGCTGCTGCCCGACGTGGTGATCACCGACGTGATGATGCCCCGTTGCGATGGCTATGGCCTGCTGCAGAAGCTGCGGGCCGACGAACGGCTCGGCGGCACGCCGGTCATCTTTCTGACCGCCAAGGGCATGACCGCCGATCGCATCTCCGGCTTTCAGGCGGGCTGCGACGACTACATCCCCAAGCCGTTCGATCCCGACGAGCTGGTGGCCCGGGTGCGCAATGTGGTGCGCCGCCAGGAGCGTCTGCTGGCCGAAGCGGCCCGTTTTGCCGATGCCGACATCGGCTCGATGGCCCGCCAGATCTCCGAGATCCGCACCTTGCTGGCCACCGGCAGCAGCCCCAGGGCCACCGCCCCGGCCGAACACGCCTTCACCCCCCGCGAGGCCTCGGTGCTGCAGCTGGTGGCCGAAGGCCTGATGAACAAGGAGATCGCCCGCCGCCTCGAGACCTCGATCCGCAACGTCGAGAAGTACGTCAGCCGGCTGTTCATCAAAACCGGCACCGCCAGCCGCACCGAACTGGTGCGCTATGCCCTCGAGCACGGGCTGGTTGACTGAGCCCGTTGGCTGAGGCACCTGCTGACTGGTTGCCGGCCGCCTGCAACAACGGCCACGCCTACCGCGACCGGGTCAGCGCTGCGGCCGCCAGCACCGCTGGTTTCTATGCCGAGCGCTACAGCCATTCGGATCCTGGGGTGTGGGGTGAGCGGCTCGCCGCCGGGCAGATCTGGCGCAACGGCCAACGCCTCTGGGGCGATGGACCGCTGGCAGCCGGCGATCGGCTGGTGTGGCATCGCCCCCCCTGGCAGGAGCCCGCCGTGCCGGTGCTGCCCGGCCCCCTGTTCGACGACGGCGACCTGGTGGTGTTCAACAAGCCCAGCGGGCTTCAGGTGCTGCCGGCCGGGGGCTTTTTGCAACACACGGTGCTGGGCCAGCTCGCCCGGGTGGCCCCAGGCGCCCGCCCCGTGCATCGCCTGGGCCGGTTCACCTCGGGATTGCTGGTGTGCGCGCGCTCGCGCCAGGCCCGCGCCTGGCTCAGCGCCCAGCTGCGCGACAGCACGGCGGCCTCGGCTGCGGCCTTGGCGTCGGCTACCGGCTCGGGCTCTGGACCCCACAAGGTCTACCGCGCCCTGCTGAGCCCGCCCCAACCCGGCTCAGCCTTGCTGCAGCTGGCCGTTGGCCAGGCGCTGCCATTGCAGACCCCCATTGGCCGCCGGCCCCATGGGCGCCTGGGCAGCCTCTGGTGCGCGGCGGCCCCTGGCGATGGCGGGGGTTTGCCGGCCCGCAGCCTGCTGACCCTGCTCGAGCCCCGGGCCGACGGTTGGCTGGTGCAGGTGGCAATCGCCACGGGCCGCCCCCACCAGATCCGCATCCATGTGGCCGCGGCCGGGGCGCCGCTGCTGGGCGACCCCCTGTACCTGCCCGGCGGCCTGGCCCGCGCCGATGCCCTGCCCGGCGATGGGGGGTACCAGCTGCATGCGCACCGGTTGAGCCTCAGTCCCCCTGATGGGCAGGGGTTCGTGGTTGAGGCTCCGCTGCCGCCGCTTCTGCAGATCGCCACAACAGGTCAGGGCTGATGTCTTCTGGCAAACGTTGTCTGTTGTCTGCCTTTAAGGCGCCGTTAACGGATGGGGTCTGTGCTTAAGCCAGCATTTGGGCAGATGCAAGATCACCGTGGCGAGGCGCTGGCTGGCTCTGGTTGTGACGATGGGGACCCTGGTTGTGCAGGGGTGCCAGTCCGATCCCAAGTCCTCGGGTCAATCGTTGACCGTCACGAAGCCGGAGAAGAGCTTTGAGCTCTGGTTCTGCAAGCTCAATCCGGTGACATGGCGCGACAACGACGCCGATGGTGCACTCGGTGTCGGAGACGCGATCGTTTACTCGGCGAGCCTCGCGAGCAAACCATCCTGTGAAACGGCCGATCAAACCACGGTCTTCTCTGGTGTGGAGGAAGTGGTGCAAGTCCCAAGCAAGCAGGTCGGTGGACCCAACCGTTATCTGACCAATTTTCAGGGAACCCTCAAGCTCAATGACGGCACCTTGCAATTGCGGGGATTGCAGTCATTTGTGTTGAATGCTGAACAGTTCAAAGGCCTGAAGAGTGGCCGCGCCGTGATGCGTTTGTTGGATGTGCTGCCTGAATCGGCAACCTTCACGGTGGTCGGCGGTGGTCAGCAGTTCGAAGGACTGGTCGGCACGGCCAGCTATGCCGTCAAGCCTGATCAGACGCCGGTGGGGCTGCGGGTCACCCTGTATCGCCAGGTCAACGGCTGACCCTGGGGTACAGACCTCAGCCCCGCTTGGGGGATGACGATGGGCCCGAGCCCTGAACCGGTGGCGATCTGGCTGCAGCCTCGCGGCAGCCGTGATCAGGTGGTGGGCTTGCGCCAGGGCGCCACTGTTGGCGAGGCACCCTTGTGATCAAGCTGCAGGCGCCGCCCGTCGATGGTGCCGCCAATGCCTCCCTGCTGCGCTTTGTGGCCAAGCGCCTGGGGGTGCCGGCCAGTGCGGTGCAGTTGCTGCGCGGCCACACCAGCCGCCACAAGCAGATCGCCGTCGAGGGCTGGACGGCCGCAGCAGTGCGTGAGGCCCTCGGCCCCGGGGACTGACTCAGCCCCGCTCGAAGGCGATCAGGCGTGAAAAGTAGAAGGGGGCCTTGTTGAGGCTGCGGCGCACCGGCTTGAAGCCGCAGGCCGCGGCGGCAGCGACGATGCCCGCTTCGCGCAGGGTGTAGGCGCGGGTGGTCTTGCTGGGCCCCGGAAACAGTTGGCCGATGCCCTTGAGCACGGCCAGCAGCGGCGTGTAAGGGGCAAAGCTGACGATCAGGTGCTGTTCGGCCATGCCGGCCAGGTGACGCACCATCTCTTCGGCGGCGGCCTGGGGGTAGTGGATGAACACATCCAGGCAGATCACGGTGTCGTAGCGGCCTTCCAGGCTCTCGAGGTCCGAGGCCGTGAAGTTGAGACGCTCGCTGGGGATCCCGGCCTCACCGGCGCGGCGGGCGGCCTCGGTCACCATTGCTTCGGACAGGTCGCTGGCGGCGATCGAGCCGGCGCCCAGCTGGGCCAGGGGCAGGCTCAGGCTGCCCACACCGCAGCCGGCATCGCAGAAGCTGCGGTTGGCCAAGTTGCCCTGCTCGTTCAGCCAGGCGAGCACGTTGTCGACAGTCTTCTGGTGGCCGATGCGAATGTTGCGCTGCACCCGGTTGACCTCGGTGCTGTCGCTGTAGATCCGGTTCCAGCGATCGAAGCCCGTGGTCTCGAAATAGCCCTTGACCTCCTGCTTTTCGGAGTCCTTTGCAAGGGTCTTGTCGAGCAGATCGGAAGACGCCATCGGTCAGAGAGCTGCTGTGGCGCAGCCAGAACTAACGGCACATTAGGAGTACGCACCCGAAACATGCCCTGAGCCGCCTCCGTCGTGTCCGAAGATTCTGAGGCACGGTTGCTTACAGCATTCAAAGCAATTATGTGAGCTCTCAACCTCGGAGGGCAACGTCGCCACTATTGCTGAGTGGGGCATCCTGGGACTCAGTGGTTGTGAACGGAATACCTTGGACAGGGCTGGATCACTGCTTGAATCTAGAGTGTGAGAAAAATTTATAGATTTGATGGCCTCGTGTACTCCGCTTTTTTGGACCTTACTTTGGTGACAGGAGGTATAAGCGTTTGAAGACATCTATAGCTTAATGCTAAGCCCTGCCCAGCCCCCACCAAAAAAACTCATGCCACCGCCAGATGCGTAGTCGCCCTTGATGTTCAGCGATACGTTACTTGAGAGGTCCAGTTGGATGGCGGCTGAAAGCCCAACGATATTTCTGCTTTCCATCTCTGTTGGAAGTGGCAGTGAGCGTCCTATCATTGATACATTGACAGATCTGTCTCCGGCTGCGCCTCTGTAGATCCAGCCAGCTTTTCCTTCGACTGTTAATTTGGTCTGCTTTCCGATTTTTGTGTCTATGGATTTGCGCGTGCCAATTCCTAGGAAGGTCTGTCCAATCGCAACGTTTCTTGCGGTGACAGAGGCGTTGCCTGTCCCGCCACCAGTTTCTTGATAAGATCCAAGCCATTGGTGGGCATATCTGATTTGAGCTTGGGGGATTATGCTCCACCCGTTGAGTGTGCCAGCATTCAACTTAATTCCAAGCTCTGGCGACATCCACCACCCTTGTTGATAAGCATTGGCAGCAGAATTCCCCGCGTATGCTGTGTTGTCGTTGATGAATCGAGTTGTTGTGAATCCTTGAAGTCCTGCATAAAGTCCATAGTCAATCGACCAGGCTCTCCAATGTTGGGTCCCGTAAATCCCGGCAAAGCCACCATCGCTGCTTGTGCTAAATGATTGGGTATAACTGCTGTTTGCGGTGGTACTCGTTTTTCCGTAGCCACCCATTATGCCGAGTATGCTTGACTTGTTTTGAATCAGTTCGTATCCAGTTGCTATTCCAGAGAACTCATAATTGAAGGCAAGTGTGGAAGTTGCGGCGGAATAGGCGGACGCATTTCCAAATCCATTGAGCCAGAGTCTGTTGGTGTTGCTTGCCCCTGGCGCCCTTTTCGGTGTCAAAGAGGAGACAGCCGAAGTCATGTCGGCCAGATTGTCGGATGAGCTTGCGAAAATGGTTGGATCTATCGTGGCGGCTTGTTGTGTTGTCTGATTGAAGAATACGGGCACTGGTCCATTGCTTGACAGTCCCGATAGCGTTCCAGAAAATGTCAGCAGTTTGGAGTGGCTTGAGCCGGTCTGAATGGATACAGTTGTGCCTGCTCCCAGGGATAGTCCGCCGCCAAGGAAGGAGCCGTTCAGCAGATTCAGTGAATTGTTATTTGATAAAAAATAGATTGCGTCTCCGTTTTGGCTAATGATCGAGCCCGAGTTGGTGATTGTATTGGATCCGCCACGGGCATAAATGCCGGCTGCCTCGCCCGGCGCAGTGGAAGCCCCGGTTGTTCTTATAGATCCAGAGTTAATGATTGAATTAAAACTGCCTCCGGCGTGAATGCCATTGGCGTCGAGGCCGCTGGTTCGTATGGATCCATTGTTGATGATTTGGTTTAGATTGCTTGTGGAAGTTGTTTGGATCCCCGCGGAAAACACTGTTTCGATGGATCCATTGTTTACAATGATATTGTTGTTGTCTCGAGTCTGTATGCCTCTCGCTCTCGAGCCTTGGGTGCGAATTGTGCCATTGTTGGTTATGCTATTGGACCCGCCATTCGCAAAAATTCCATCCGCGTTATTGCCGCTGTCGCCGGACCCATTGCCATTGGTTTGGATGGCGCCATTGTTCGTGATTTGATTAGAGCCTCCAGTCGCAAAAATGCCGCGTGTGTTGTCCTCGTTCGTCGAGATGCTTCCTGATGGGGTAATCGTTAGAGAGTCATTGCCATTCAAAGGGGGGTTAGAAGCCCCTTGGGTTGTTGTTTGTGCGCTATCAATTGTGGTGTCGGTGGCAAGAGCTGGAAGAGGCAATTGCGCAAAAAGTGCAAGAATAATTAAAACTTTTTTAGTTTTGTAGCGCAATTTCATCGCGATGTCTTGGCCTGTTATGGCTCAAAATCTAAGGCATTGAATGCTGCCGTGGGTTTTTCTTTTGGCTTGTGTCTTTCGCTTTGCTCTTCCCGGTTCTTCCGGCGCCAGGGCGGATCAGATATGGGGGCGCCTGCTGCAAGTCTTAGACGTTATCCTTGGTCGCTATAGCTGGCTTTTGCTTGATGTGAATGTTGGCAATGGTGAGAGATCCTTTGAAGTGCGCGAATTCATGGTTCTGTCGCTGCCGCTCGTGACATTTCTTGCTCGGAGATGTGTAGGTTTCGCGCTCGCCGCATTTCAAGTAGGCGTTGCGGTTCTTGATGCATCTGTTGCCGCTGCTGTCCTGGGTTCAGCTGCACCGGGGTGATGTCGGCCTTGCTGATCAGGGCGATCATCCACCTGCTAATGATGCCTGTGGCGCCAGGCAGATGCCAGGCCATACGGCTCATGAAGCCACTTGCCAGCGCAAACCTTCGCCTGTCTGCTTCCAGCGCAGGCTGTGCTCCAAGGGTCGCCCCAGCAGCAGCTCGCGCGGGGTGCGCCGGTCGCCCAAGACTTGCCGGGGCAGCACCGTGGCGGCGGCGATGGCGCGGCCGGGATCGTCGCTCCAGGCCGCTAGGCGGCGCACCCCCTCGAGCAGGGGCAGGGTGACGCCGGCCAGGGTGCCGTCGGCCAGGCGGCAGCTGCCGTCTTCGACGATCAGCAGCCGCTCGTCCCAGCGGTGCTGGCCCTCGCCCAGGCCGTAGGGGGCCAGGGCGTCGCTGACCAGCACCACCTGCTGGGGCGCCAGCCGCTGCAGCAGCACCGCCATCGACGGGGCCACGTGCACCCCGTCGGCAATCAGCCCCAGGGCCACATCACCCCGCAGCAGGGCGGCGGCCACCGGGCCGGGGTCGCGGTGCTGCAGCCCCCCCATGGCGTTGAAGCTGTGGGTCAGCATCGTCACGCCGGCCTCAAAGGCCGCGGCGGCCTGGCGCTCGTTGGCGGCGCTGTGGCCCAGGCTGACCCCCACCCCCAGGTTGCACAGTTCGGCGATCACCGCGGTGGCGCCCTCGAGCTCGGGCGCCAGGGTCACCAGGGCAATGTCGCCAGCGGGGCCGCCGGCGAAGCCGGCGATGCGTTCGGCCAGGGCCGCCAGGCTGGGGGCGGCCAGGTGCTGTTCGGGGTGGGCGCCGCGGCGCCCGTGGGCCAGAAAGGGTCCCTCGAGGTGGGCGCCCAGCAGCCGGCAGCGTTGGCGGGGCGTCGCGTGGGCGTCCCGCTCAGCGGCATCGGCCCGCCGCGCCTGCTGCAGCACCGTCAGGGCCTGGCGCAGCGGTTCGACGCCGCAGGTCACCAGGGTGGGACAGATCGCCTCGACCCCGTCGCGCCAGAGCAGCTCCTGCAGCTCCTGCAGCCGCGGCAGATCAGCGGGCTCCAACTCGGGAAAGGCCAGCCCCAGACCACCGTTGATCTGCAGGTCGAGCCCCATCGGGCTCAACCAGTCGCCGTGCCAGTCGTCGCCGGCGGCTGCCGTGCCGGGGGGCAGGGGTTCGAGGCGGCTGATCACCGGCCCCAGCTCTGGCGAGGCGGTGTCCAGGCCCACCCGCCAGCGCTGGTCGGCGCCATGGCTGCAGCGGCTGGCATGCGGGAGGCGAACGCCGGTGAGCCACTGCATGGCAAAGGGTGCTGGCCGCGGCGCCAGGACGGGAGACAATGCCAGTCTTGCCGCGCCCGTGCCCGTTGACCGTTTCTGCAGCAGCCGAGCCGCAGGCCACCCCCTGCCCACCGGTGGCGGTGATCATGGGCAGCGACTCGGATCTGCCGACGATGCAGCCGGCGGTCGAGATCCTGGCCAACCTTGGGGTTGGTGCCGAGGTGCGGGTGCTCTCAGCCCACCGCACTCCCCTTGAGATGGTTGCCTTTGCCCAGCAGGCTGCTGGCCGCGGCCTCAAGGTGATCATCGCCGGCGCCGGTGGCGCCGCCCATCTGCCCGGCATGGTGGCCGCGCTCACCCCTCTGCCGGTGATCGGCGTGCCGGTGCAGAGCAAGGCCCTGTCGGGGGTCGACTCGCTGCACAGCATCGTGCAGATGCCGGCCGGCATCCCGGTGGCGACCGTCGCCATCGGCAACGGCACCAATGCGGGGCTGCTGGCGGCCCAGATCCTGGCCACCAGCGACCAGGCGCTGGCCGAGCGGGTCCAGGCCTACCGCGCTGAGCTGCACGACCAGGTAGTGGCCAAGGACGGACGGCTGCTGGAGCTGGGCAGCCGCGCTTACCTGGATCACATGGGCTGAGGAGGCGGGCTTGTGGATCCGGTGCGCGCGCTAATGGGCCAGGGTCATGCTTGAGCGGCTTGTTCTGCCCCCCTGGCTCAAGGCCGGCCTGGCGCTGCCGTTGTTGGTGCTCAACCTGTGGGTGCTGCGCCAGCTGGTGCTGCCGCTGGCGCCGTTTCCGGCGCTGTTTGTGGCAGCGGCCTTGATCGCCTTTCTGCTCGACATCCCCAGCCGCACCCTGGCCCGGTTGGGCGTGCCCCGGCCGTTGGCGCTGCTGGCGGTGATCGGCCTCACCTTGGCGGGCCTGGCCCTGGCGGCCCTGTGGCTGGTGCCGCGGCTGATCGAGCAGCTGGGCGAGCTGATCACGGCTCTGCCGGGCTGGCTGGCCGAGGGTGAGGTGTTGCTCACCCGGGTGCAGGAGCTGGCCGCCGCCCGCGGACTGCCCACCGATTTTGGTGATCTGAGCAGCGAGCTGCTCAGCCGCACCAGCCAGCTGGCCAGCCAGCTGAGCCAGCGGCTGCTGGGGCTGTTGGGGGCCACCGTTGGATTGACGCTCAACACCCTGATCGTCGTGGTGTTGGCGGTGTTTTTGCTGATCGGTGGCGAGTCGATCAGCCGGGGGCTGCTGCAGTGGCTGCCGCCCGCTGTGCGCCCGCTGGTCGGTCAGACCCTGAACCGCACCTTTCGCGGTTACTTCGCCGGCCAGGTGTTGCTGGCGCTGATCCTCAGCGGTGCCCAGATCCTGGTGTTCACCCTGCTGGGGATCCCCTACGGCGTGCTGTTTGCCGTGGCGATCGGCTTCACCACCCTGGTGCCCTATGCCAGCGCCCTGACGATCACGGCTGTCAGCATCCTGCTGGCGCTCGATGATCCGCGGACGGGCATCGAGGTGCTGGTGGCGGCGATTTCAGTGGGCCAGGTGGTGGATCAGGTGATCCAACCCAGGCTCATGGGCAGCATCGTCGGCCTGCAGCCGGCCTGGTTGTTGATCTGCCTGCCCCTGGGTGCTCGCCTGGGCAGCCTGCTGGGCCTGGGCGATCTGCTGGGGCTGCTGCTGGCGGTGCCGGTGGCCAGCTGCGGCAAGACGTTTCTCGATGCCTGGGCCCGCCAGCTGCGGCAGGCCGAACCCCTCAGCCCTGCTGCGGAATGACCCCCTGGGTTGCCAGATGGCCCAGCACCTGCGCCACGCTCTGCTCGAGGCTCTGGCTGCCGGTGTCGATCCGCAGCTCAGGTGACTCGGGTGCCTCGTAAGGGCTCGAGATGCCGGTGAACTCCTTGATTTCGCCGGCACGGGCCTTGGCATAGAGGCCCTTGGTGTCGCGCTGCTCGCAAACCGCCAGGTCGGCGGCGCAGTGGATCTCGATGAAATCGCCGGCCTCGACCAGGTCTCGGGCGCGCTGGCGGTCGGCCTGGAACGGTGAGACGAATGCCGTCAGCACCACCACGCCGGCATCAAGAAACAGCTTGGCGACCTCGCCGATGCGGCGGATGTTCTCCTCGCGGTCGGCATCGGAGAAACCCAGGTCCTTGCAGAGCCCATGGCGCACGTTGTCGCCGTCGAGCACATAGCAGGCCAGGCCCCGCTCAAACAGAGCGGCGTTGACGGCGTTGGCCAGGGTGCTCTTGCCGGAGCCGCTCAGCCCGGTGAACCACAGAATCGCGCTGCGATGCCCCCGCTGCTGGGCCCGGTCGACGCGCGTGATCGTGCTGTGGTGCCAGGCGATGTTGGTGGCTGCGCCGGTGTTGGTGAGCTCGCCGTAGGGGGCCGTGGGGGCGGTCATGGCGCTGCTGAACAAGAGGCGTGGCAGCCATTGTCCCTGTTGGCTCGCTCAGCCCCCCGCCTGCTTTGGCCGGTAGCCGGCTTTGGTCAGCGCGTCCAGGGCCGCTGCCACCTGGTCGCCCTGCAGTTCGATGAGCCCGTCTTTCAGGGTGCCGCCGGTGCCGGCGCTCGCCTTGAGCGTCTTGAGCAGGGCCTTCAGTTCGGCTTCGGGCGCTTCGACACCGCTGATCGCGGTCACAAGCTTGCCGCCCTTGCCCGCTTTGGTGCGCTGCACCCGCACCCGCTGCTGGGCCTTGGGGGTCGCTGCCGCCGCGGGCTGGGATGGGCGCTGCAGGCTCGAGGCACTGCTGAATTCCTGCCAACCACCCTTGGCCATCGCTTACTGAAGCCGGTCTTTCCAGTTCAGCGCATGACAGGGCCGTCTGTTTGTTGCTGGCTCCCTTGTCGTTGGTGCCTTGTTGCTGGTGGCCTTGTCGCTGGCTCCAGCGCTCACTGACCGTTGCCCCGCTTCTCAACGAAGGCTCCGCTTTCAGGACGGGGTGTTGCGGTGGTTTCAGACCCCCGCCGATCTCCGCATGCCCGCATCACGGCACGCCTGCATCACGGCACACGCGCATCACGGCACGCTGATGCTGATGTGCCGAGATCGGCATGGGGCTCTGGACAAGGGCGCTGGCATCCGCACTCGCCCTTGCCACGGCACAAGGCCCCCCTGCTTTGGTTCAGGTTGGTGGGGGCTTCGGCGTCGCGCGGGACTGCCTACGCTGGCTCAATTGTTCAAGCTCGTCCGCGATGGTCAGTGCAGTGAGCGGAGCCCTTGGTCAGGGTCAATCCAGCGAAGGTGCCGCCACCGCTCTGGCGCCCCAGGTCAGGCCGACGGCCGCTGGCCGCTTCGGTCGTTTCGGGGGCCAGTACGTGCCCGAAACCCTGATGCCGGCGTTGGCCGAGCTTGAGGCCGCCGCTGCCGAAGCCTGGGCTGACCCCGCCTTCACGGCTCGGCTTGACCACCTGCTGGCCAACTATGTGGGCCGGGCCACTCCGCTCTATGAAGCGGAACGGCTGACGGCCCATTACGCCCGGCCCGAGGGTGGCCCACGCATCTGGCTCAAGCGCGAGGACCTCAATCACACCGGTGCCCACAAGATCAACAACGCCCTGGGCCAGGCCCTGCTGGCGTTGCGCATGGGCAAGCAGCGGATCATTGCCGAGACCGGTGCCGGCCAGCACGGCGTGGCCACCGCCACGGTGTGCGCCCGTTTCGGCCTCGAGTGCGTCATTTACATGGGCGCCGAAGACATGCGGCGCCAGGCGCTCAATGTGTTCCGCATGCGGCTGCTGGGGGCCACGGTGCAGCCCGTCACGGCCGGCACCGCCACGCTCAAGGACGCCACCAGCGAAGCGATCCGCGACTGGGTCACCAACGTCGAGACCACCCATTACATCTTGGGTTCGGTCGCCGGGCCCCATCCCTACCCGATGCTGGTGCGCGACTTTCATGCCTGCATCGGCAAGGAGGCCAAGGCCCAGTGCCAGGAAGCCTTCGGTCGTCTGCCCGACGTGCTGGTGGCGTGCGTGGGCGGCGGTTCGAACGCCATGGGCCTGTTCCATCCGTTCGTGCAGGACACGAGCGTGCGGCTGGTGGGGGTCGAAGCTGCCGGTGAGGGGGTGGCCAGCGGCCGCCATGCCGCCACGATCACCGAGGGGCGCATTGGTGTGCTGCACGGCGCCATGAGCCTGCTGCTGCAGGACAGCGAAGGCCAGGTGCAGGAGGCCCATTCGATCAGCGCCGGCCTTGACTACCCCGGTGTCGGCCCCGAGCACAGCTACCTGCGTGAGATCGGCCGCGCCGACTATGTGGCCGTCACCGACCAGCAGGCCCTGGATGCGTTGCGGCTGGTGAGCGAGCTTGAGGGCATCATTCCGGCTCTTGAGACGGCCCACGCCTTTGCCGCCCTGGAGTCCCTCTGTCCCACCCTGGCCCCGGGCACCGAGGTGGTGCTCAATCTCTCGGGCCGCGGCGACAAAGACGTCAACACCGTTGCCGACAAGTTGGGGGCCAGCCTGGGGGGTCTGGGCAGCTGAGGCTCTCCCAGGTCCCACAGGCAAAAAACCACGCAGAAAAACAGCTGATTCGATGTTGATTGTCAGCCGGGAAGTTTTTCCGCCATGAACCAGCTCAGGATCACCAGCACATAACCGCTCAGGGCTCCGATCTGCACCAGGGCGTCCATTCGATCGTTCTGACGACCCACGGCAGCATGTTGATCGTGCGGTGCCTTGTTCAGCAGGTTGCTTGAGCGGATGAACAGGACAAAAATCGCCAGTGTGACCAGGTAGGAGTAGGCGTAAAGCCCGTCCAGGAAGGTGAGATAGGGCAGCGATGGCAGCGAATCCCGGTAGGACTGCTGCATCAGCACAATCGTGAGCAGCACAACCGGAGGGATGGCCAGTCGCTCAGATCCCATGGCGCTGCAGATGTTCGGTGCGAACAGAGTCAGGGACATTACGATGATGAGTGGCAGGATCCATTCGACAAGCGCTGCCCAGAAGCTGGTCTGATACGAGACCTGAAATTCGAGCCGTGACGGTGGCAGCGATCGGCTCTGTTCGAGCTTGGAGCTGCGCATGCGTTGGATGGATTTAAAATTCCAGCCGGATAATTCGTAGCCATTGATGTTGACTCTGGATCCCAGCTCGCCTTCGCCGGTGATCAGTTGGATTGGTTGATGTTTGTCTGCTGTGCTGAGTGGCGTTGGTTCGGCTTGGACGATCACTGACAGATCCAGTCCGCCAAAGGGTGACAGTAGAAAATTGACGTCATCGGCATAGAAATTGCCGTTGAAGGTGTAGCTCGAGCGGTGCCGACCATCGCTCAGTCTTTCTGGAGTTTGATTCAGGCTGATCAGTTCGGAGTCCCAGGGCTTGATCTTGTTGTAGAAGCTGACCAGTTTTATGGGATCAATCTTGTTCTGGCGCAGTTCTTGTTCAAGCTGGTCTGAATACGTCAGCCACAGTTTGCCTTCAACTGTGTAGGACTTGTCGTTGGTTGAAAAGCCATAGATGTTGGCCAGGCGCATGTCGACCACGATCGACTCAGCCGGCAGCCGTGTGGCGGTCGCCGCTCGAAACGGGGCCTGCAGTCCTGGCGCCAGGCCGAGCACCAGTGCTATGGCCAGCGCAAGCGCGATCAGACTGGCCAGATGGCTGGCCAGCCATCTGGCGATGGCGTGGCCTGCGGGCTGCGGGCGCATGTGAATGGCCATTGGCCGGTTGTGCGGCTCAGTTCAGCAAGCGTTGCAGCAATTCGGCGGCCGAGCGCACCGCGGCACGGGCTGTTGCATAGGCCATGCGCATCGGGCCCACCAGGGCTACCCGTCCTTGGGAGCCGTCGGCACAGCGGTAGCTGGCCTGCACCACGGAGCACTGTCTGAGTGCCTGGTGGGGATGCTCGTGCCCGATGAAGATGCCGACGTCGTTCGGATCAGGACCCAGCACCTCGGTCGGGTGGCTTTCAACCAGCTCCACCAGCGGCAACAGGCTCGAGGTCCGCTGGAACTCCGGTTGGCCCAGCAGGCCGCCCAGGCCCGAGGCCACCACGGCCTCCGGTTCGTGCTGGTGATGGTCGTGATGCTCCAGGGCCTGACGCAGTAGTGCACCGCTGTTGCGCAGTTCGGCCGGCAGCCGGTTCCAGGCGAACGGCGAGCGTGCTGCAGCTGGATCCGGATTGTGCAGTTGGCCGTTGAGCCAGCGCTCCAGGATCGGGATCTGGTGATCCAGGCCCCGTGGCAGGCGCAGGTTGAGGCTGGTGCTCGAGGCCGACCCCTCCACCAGAAACACCAGCAGGCGGTCGTCGCGGGCCACCAGGCGAACGGCCTGCAGGTCCCGCTGCTGTCGTAGCGGTGGGGTGATCAGGCTCAGCAGCCCCGTCAGGTCGGCCAGTCGCCGGGCCAGGTGGAGCAACAGGTCATCGAGGGCTGCCCATTGCAGGCTCAGTCCCATCAACTCCCGTTGCAGCTGCAGGGCGGCCGCCCCTGGTGCGGGCAACAGCTGGTCCACATAGGCCCGGTAGCCGGCCTGGCTGGGGATGCGCCCGGCCGAAGTGTGGGGCTGGGTGAGCAGCCCCCGCTGCTCCAGGGCTCCCATCGCCGAGCGCACGGTGGCGGCACTGGCCCCCAGGCCAAAGCGGCGCACCAGGGTCTTGCTGCCCACCGGTTCGGTGGTGTCGACGTAATGCTGCACCGTCGCCTGCAGAACCTGTTGTTGGCGGGGAGAAAGGCTCTGCAACGGTGTGCCGTGCTCCAGCCGGCGGATGTGCAGCGAGCGTAGGGCGATTCAGCGTGAACGTGTCAGCGTGAACGTGTCAGCGCGAACGTGTCAGCGCGAGCCTGCTCAGTAGCGGGGCACGGCCGGGTCCACCTCCGCACTCCAGGCGTCGATGCCGCCCTGCAGGTTGAGCACCGCCGTGAAGCCCTGCTGTTCGATCAGCCAGCAGCCGAACTGATAGCTGCGAATGCCGGCGTGGCAGAGCACGGCGACGGGCTGGTCGCGGTCCAGCAGGGTGTCCACCCGGTCCATCCACTCGGCGGCGCGGCTCAGGGGCAGGTGAATGACGGGATGGTCGAGTCTGGCCATCGCCAGTTCCTGGTCCTCACGCACATCGACCAACTGGATCGGTTCGCCGGCCTGCAGGCGCTCCTGCAGCTGGCGGGCGCGAATGGCGAGGGGAGTGGTCATGGCGGCCACAGGGGTCAAGATGGACCCATCCTGCGTGGGTTGCATGAAGGCCCGCCCGTTTCTGGCGGTGGTGCTGGCGAGTCTGATGGCGTTGCTCGCCATTGCCGGTACGGCCTGGTGGTGGGTGCTGGCCCATTCGCCGCTGCAGCTCCAGCATCAGAGCCTGGCCATGCCGCTGGCGGCCCGCTTTGTGCCCCGCCAGGCCCCGTTGAGTCTGTTTGTGTTCAGCGATGGCCGTCAGCTCGAGGGGTATGCCCGGGCCGTGGCCCCCAGCCGTCAGCGACGTCAGGCGGTCGCCGCAGTCGCCGCGCTGCGCGATGGTGCCTTTGCCGCAGCCGGCCTCGACTACGCCAGCGAGCTGGCCGGCTGGCTGGCGCCCGAAACCGGACTGGCCCTGCTGGCCGACAGCGCCGATGCCCCCCCCAATGGTTGGTTGCTGAGCCTGCGCAGCCGCGACCCTGAGGGGGCGCGCCGGTTTGTGCAGCGCTTCTGGCAGACCCGCAGCCTGGCCGGCACCGATCTGCAGGTCAGCAGCTACCGCGGCATGGGGCTGATCAGCGGCCGTGGTGGCCTGGTCGGCCAGCCCAGCCAACCGCTGGCCACAGCTTTGATCAACGACGATCTGGTGTTGATCGCCTCGGGGCGTGGGGTGCTGGAGCAGGCCCTTGATGTCTCCCAGATCGACGAGCTCAACCAGGCCGCCAACCCCGCCTTTCAGGCCAGCCTGCGCGAGCTGGGACAGGGTGTGGCCCTGATCAGCGCCCGACCCCAGGCTCTCGAGCCCTGGTTTTGGCCTGGCACCACCGGTGTGGTGGCCGCCTTGCGCCCCGAGGGGGCCACCCTGACGGTTGAAGCCCGGATTGAGCTGGCCGACGGCGCCACTGCCGGGCCCGCCGCAACCCCCCCCGCAACCCCTGACGGACCCGCCGCGGCGGGCTTGCTGCAGGCTTATCGCGGCGATGCCGACAGCCTGGCCCTGCTGCAGTCCCCCGCCGACTGGGGGCTGCCGCTGCAGGCGCTGCTGCAGCGCGTGCTGGCGGCCGAGTCCGGCTCGATGCCGGCGTTGGTGGCCGCTGCTGACCATGGCCCCCTGCTCTGGGCCCAGGGTCCCCTGGGCTGGCAGCTGGGCAGCCCGGCCCACAACCCCGATCCCGAGCAGCTGCAGGACACGCTGCGGGCGGCGGGTCTGGTGGAGGCACCCCTGCAGCTGCAGGGCCAGACCGTTCAGGTCTGGACCCGGCTGGCGGCGATCACGCCGGCGGCCGTGCGCAAGCAGCGCGGCGACAGCGACCCAAGCCTGCAGGCCACCCTGTTGGGAGCCCACACCCTGCCGGCGGCCGGCGGCGCCGACACGCCGGTCTGGTGGGCCCAGACCCTGGCTGTGCTGGCGGAGCAGCTGCAGCAACGGCAGCCGCCCCGTCAACGGCTGAACCAGCTTGAGGCCCTGGCGGCGCCGCAGGCCCTGTTGCGCTGGGCAGTGGCCGGCGCCCCCGCCCGCGAGCTGCTCCAGCAATGGCAACCCTGGCAGCTGCTCTCGGGCCTGGCGGGCCAGCCCCTGGGCGAGGCGGCCCAGGGGCTGGCCCTGGCAGTCGAGCCCGACGGTGGCCAGCTGCTGCTCAAGGCTCGCCTGCAGTTCGATGGTTGAGCTGTTGCTGCTGCGGCACGGCATCGCCGCCGATGCGGTCGATGAGCCGGGGCTGGACCCCCAGCTCGCCGATGGGGCCAGGCCCCTGACCCCCGCCGGCCGGCGCCGCACCGCGGCGGTGCTGCAGCGTCTGCTGACCCTCGATCTGACCTGCAACCAGCTGTTCACCAGTCCGCTGCTGCGGGCCCGGCAGACGGCCGAGCTGGCGCTGCAGGCGGGGCTGGCCCCGGCCCTGAGCGAGGCCCCGGCCCTGGCCCCCGGCGGCGATGCCGCCGGCTGGTTGCGCCAGCTCGGCGCAGCAACATCGCTCGATGTTCAGCCGCTCGACGTTCAGCCGCCGTGCGTTGAGCGCCCGGGCGTTGAGCGCTGGGCGCTGGTCGGCCATGAGCCCGATCTGAGCTGCCTGGCGGCCAGCCTGATCGGGGCTGACCCCGGCAGCCTGCAGCTCAAGAAAGCGGGGGTGGCCCTGCTGGCCTGGACCCCTGGGCAGGCCCGGGCCCGCCTGCTGCTGCTGGTTCCCCCGCGGGCCCTGCTGCTGTGATCGCTACGGCCCTGGGAGCTGGGGCCGCCCTAGGTTCAGGCCATCAGTCTCTGGGTCATGGCCGTCGATTCCTTGACTCCCCCGGTTGAGGGGCCTGCCTTCAGTCCTGGCCTTGAGGGGGTGCCCGCCACCCATTCGGCCATCTGCGACATCGACGGCCGCCAGGGCCTGCTCACCTACCGGGGTTACACGGTCGGCGATCTGGTGGGCCAGAGCAGTTTTCTCGAGACCGCCTACCTGCTGATCTGGGGCGAGTTGCCCACGGCGGCCGAGCTGCGTGCCTTTGAGCACGAGGTGCAGATGCACAGGCGGGTGAGCTTCCGCATCCGCGACATGATGAAGAGCTTCCCCTCCCAGGGGCACCCGATGGATGCGCTGCAGGCCAGCGCAGCGTCCCTGGGGCTCTTCTATTCGCGCCGGGCCCTCGACAACCCCGAATACATCGTCGGGGCGGTGGTGCGGCTGCTGGCCAAGATCCCGACGATGGTGGCGGCCTTCCAGCTGATCCGCAAAGGTCAGGACCCGATCCAGCCCCGGGACGATCTGCCCTATGCGGCCAACTTTCTGTACATGCTCACCGAGCGTGAGCCTGACCCGATGGCGGCCCGCATCTTCGATGCGTGCCTGATCCTGCACGCCGAGCACAGCCTCAATGCCAGCACTTTCAGCGCCCGGGTGACGGCCAGCACCCTGACCGATCCCTATGCGGTGGTGGCCTCGGCGGTGGGCACCCTGGCCGGCCCCCTGCACGGCGGCGCCAACGAGGACGTGCTGACGATGCTCGAGGAGATCGGCAGTGAGGACCGGGTCGAGGCCTGGCTCGATCAGGCCATCGCCAGCAAGCAGAAGATCATGGGATTCGGCCACCGCGAGTACAAGGTCAAGGACCCCCGCGCCGTGATCCTGCAGAAGCTGGCCGAAGAGCTGTTCGACCGTTTCGGTCACGACCCCCTGTACGACCTGGCCCGCCGGCTCGAGCAGGCCGCCGCCACCCGGCTCGGCCCCAAGGGCATCTACCCCAACGTCGATTTCTATTCGGGGCTTGTGTACCGCAAGCTCGGCATCCCCGAGGACCTGTTCACACCGATCTTTGCGATCGCCCGCACCGCCGGCTGGCTGGCCCATTGGAAGGAGCAGCTGGGGGCCAATCGCATCTACCGCCCCTCGCAGATTTACACCGGTGCCTCGGGCCGTGACTGGATGCCCCTGCAGGCCCGCTAAGTTGCCCCCATCACTGCCGCTCCGATGGTGACCACCACAGGGGGCCTGGATCTGCAGGCCAGCTTCGAGACGACCCTCGAGGGCATCGGCCTGAGTCCCGGCATGGCGCACCTGCTATGGCTGCCCCTGCCGATGGTGCTCGTGCTGGTGGCCGCCGTTGTCGGCGTCCTGGTCAACGTCTGGCTTGAGCGCAAAATCTCAGCCGCCGTGCAGCAGCGCATCGGCCCGGAATATGCCGGTGCCCTGGGCATCCTGCAGCCGATGGCCGACGGCCTCAAGCTGGTGTTCAAGGAGGACATCATCCCCGCCCGGGCCGACGGTCTGCTGTTCACCCTGGGCCCGGTTCTGGTCCTGATCCCGGTCATCCTCAGCTGGCTGGTGGTGCCCTTTGGTCAGAACCTGCTGATCAGCAATGTGGGCATCGGCATCTTTCTGTGGATCGCCCTCAGCAGCATCCAGCCGATCGGCCTGCTGATGAGCGGCTATGCCTCCAACAACAAATATTCCCTGCTGGGCGGACTGAGGGCGGCGGCCCAGTCGATCAGTTACGAGATCCCCCTGGCCCTGGCCGTGCTGGCGGTCGTGATGATGAGCAATTCGCTCAGCACCGTCGACATCGTCAACCAACAGAACGGTGCCGGCATTTTCAGCTGGAACATCTGGCGCCAGCCCGTGGGCTTCGTGATCTTCTGGATCTGCGCCCTGGCCGAATGCGAACGCCTGCCATTCGACCTGCCAGAGGCCGAAGAAGAACTGGTTGCCGGTTATCAGACCGAGTACGCCGGCATGAAGTTTGCCCTGTTCTATCTGGGCAGCTACATCAACCTGGTTCTCTCAGCGCTGCTGGTTTCGGTGCTGTACCTGGGGGGCTGGGGCTTCCCCCTGCCGATCGAGTGGCTGGCCGGCTGGCTCGGTCAGTCGGTCGATGCGGCGCCGGTGCAGGTGATCGCCGCGTCGGTCGGCATCGTCATGACTGTGCTGAAGGCCTACCTGCTGGTCTTTCTGGCGATCCTGCTGCGCTGGTCGGTGCCCCGGGTGCGGATCGACCAGCTGCTCAACCTGGGCTGGAAGTTCCTGCTGCCGATCGGCCTGGTGAACCTGCTGGTGACCGCTGGACTCAAGCTGGCCTTCCCCGGAGCTTTCGGCGGATGATCCAGCCGTCGCCCCAGCTGCGCTGCAACCGCCTCCATGATGGGTTCAGGCGATCTGCCAGCCCGGCCCCGTTCCTCCATCTCCTCTGAACCGCTTCCACTGAACCGCCATGTTCGGGTTTCTCAAGCAAGTCGGCGACTACACCCGTGAGGCGGTCGGTGCAGCCCAGGCCATGACCCAGGGCCTGGGGGTCACCTTTGACCACCTGCGCCGGCGTCCGGTCACGGTCCAGTACCCCTACGAGAAGCTGATCCCTTCGGAGCGCTATCGGGGCCGGATTCACTACGAGTTCGACAAGTGCATCGCCTGTGAGGTGTGTGTGCGGGTCTGTCCGATCAACCTGCCGGTGGTCGATTGGGTGATGAACAAAGCCACCAAGAAGAAGGAGCTGCGCAACTACTCGATCGATTTCGGGGTTTGCATCTTCTGTGGCAACTGCGTCGAGTACTGCCCCACCAACTGCCTGTCGATGACTGAGGAGTATGAGCTGGCGGCGTTTGATCGCCACAGCCTTAACTACGACAACGTCGCCCTGGGCCGCCTGCCCACCAGCGTGACCACCGACCCGTCGGTGATCCCCCTGCGGGAGCTCGCCTACCTGCCCAAGGGCGAGGTGGACCCCCATGGGGTTGACCCGAACCGGGCCCGTGCCGGCCAGCTGCCCGCGCAGGTGCTCGAAGGCTTGCCCAAACCACCGGCAGCATCCGAAGCTGCCGCTAGTTCGAAGGGAGGCGCCGACGCATGACGATCGCTTCGACGACCCAGCTGATTTGTTTTGCAGCCCTCTCGATCACCCTGGTGGTGGGGGCGTTCGGCGTGGTGCTGCTGCCCAACATCGTTTATTCC
Organism: Cyanobium sp. C1_MAG_00004; assembly: GCA_027486935.1. GTDB lineage: Bacteria > Cyanobacteriota > Cyanobacteriia > PCC-6307 > Cyanobiaceae > RGUW01. Next base: position 34,703 of record JAIXOF010000099.1, on the reverse strand, counting down.
GCTTTTTTGCTGGCCGGGGTGTTTCTCTCGGTGTCCGGGCTCTACCTGCTGCTCAACGCCAGCTTTGTGGCCGCCGCCCAGATCCTGGTGTATGTGGGCGCGGTCAACGTGCTGATCCTGTTCGCGATCATGCTCGTCAACAAACGGGAGGACCTGTCGGCGATTCCGGGGCTGGCCCTGCGCCGGGTCCTGTCGGCGGCCGTTTGCGGAGGCCTGTTCCTGCTGCTGGTGCGCGTCGCGTTCACCACCCCCTGGGCGCTGCCGGGACCCGCCTCGATCGGCGAGGAGGCGACGGCCCGCATCGGTGAGCACTTGTTCAGCGATTACCTGCTGCCGTTTGAGCTCGCTTCCGTGCTGCTGCTGATGGCGATGATCGGCGCCATCGTGCTTGCCCGCCGCGATGTGTACACCAGTGACGTGATCACCGGTGAGCCTGCCGATCAGGGCCTGATCGAGAAGGCCCGTACCCCCCTGCTGACCAGCAAGCCATGAACCTGCCCACCGAGATCCCTCTGCAGGCCTACCTGGTGTTGGCGGCGATCCTGTTCTGCACCGGCGTGTGGGGCCTGATCAACAGCCGCAATGCGGTGCGGGTGTTGATGAGCATTGAGCTGATGCTCAATGCGGTCAACATCAACCTCATGGCTTTCTCCAGCTATCTGGATGGGCAGCTAATCCGCGGTCAGGTGTTTGCGATCTTTGTGATCACCGTCGCTGCTGCTGAGGCCGCTGTCGGTCTGGCGATCCTGTTGTCGTTGTATCGCAACCGCGAGACCGTCGACATGGAACGCTTCAACCTGCTGCGCTGGTAGAGCTCAGGGCCATGCGCCTCGATCGCATCTGGTTGATCGTGCGCGCCGGCAGCCAGGCGGCCCAGCGTCAGGCCCGTCGCTGCGCCGACGATCTCAGGGACCAGGGGGTGGCTGTGGTCACCGCCACCAGCGGCCTGGCCAGCAACCCCTTCCCGGGCCTGCTGGCCACCGAGACTGAGCTGCCGGATCTGGCGTTGGTCCTGGGTGGGGACGGCACCGTGCTGGGGGCGGCCCGCCATCTGGCCCCCCTCGATGTGCCAATCCTCAGCTTCAACGTCGGCGGCCACCTGGGCTTTCTGACCCATGACCGCAGCCTGCTGCGCCTGGCCGACCAGGACGACAACCTCTGGCAGCGCCTGCGCGATGACCGCTTTGCCCTGGAGCGGCGCATGATGCTCGAGGCCCGGGTCATCCGTGCCGGCAGCCGCGAGCCCCAGGCCGTTGGCGGCGCCGATGCCGATGCCGATGGGGACGGCCCCCATCTGGCCCTCAACGACCTGTATTTCAGGCCCTACCTCGACGAGGTGTCACCCACCTGCCTGCTGGAGCTCGAGATCGACGGTGAGGTGGTCGACCAATACCGGGGTGATGGGTTGATCATGGCCACCCCGACCGGCTCCACTGGTTACGCGATGGCCGCCGGCGGTCCGATCCTGCACCCCGGGATCGAGGCGATCGTGGTCAACCCGATCTGTCCGATGAGCCTGTCGAGCCGGGCCGTGGTGGTGCCGCCGCGCTCGCACCTGTGCGTCTGGCCCCTGGGGGAGCTGAGCCGCAGGGTCAAGCTCTGGAAGGATGGTGCTTACGCCACCGTGCTCGAACCCGGCGACCGCTGCGTGGTGCAGCGCAGCCCCCACCCGGCCCTGATGGTGATTCTCGACCAGAGCCCGTCGTACTACAGGGCCCTGACGCGCAAGCTGCACTGGGCCGGCAGCCTGACGGGCGCCGAACATTCCCACAACTGACCGCTGCGACGCCCCCCATGGCTCTGGAGATCGAACGGCGGTTTCTGGTCGGGGCGGGCCCGGACGGATCACCGCCACCCTGGCGTGCCCACGTGACCTGGGAGGCACGGCTGCAGCAGGGCTATCTGAGCGCTGCTGCCGATGGCTTCACCACCCGGGTGCGCAGCGACGGGTGCGGGGGCGCCTGGCTGACCCTCAAATGCGACGCCCCCGCCAGCCACGGCCTGGTGCGCCACGAGTTCGAGTACCCGATCCCGGTGGCCGATGCCAAGGCCCTGCTGGAGCTCTGCCCCAGCGCCCTGCGCAAATGGCGTTATGGCCTCGACCTGCCCGGGGGTGACTGGGTTCTCGATGTGTTCGAGGACGCCAATGCCCCCCTGGTGATCGCCGAGGTCGAGCTGGCCAGTCCGACCCAGCCCGTGGCGGTGCCCCCCTGGTGTGTCCAGGAGATCACCGGCCAGGGCCGGTTCAGCAACGCGGCCCTGGCGGGCACCCCCCTGGCGGCGTGGCCTGCGGGCGAGCGGCAGTCGTTGCTGGCGATGCTCAATCCCTAGGATCAGATGTGAGGCAGATGGGACGCGTTGGCCCAGCACGTGTTGCAACCTGAGATCTCAGCCGCACCCCGGCTGGCCCTGTACGACCATCAGGGGGTGTTCCGCTTTGCCGGCGTCGCAGAGGCCGACTGCCTGGCTTACGCCGATCTGTTCGCCCTGGCTGCGGGTTCCTTCACCCTGGCTTCCCTGGACCCCTGTCCGTCCGTGCCGGTTTCTCGGGCAGGCTGCAGCAGTTGAAGCCGTCGCGGCAGATCTTGCCGTTGTCCATCGCCCAGTTCAGCAACGCCACCCGGTTCTTGGCGCCGGTCTTGGTCAGGATGTTGCTGACGTGATTGTCGACCGTGCGTTTGCTGATCGTCAGTTCTGAGGCGATCTCCTGATTGGTGAGGCCGCGGGCCACCAGGTCGATGATCTCGATCTCTCGCTCCGAGAGATCACTGCGCAGCTCGCCGCTGCGCGGCCCTGTGGTCTCCATGGCGTCACCACCCAGGTGATTGGTTCACTGTAGGCAGGCTGCCTGCCCGGCTGGCCCCGTGGTCGATGATGGGGCCTGGTTCGGCTGCTGCGGTTTGCTGCTTCAACAGGCCCTGGCAAGGGGCAGGTTCGCGATCACGGCCGAGGTCACACCCCCCCGTGGTGGCGACCCCGCCCGCACCCTGGCGGCGGCCTCGGCATTGCGGGGCTGGGTGCATGCGGTCAACGTCACCGATGGCAGTCGCGCGGTGATGCGCATGAGCAGCATTGCTGTCTGCCGCCTCATGCTCGAGGCCGGCATCGAGCCGGTGCTGCAGATGGCCTGCCGCGATCGCAACCGCATTGCCCTGCAGGCCGATCTGCTGGGGGCCCATGCCCTGGGTCTGCGCAACCTGCTGTGTCTGACCGGCGACCCGGTGCGGGCGGGGGATCAGCCCGGCGCCCGGGCTGTCAACGAGTTGGAGTCGGTGCGGTTGCTGCAGCTGGTGGACCGGCTCAATGCCGGCCTCGATCCGGTGCAGGGGACCCTGCCCGATGGCGGCACGGCCTTCTTTGCCGGGGCCGCTGCCGATCCCCAGTCCCCCAGCCGCAGCGGCCTGCGCAGCCGCCTGCAGCGCAAGCAGCAGGCCGGTGCCCGGTTTGTGCAGACCCAGATGGTCAGCGATGGCGAGGCCCTGCGCCGCTTTGTCGATGAGATCGCCGCACCCCTGGGCCTGCCGGTGCTGGCGGGGGTGTTCCTGCTCAAGTCGGCCCGCAATGCCGCCTTCATCAACCGGGTGGTGCCCGGCGCCAACATTCCGCAGGCGGTGATCGACCGGCTTGCGGCTGCGAGGGATCCAGCCGCCGAGGGAATCGCCATCGCCGCCGAGCAGGTGGCCAGCTACAGCCAGATCGCCCAGGGGGTCCATCTGATGGCGATCAAGGCCGAAGAGCGCATTCCCGAGATTCTGCGCCAGGCCGGCATCGGGCCGGTCGCCGGCGCCGGCGACTCAGCTGGCGGCCGCCCCCAGGGCCAGGTCGCTGCCGAGCAGCTCAGCCAGAGCCTTCTGCTGGGGTGAGGGTTCGACCACGTCCTGGCGGCGGGTGTCGGTGATCAGCCAGTCGAGGGCTGCCTCCTGCAGATCGAAGTGATCGCCATTGCGGTCGACGCAGTAACGGCCGAAGACCAACTTTTCGACCAGGCGCACGCCGGGGCCGATGCGTGAGTAGTCGAAAATGATCGAGTTGTCGATCGTTGCCCCTTCGCAGATGTGGCAACTGGGGCCGATCATTGCCGGTCCAATGATCGTGGCGCCGTCTTCGATCTTGGTCATGCCGCCCACGTAGATCGGCCCCTTGACGCTGATCTTGTCCCAGTTGGCGGCCACATTCAGACCGGTGAAGATGCCGGGCCTGACCTCGTGGCCGGGGATCTGCACCTGCCGAACCTGACCCTGGAGGACGCTGCGGATCGCCTGCCAATAATCAGGCACCTTGCCGATGTCAACCCATTCGAATTCCATCGGCAGGGCATAGAACGGAGCCCCCGATTCGACCAGTTTGGGAAACAGGTCCGAGCCGATGTCAAAGGGAACTCCGGCTGGCACATAGTCGAGCACTTCTGGCTCGAAGATGTAGATGCCGGTGTTGATCATGTCGCTGGCCGCTTCGGCCACCGCCGGCTTCTCCTGGAAGGAGCGCACGCGGCCGTCGGCATCGGTGACGACGACGCCGTAGCTGCTCACCTGCTCCATCGGCACCCGCTTGGTGATCAGGCTGGCCAGGGCGCCTTTGGCCTTGTGACGCCGCACCGCTTCGGTGAGATCCAGGTCGATCAGAGCATCGCCACAGAGCACCACGAAGGTGTCGTCAAAGAAGGGCTGGAAGCTCTGGATCTTTTTGAGGCCGCCAGCCGAACCCATGGCCTGCCCGATCAGCTGACCGTCTTCAATGCGGCCCTCGAAGCTGTAGGCGATCTGCACGCCAAAGCGCTGGCCGTCACGGAAGTAGTTCTCGATCTCCTCGGCCAGGTGGGAGACGTTGACCATGATTTCGTTGAAGCCGTGCTCCCGCAGCAGCTCCAGCAGAAACTCCATCACCGGTTTCTGCAGGATCGGGATCATCGGCTTGGGAATCGTGTGCGTGATGGGACGCACGCGGGTTCCCTTGCCGGCCGCGAGAATCATCGCCTTCATCGGCGGGGCTCACTTCGGTCGGTTCAAGGCAGCCTAATCGGCGCCTCAGGCCGCAAGCGACGCATGAGACGGCGTCTGAGCTGACCCCTCGCCGCCGGCAGCGACTGCGCTCAAAGGCAGCTGACGGCTTTCGCCGCTCTCCAGCAGGCGTCTGAGCTCGAGGGGGCCGAAGAGTCCGCCGTGCTGCTGCAGCTCCACCTTGCCTTGATGGGCCAGGAACAGCAGCGCCCAGAACACGCCGGCCCTGTCGCTGTCCAGCTCGTCGTGCATGCGCTGCCGCTCGATCTGGGCGCTCCAGGCGGCGCACAGCGCATCAAAGTCGGCCCAGTCGCTTCCGGGATCCCAGCTCAGCAGAAAGCGGCTCAGGGCGGCCGTGGTCTCGGGCAGCTTCTCGCGGTGGGCGAGGGCCGCGACCTGGGCGATCGCCGCCCGCTCGCTGTAGCGCTTGGGGCGGTGCCGGGCGCGGCTGCGCAGCTCGTCGCTTTCGATCCGCTCGGCGATGTCTTCGAGCTGGCGGATCAGCTCGCCCAGGGTCACCGGTCGCTGCAGCGGTGGCGGTGCCACCGGCCGGCGCCAGAGGTGGCGTTCCGGCCGGCTGGGCAGGCTGAAGCCCGTGTTCACCAGCCAGCCCTGGCCGTCGGCATCGCAGTCAAACAGCGCCTCATCGTCCTGGGCCGGCGGCGGTGGAAAGGTGGCCGCCTCGAGCACCTCGGCTTTGAGGCTGACCAGCACCGAGGCTGCCAGGAAAGCCTCGCTGGTCTCGGCCAGGTCATGCTCAAAGCTGCCGCCGCTTCCCGATCGGGAGCGTTGCAGCGGCGGGGCGAGGGTGAGACGGCTGCGCAGCTGGTCGAGAAAGCCATCGACCACGGCGATCACATCGACATCCCAGGGGTCGATGTCGCCGCGTTCAGCGGCATCCTGCAGCAGCCGGATCGCCAGCCGTGCCCCCGCTTCAGCCAAGGCCCCGGGTGCAGAGGTTCGGTCGTGACATCGGGCCTTGCACCACTAATGCACGCTACCGGCAGTGGCCTTTGGGCACCAGGGGCACTAGGGGGGATGGTCCCTCAGTTCAGCGCCACGCTGCTGCCGCCGCTTTCGCCGGCCGCCGGCAGCAGGCCCAGCTGGGCGTCGACGGTGGCGCGGTAGCGCTGCAGGTCGTTCTCGAGCTCACGGATGCGCACCTGTTGCGCCTCCATCTCGCCCTGGGCCTGGACGGCCTCGACCTTGCGCACCACGCCGGTCCAGACGGCAAACACCCAGGCCGCCGTGGCGCCGATGCCGCCGACCACCAGCAGCAGGGCGGCCAGCGGCATGGTGGCCTTGATCCCCGGCAAAAAGTTGACGGTGGTGGCGGCGGTGTTCTCAAGGGTGAACATCACCATCGCCAGGCCGAAGCTGAAGATCAGCAGAAAATTCAGCTGTTTCATGCGGTCAGAACCGGCACAGGGGCGGTGCCGTTGGGATCGGGAATGAAGATTAAGGCCATTCCGGAGCGTTGCAACGCAGCGCTTAGCCGGGGATCATCGGGGCCCTCAGCGCCGTCTGGCGGATCAGGGACCCTCCGGCGGGCGAGGTGAGGGCCTTCATCGCGCTCTCGTTGCGGGCCACCAGGGCTTCCATGGCCGCGCTGTAGGTGTCGGTCATCAGCCTTGGGTAGAGGCCGATGCCGATGATCGGCACCAGCAGGGCCCCGATCACGTAGATCTCGCGCGGCTCAGCATCGACCAGCTCGCTGTGGGAGGCCAGTTCGACGTTCTCCTTGCCATAGAAGATCTCCCGCAGCATCGACAGCAGGTAGACCGGCGTCAGGATCACGCCAACGGCGGCCAGGCCGTCGATCACGATCCTGAAGGGCAGGGTGTATGCGTCGTCGGTGGCGAAGCCCACGAACACCATCAGCTCGCTGACAAAACCGCTCATACCAGGCAGGGCCAGGGATGCCAGCGAGCAGACGGTCCACAGGGCGAACATCTTGCGCATCTTCTGGCCCACACCGCCCATCTCGTCGAGCTGCAGGGTGTGGGTGCGGTCGTAGGTGGCCCCCACCAAAAAGAACAGGCTGGCGCCGATCAGGCCGTGGCTGATCATCTGCAGCATGGCTCCGCTGGAGCCCAGGGCGCTGAAGCTGCCGATGCCGATCAGCACAAAGCCCATGTGGCTGATCGAGCTGTAGGCGATCTTGCGTTTGAGGTTCCGCTGGGCGAACGACGTCAGCGCCGCATAAATGATGTTGATCACCCCCAGCACCACCAGCAGGGGCGCGAACTGGGCGTGGGCGTCGGGCAGGATCTGGCAGTTGAAGCGCAGCAGGGCGTAGCCGCCCATCTTCAGCAGGATGCCCGCTAGCAGCATGTGCACCGGCGCCGTGGCCTCGCCATGGGCGTCGGGCAGCCAGGTGTGCAGGGGCACGATCGGCAGCTTGACGCCAAAGGCGATCAGCAGGCCGGCGTAACAGAGCAGCTGGAAGCCGATCGGGAAGCCCTTGTCCATCAGGGCGCTGTATTCGAAGCTGATCGGCATGCCGCTGGAGCTGCCAAAGAAGGCCATCGCCAGGGCCGCCAGCAGAATGAACAGGGAGCTGCCGGCCGTGTACAGGATGAACTTGGTGGCGGCATATTGCCGTTTCTTGCCGCCCCAGATCGCCAGCAACAGGTACACCGGGATCAGTTCCAGCTCCCAGGCCAGGAAGAACAGCAGCATGTCCTGCACCGCGAACACCGCGATCTGGCCGCCATCCATGGCCAGCAGCAGGAAGTAGAAGAGTTTGGGTTTGAAGCTCACCGGCCAGGCCGCCAGTGCCGCCAGGGCGGTGATGAAGCTGGTCAGCAGGATCAGGGGCATCGAGAGCCCGTCGGCCCCGACCGACCAGGCCAGCCCCAAGTCGGGCAGCCAGTCGATGTGTTCATCGAGCTGCAGGCCCGGATCGGCCGGGTTGTACTCGTTCAGGTAGCCGCCGACGGTCAGCAGAAAGGTCAGCAGCGCCACCACGAGCGCGAACCAGCGCACGGTCTTGCCGTCGCCTTTGTCGGGCACGAACGGGATCAGCAGCGCCGCGCCGATCGGAAACAAGATCGAGGCGCTCAGCCAGGGAAAGGCCACAGACAGGGCGGGTGCTTTGGCTGGAGTGTAGAAATCCCAGCCGGTTCCGCCCGATTGCCATGGGGGATGTCACACAGAGCGAAGGGTTGAGCCGGGGGGCTGCCCTTCCGTCGCCACGCCAGCGCAGCTGGCAATGCGACGTTCGGGCAGCCCCCCGGCTCAAGCGGGGGAGCGGGCGAGGGGGATGGGCGGGCGCACGGGAGTTTGGGCGAGGCAGGCCAAAGGTGCTCTAAAGGCCGCGATGCGGGCAGCTCCGCTTCAGCCCCTTCTCCCGCATCAACCGCCTCTCGCGCCCCCTTACCGGCGGGTTCGCTGGGCTGAGGGCAGAAAGCCGCATGGCCCGCTCCGCGGGCGCGGCGGCTGAAAGCCCTCAGCCCAGCGAACCAAACAGCACCACCAGGGCGATCACCCCGCCAAACACGATCAGGGCATAAAACTGGGCCCGGCCGGTGTTGAAGTACTTGAGACCTTCGCCGCTGCCCAGGGTCAGCAGGCCGGTGAGGTTGACGACGCCGTCCACCACTTTCGAATCGACGTCGAGCACCTGCTTGGCCAGCTTGCGGCTGCCCTGGACGAACAGCTTGTCGTTGATGGCGTCGAGGTACCACTTGTTGGCCAGAAAGGCATTCAGGGCCGGGAAGCGGCCTGCCACAGCGGTGCCCAGATCGAGCTTGTGCAGGGCATAGGCCAGAACCGCCACGGTGATGCCGGTGATCGAGATGCCCACCGAGGCGCCGGCCAGGGGCAGAAACTCGCCCCAGCTGAAGTGCTGGGCCGCTTCGATCGCTTCGTGGGGATCCAGCAACAGGCCGAAGCGGCTGTTCCAAGGCACCCCCAGCAGGCCGATCAGCACCGAGGGCACCGCCAGTACCACCAGCGGCATCGCCATCTGCCAGCCGCTCTCGTGCGGGTGGTCGGCGTGATGGCCGTGGTCGTTGTGCTCGGGAGCCCCCTTGCCGGCGGCGGCCAGCAGCTGGGCTGCCATGGCTTTGTCGCCGCCCCTGAACGGCCCCTCAAACGTGAGGAAGTACAGCCTGAACATGTAGAAAGCGGTCAGGCCTGCGGTCACGAAGCCCGCCACCCACAGCAGCGGGAAGCGGCCGAAGGCCACCCCCAGGATTTCGTCCTTGCTCCAGAAACCGGCCAGGGGCGGGATGCCACTGATCGCCACGCAGCCGATGAAGAAGGTGCTGGCGGTGATCGGCATGTGCTTGCGCAGCCCACCCATCAGCCGCATGTCCTGGGCCAGGACCGGCTCGTGGCCCACCACCTCTTCCATGGCGTGGATGACCGAGCCCGAGCCCAGGAACAGCATCGCCTTGAAGAAGGCATGGGTCACCAGGTGGAACATGCCCGCCACGGGGGCGCCGCAGCCCATGGCCAGCATCATGTAACCGAGCTGGCTGACGGTGCTGTAAGCCAGGCCCTTCTTGAGGTCCATCTGGGTGAGGGCGATGCTGGCGCCCAGCACCAGGGTGATCGCGCCGATCACCGCCACCGTGGCCTGCACCTGGGGAAAAGGGGCATACAGGGGCTGAAGGCGGGCCACCAGAAACACCCCCGCGGCCACCATCGTCGCGGCGTGAATCAGGGCCGAGATCGGCGTGGGGCCCTCCATGGCGTCGGGCAGCCAGACGTGCAGGGGGAACTGGGCCGATTTGGCCATCGGTCCCATGAACACGAACAGGCACAGGGCGACGGCAGCCCAGCCGGGCACGACGCCGCTGCTGACGGCGTTCTGCAGGCCGCTGCCGATGGTCTCGAAATCAAAGCTGCCCGTCGCCCAGAACAGTCCCAGAATCCCGAGCAGCAGGCCGAAGTCGCCCACCCGGTTGGTCACAAACGCCTTTTGAGCGGCATTGGCAGCGCCGTCGCGGTCGTACCAGAAGCCCACCAGCAGGTAGGAGCACATGCCCACCAGCTCCCAGAAGACGTAGATCTCGAGCAGGTTGGGGCTGATCACCAGCCCCAGCATCGAGCTGCTGAACAGGGCCAGATAGGTGAAAAACCGGACATAGCCCTTGTCGTGGGCCATGTAGCCATCCGAATAGACCATCACCAGCAGGGCGATGGTGGTCACCAGGGCCAGCATCACCGCGGCCAGGGCATCGACCCTGAACCCCATCGGCAGGCTGAAGTTGCCGGCGCTGGCCCAGGTGAACAGCACTTCGGTCGGCGGGGCGCCGGCCAGTTGCTCGGCAAGCACCGCGTAGCTGAGGACCGCAGCCGCGCCGACGCAGCTGATCAACAACACGGCGACGGGTTTGCGCAGGCGGTTGACGGTCCGGTTGAAGCTGATCAGGCCCAGGCCGGTGATCACTGCGCCGAGCAGGGGCAGAACCGGGATCAACCAGGCGACTTCTGCGGCGGACGGCATCCGGCGGGGCTCCCTAATGGGCAGGCTGAGGCCCGAGTGTAGGAAGCCCCGAGCGAAAGGCCCCGGCCTCTGTCAGGACCTGGTGTTCAGGATCCGCCCAGCCCAGCCCAGCCGTGCCCAGCTCAACCGAGCCAGTGGGCCAGGGCCGTGCGGGAGAACGCGGTCGCACCCAGGCCAATGAACCGGTGCGCGAACCAGAACACCCCCACGGCGATGGCGATGCCCAGCTGGGCAGGCCGCAGGAATTCGCGCAGCACCAGGGTCTGGCGGCCGTCGATCACCGCTTTGAACGGCATCACCGAGGTGCTGGCCTTCAGCTCGGCAAAGGCATCACCAAAGCGGTTCGCCAGCCGCCGATCGCCGTTCCAGACCGCAAACAGGTGGTGGCCGATCAGGCCGACGCAGGCCGCCACCATGAAGCTGCTGCCGATCCACAGCAGGTGGGTGGCGCACCACAGGATCTGCCCCACCGCCTGGGGGTGGCGGCTGATGCGGATGATTCCCGTGGCGTACAGCCGCACCTGGGGTTTGAGCACCGCAGGGATCTCGAGCAGGTTGTACGTGGCCGGGTACAGAAACAGAAAGCTGATCGCCGTGCCGGCCCAGACCACCGGCACGATCCAGGGCTGGTCCTGCAGGTTCCACAGGCGCACGCCGTCGTAGCGGTGGGCCAGGAAATAGCCGATCACCACCACCGCCGCCGGAATGCTCACCGCGGCGAACAGCAGCCGCCAGGCCCGCTCGCCCAGGCGCGCCACGCCCCAGACCCGCAGCGAGGCGCCGCCGCTGTGAACTGCGGCAAAGCCCACCAGCAAGGCCAGCATCACCCAGCTGCTGTGGTGCAGGGAGCTGGTCATGGCGTCGTCTGCAAGGGCATGTGAAGCAGACGATTCTGGCGGCAGGTCGGGCCCCCTAGAGTTCTGGGACATCTGCCGCACCGCCTGCGGGCGACCCTGGTTCCCCAGAGCGATGGCCGATCTGCCCTTCACCCTTGATCAGCTGCGCATCCTGCGGGCGATCGCCAGCGAAGGCAGCTTCAAAAAAGCGGCCGACAGTCTTTATGTGACCCAGCCGGCGGTCAGCCTGCAGATCCAGAACCTGGAGAAGCAGCTCGATGTGTCGCTGTTCGACCGGGGCGGCCGCAAGGCCCAGCTGACCGAGGCCGGTCACCTGCTGCTCAGCTACTGCGACCGCATCCTGAGCCAGTGCCAGGAGGCCTGCCGCGCCCTTGACGATCTGCACAACCTCAAGGGCGGCTCGCTGGTGGTGGGTGCCTCCCAGACCACCGGCACCTATCTGATGCCGCGCATGATCGGTCTGTTCCGGCAAAAGTACCCCGATGTGGCCGTTCAGCTGCAGGTGCACAGCACCCGCCGCACCGGCTGGAGCGTCGCCAACGGTCAGATCGATCTGGCGATCATTGGCGGCGAGTTGCCCAGCGAGCTCAGCGAGCAGCTGCAGGTGGTGCCCTATGCCAGCGATGAACTGGCGCTGGTGCTGCCGGTCAAGCACCCCCTGGCCCGGCTCAATGAGCTCACCAAGGACGATTTGTACCGCCTGGGCTTCGTCTGTCTGGACGCCCAGTCGACCACCCGCAAGATGGTCGACCAGCTGCTGGCCCGCTCGGGCCTCGACGTCAGCCGGCTCAAGATCGAGATGGAGCTCAACTCGTTCGAGGCGATCAAAAACGCGGTGCAGAGCGGCCTGGGGGCGGCCTTCTTGCCGGTGGTCTCGATCGAGCGGGAGCTGTCGGCCGGCAGTGTGCACCGGCCCCAGATGGCCGACCTGCTGGTGCGGCGTCAGCTCAAGCTGATCACCCATCCGGCCCGGTACTGCTCGCGTGCGGCCGAGGCCTTCAGGCGCGAGATTCTGCCGGTGTTCGCCAGCCCCGACAGCCCGCTGAGGCGGCCCCTGCAGCAGGAGCCGGCCCAGCAGCAGGCTCAGAACTGATCGGCCTCGGGGGTGATGCCGACCGTGTCGTCGGCCACGCCTTTGGTCAGGAACTTGTTCTCGCTGGTGTCGGTCTGGTAGACGCAGCGCACGATCGGCTTGTCCTTGATCGAGCCGATGTAGGCAAAGGTGTTCATGCGCTGCTTGCACTGGCGCATCTGCTCGGCGGTGACCGCACCTTCCTTTTGCAGCACGCTCCAGTTCTCGCGGCGGATCACGCAGCCGGGCTTGAGGGCCGGCTGCGTGACAAAGCTCGAGCTGGGGTTCATCGTCGTGTACAGCTCAATGTCCATGACGAAGGCGCTGGCGCCCCACTGGCGGCAGAACTCGGGGTCGGGCACCGCCATGTCGAGCTGCTGCGAGCTGGCGATGTTGCCCTGATCCCCCTGGGTGGTGCTGGAGATGCCGGTGCCGATGCCGATGCCCACCACCAGCACCCCGGCCAGGACTGCGATCGTGCCGATGTTGAACTGCATCGGCCCACCACCTCCGGGACCACCTCCTGGACCACCGCCGGGCTTGCCGCCGCCAGTACCGGCCCCACCACCTTTGCGCGAGGGACCCCGCCCTGCAGGGCCGCGCTCCTCATAACGGGGGTCGTAGCGGGAGTCGTAACGGGAGCCGTAGTCCCCGTAGCCATCCCTGCCGTCTCTGTCGTAACGGGAGCGGGTCACAGGTTCTCGGGTGTGCGCGGCAGGCCCATCGAATAGTTGAGCACCCGGCAATCCGGGTTGTAGCGCAGGGTGCCGGCCTGCAGCAGCTCGCGCAGGTAGCCCTCCAGCTCAGAACCGATGCGGCGCAGGTTGTAATCGTCCAGGTCGGCCCCGGCCTGGGCGTCCACCAGGTCGCGAAAGCGCTGCTGCACCAGCTCGAGGGTCGCCTGATCCCAGATGAATTCGTTATCCGGGTCCACATCGAGGGTCAGTTGCCCCGGATCGGCCACCAGATCGCCATCTTCGACCCGGGCCGTGAACAGCCGGATGTGGCGTGTCGTGCTCTTGAGCAGGGTGGCGTCAGGCATGGAAAGGGTGTTGCCGACGTCGACTCTAGGAACCCCGCCGGCGGCCAAGGGGCAGAGGGGCTGCCCGCCCTTTTAAGGTTGCCTGCGGTTTCCCTGCTCCAGATCCCATGCGCATTGCCATCGCCGGAGCGGGTCTGGCCGGTCTCTCCTGTGCCAAGTACCTCTGCGATGCCGGTCACACGCCGGTGGTCTACGAGGCCCGGGATGTGTTGGGCGGCAAGGTGGCGGCCTGGCAGGACGAGGAAGGGGACTGGTACGAGACCGGTCTGCACATTTTTTTTGGCGCTTATCGCAACATGCGCCAACTGTTCAAGGAGCTCGACATCGAGGACCGGCTGCAGTGGAAGAGCCACTCGATGATCTTCAACCAGAAGGAGACGCCGGGCACCTACAGCCGTTTTGAGTTTCCGGATATCCCGGCCCCGTTCAACGGGGTGGCGGCGATCCTGGGCAACAACGACCTGCTGACCTGGCCCGAGAAGATCGCCTTCGGCCTCGGTCTGGTGCCAGCCATGCTGCGCGGCCAGCAGTACGTCGAGGAATGCGACAAGTATTCGTGGACTGAGTGGCTCAAGCTGCACAACATCCCCGAGCGGGTCAACGACGAGGTGTTCATCGCCATGGCCAAGGCGCTGAACTTCATCGATCCCGATGAGATCTCGAGCACGGTGGTGCTCACGGCGCTGAACCGCTTTCTGCAGGAAAGTGACGGTTCGAAGATGGCTTTTTTGGACGGCAATCCCCCGCAGCGTCTGTGCCAGCCGATCGTGGATTACGTCACGGCCCGCGGCGGTGAGGTTCACCTCGATGCACCCCTGCGGGAGATCGAACTGAACGCCGACGGCACCGTGGCCGGATTCAGGATCGGTGGCATCAAGGGCAAGGAGGGCTTCACCGCCACCGCCGATGCCTACGTCAGTGCCATGCCGGTGGATCCGCTCAAGCTGCTGCTGCCCGAGCCCTGGAAGCAACTGCCCTATTTCCAGAAACTGGACGGGCTCAACGGCGTGCCAGTGATCAACATTCACCTCTGGTTCGACCGCAAGCTGACCGAGATCGATCACCTGCTGTTCAGCCGCAGCCCCCTGCTCAGTGTCTACGCCGACATGAGCAACACCTGCCGCGAATACGAAGATCCCCATCGCTCGATGCTCGAGCTGGTGTTCGCCCCCGCCAAGGACTGGATTGGCCGCAGCGATGACGACATCGTCGCCGCCACCATGGAGGAGCTCAAGCGCCTGTTCCCGATGCACTTCACCGGGGATGATCAGGCGACCCTGCGCAAGGCGATCGTGGTCAAGACGCCGCTGTCGGTCTACAAGACCGTGCCCGGTTGCCAGCAGCTGCGCCCTGATCAGGCTTCGCCGATTCCCAACTTCTTTCTGGCGGGCTGTTTCACGATGCAGCGCTACCTGGCTTCGATGGAAGGTGCGGTGCTCAGCGGCAAGCAGTGCGCCCAGGCGGTCAGCACCGCGGCTGCGTCGGTTCCGGTGGCGGCCTGATCGTGGCGATCGCCGGCAACTCTCCGGCTCTGGCCGTGGCCCTGCCCAACCTGGAGCAGGCCTATGAGGCCTGCCGCCAGGAGACGGCACAGTGGGCCAAAACCTTCTATCTGGGCACCCTGTTGATGCCCCCGGCCAAGCGCCGGGCGATCTGGGCCATCTACGTCTGGTGCCGCCGCACCGACGAGCTGATGGACAGTGCCGAGGCGCAGCAGCGGCCCACCGACGAGCTGGCAGCCCGTCTGGATGCCTGGGAGCAGCGCACGCGAGAGCTGTTCGCCGGCAAGGTCTGCGACGGCCTCGATCGGGTCATGGCTGACACCCTGGAGCGCTATCCCCAGCCGATCCAGCCCTACCTGGACATGATCGAGGGTCAGCGCATGGATCTGTTCAACCACCGCTACGCCAGCTTTGCGGAGCTCGAGCTGTATTGCTATCGCGTCGCCGGCACGGTCGGTCTGATGACCCAGGAGGTGATGGGCCTTGATTCGGCCTACACCAGCGCTCCCTGGAGCCAGCCCCCTGACACCTCGACGGCGGCGGTGGCCCTGGGCATCGCCAATCAGCTCACCAACATCCTGCGGGACGTCGGCGAAGACCGGGGGAGGGGCCGCATCTACCTGCCGCTCGATGAACTGGCCCGGTTCGGCGTCAGCGAAGAGCAGCTGATGGCCGGCGTCGTGGACGACAACTGGCGCCGCCTGATGGCGTTTCAGTTGCAGCGGGCCCGTGATTGGTTTGCCCGCAGCGAGGCGGGGGTGCGTTGGCTGGCACCCGATGCCCGTTGGCCGGTCTGGGCGTCGTTGCGGCTGTACCGGGGGATTCTCGATGTGATCGAGCAGCACGGCTACGACGTGTTCAACAAGCGGGCCTATGTGCCCACGGCAGGGAAGCTGCTGGATCTGCCCCGCTCATTTGTGGTGGCCCAGGTGCGCTAGGGCGAGACCCGTTCAGGCGAGGCTGCGATCCAGCTCCGCAGGATCGGGTTCACCAGCTCCGGTGCTTCGTCGTGGGGACAGTGCCCCAGCCCGGGCAACACCACCAGCTCCTGGATGCAGCCATGCTCTGCCGCCCATTGGCGGGCCTCAGCTGGATCCTCCCAGGGATCGGCCGCGCCCCACAGCAGGCGCACGGGCACCCCTGGGCTGGCCCCGTCGATCTGGGTCAGCAGGTCCGGCGCCAGGTGATCGTTGAACAGGTTCACAAAGCCTCGGAAGCTTTCCAGGGCCCCGGGTTCGGTGCTGGGCCCGTGCAACAGCGCCACCAGTTCGGCATCGACGTGGGCACCGCTGGGGTAGGCCCGTTGCAGCACCTGGCGGATCACCGCTGGGCGGGCCAGGCTGCGAAACAGCAGGGCCAGAAGCCAGCGGCGCCGCACCAGTTGCTTGACCAGGGGCCGGCTGGCCCGTTCCACCAGCCCCAGGCTGGCGGCCCGTTTGTCGTCCAGGGTGCGCTGGGCGCAGTCGATCAGCACGACCCCTGCCGGTGGTTGTCCCTGGGCGATCAGCAGGCGGGCCGTATTGAGGGTGACCACGGCACCGATCGAGTTGCCCACCAGGTGCAGGGGGGTGGCGGGGGCGGCTGGAGCGATCACTTCGCTCGTGAAGGCCAGCAGTTGCTCGGCCCAGAGGTCAAAGCCGTATCGCACCGCCCCAGCCCTGGCGATTTCGCCCTGCAGCTGGGATGGTGGCTTGCTGCTGGCACCGAATCCCAGCAGATCGATCGCCCAGACACCAGCCACCCGGGCCAGGCTGGTCAGGTTGTGGCGCCAGTGCCTGCGATTGGCGCCAAAACCATGGACAAGCAGCACCTGGGGTGCTGCCGACGTGGGGCCTGGAACATGCGTGAAAGCAATGTCCAGGCCTTTCCAGGTCCAGATCTCGGGCTCAGACAGCTGCAGTCTGGTTGGCGAGCAGGGACTTCAGTTTGGCGAGTTCGCCGGCCCAACGGGGGTCGGGGGCTTCGCTGTCGACGCTGTCGGCATGCACCACCTTGTTGACGGCCTTGCGGGCCACGGGGTTGCTGCCAGCGGGGCCGCGACGGTCGTTGCCAGGGCCGCCAGCGCGGGCATCGCGGCGCTCGGAGATCTCGATGCGCAGCGCGTTACCGCCGAACTCCTTGCCATTGAGCTGCTCGATCACAGCCTCGGCCAGCTTGGCGTCGTCGACATTGGCGAAGCCAAAGCCACGGCAGGCACCGGTGTCACGGTCATTGACCTGCTTGAACCGCACCCCCTCGCCCACGGCCGTGAACAGAGCTTCAAGCTCCTTGGCATCAAAGGCGGTCGGCAGGTTGCCGACATAGAGACGAACGCTCATGGGGGAAAGGAAAGGGGAACTGCTGGGGCGGGCTGTCTTGCTTCAACGCCTTTGCGAAACAAAGTTAATCACGTCGCCTGCGGGGTTTGCTCCTGCAACCAGCGGCGGGCGGCGTTGAGCGCCGCCTCGGTCTCGGCATCGGATTCGCTGTCACGGGCCAGGCGGCCAAAGGCCCGCTCCCGGCTCAGGTGGCTCAGCAGCTGGCCCAGCCGGGGACCTGGAGCCAGGCCCAGCCGCTGCTGCAGTGCGGCGCCGTCGAGGGGAGGACGGGGATGGAACAGCGGATCGCCCCCATCTCGCCAGCGCTGCAGCAGCGGGGTTGCAGCGCAGTTGCCCAGCAGCAGCAGGGCCGGCAGGTCATCGCTGAGTTGGCTGTGGAGGGCGAACCGTTGGCTTTCGTCGAGCTGCTCCAGCTGCCGCCCGTCCAACAGCTGCCATTGCTGGCGCAGCTGCTGCACGCGCTTCTGCAGGGCCCTGCTGCTGCGCAGCCGGGACAGGCCCGGGCCGTCCGCCAGGCAGGCCAGCCGGGCCAGGGGCAGGGCCCAGGCCTGCTCTGGGGCCGTCAGGCCCACGGCGCTGGCCCGGCTGGGGGTGAGCCCGGCCAGGGGGGCCTGCAGCGGCAGCTGGGGGGGCAGCCAGGGCTCCAGCAGGCCGGCCTCCAGCACCTGCAGCAGGCCGGCCGCGCCGTCGGGGGCGGTGGCCAGTTTCTCCAGTTCGGCCAGCACCCGTTCGCCGGCGACGGCCCCCAGGCTGGCGCGGTGCTGCTGGATCCAGCCGCGGGTGCCGGGTTCCAGGTTGAACTGCAGTTCGGCGGCCAGGCGCAGACCCCGCAGCAGGCGCAGGGGGTCGCTCAGCAGGTTGGCTTCGCTGATCGCCACCAACTGGCGGCGGCTCAGGGCCTCCAGCCCGCCGGTGGGGTCCAGCAGCGGCGCCCCCGGCGCCAGGGGCAGGGCGATGGCGTTGATGCTGTAGTCGCGGCGCTGCAGATCGACCGCCAGCTCGGCTCCCTCCTGGGCGGCCAGGTCAAAGCACCAGCCCCGCAGCACCAGGCGGGCGATGTCGCGCTGCTGGTCGAGCACCACGGCGCTGCCGCCCCGCTGCCGCGCCAGGGTGCGGGCCAGGGCGATGGCCTCGCGGGGCACCACCAGATCCAGGTCGGGCTGGGGGCTCAGGCGTCCCAGCAGGCCGTCGCGCACGGCACCCCCCACCAGGGCGCTGCCGGCGGGCAGGGCGTCCAGTGGCAGCGGCCAGGCCTGCGGGGCCAGGCGCTGCCATAGCCGCTCGGCGGCGTCATCCCGCGCCGGCACAATGGGGTCCTGGCATGGCTGCGGCCGCATGTGCATCTGCGTGGACTGCCAATGGGTCGACCGCTGTCAGGCCTACCACGCGGTCGAGCGTCAGCATGGGGCGCCCCATCTGCAGGCCGCGCCCGATCTGGTGCCGGTTCAGCCCCGCATCCATGTCCAGGTGCGCGATCTGCCCGATGGCGCCGTGGGGGTCGAATGGGATGTGCGGGCCTGCGGCAGTTTTGAGGCCGACCCGGGCCGCTGGCGGCGTCTGCGCCCTGGCCAGGCGGTGCCCACATGAGCCTGCTGCTGGCCTTGCACAGCTCCAGTCCTGTGCTGGGGGTCGGTCTGGTTGATCTGCAGCAGCCCGACATCCCGCCCCGGCTGATGGCCTTTGACCTGGGCCGGGCCCTGTCCAACCAGCTGCTCGGCTGTGTCGAGCAGCTGCTGCCGGCGGACCGCTGGCCCCAGCTGGGGCGCTTGGCGGTGGCCACGGGCCCGGGGGGCTTCACCGGTACCCGGCTGACGGTGGTGCTGGCCCGCACCCTGGCCCAGCAGCTGCAGCTGCCCCTCGATGGCATCAGCAGCTTTGCCCTGGTGGCCGCACGCCTGGCCCTGGCCGAACCCACCTGGCTGTGCCAGACCCTGCCGCGCCGCGGGGTGGTGGCCGGGCTGTACGGGCCCGACCCGGCCGCCATCGGCGGGGTGGCCGAACTGGCGGCACCGCGCCTGTTTCCCACCGGCACGGCGCTGCCGCCCGGCCCCTGCGTCGACGCCACCGTCCAGATCCCTGGGGATCTGCAGCCGCTGCTGACGATCAGCGCGGCCCGGGCGGCCGCTGCCACCCCCTCGCCCTGGCAGGCGGTGCTGCCGCTTTATCCCACCAGCCCGGTAGACGGCTGATGGCCCCATCCCGTCGCCGCCCGGTTCGCCGCCGCGCCCGCCGCCCCCGCCGCCCCCGCCGCCCGCGGCCCTGGCGGGCCCTGCTGCTGGCTGGTCTGGTCGGGGGGCTGGTGTGGCTGTCGCGGGGCTGGTGGTGGCCGGCGCCGCCCCGCCCCCAGATGATCCTGGTGCTAGGGGGCGATGTGGCCCGCGAGCAGGTGGCTGCCGAGCTGGCCAGGCAGCAGGGCCTGCCGGTGGTGGTCAGCGGCGGCAGCAATCCCGAGTACGCCCAGTGGCTCTTCGGCCAGCGCGAGGGCCTGCCGCCCGATCAGGTGCTGCTCGATTACCGCGCCCAGGACACGGTCTCGAACTTCACCTCGCTGGTGGATGACCTGCGCCGGGCCCGCATTCGCCATGCCCTGCTGGTCACCAGCAGCGATCACATGCAGCGCGCTCTGCTGGTGGGCCGGCTGGTGGCCGGCAGCCGCGGCATCCACCTGACGCCGGTGCCGGTCAGCTGCGGTGGCCGCTGCATTCAAGAGCCCGGTAGCAAGCTGTGGCGCGATGGTCTGCGCTCAGTGCTGTGGGTGGTCAGCGGCCACGACCTCAGGGGCTGGGCGGCAGCACACCTGCCGTCCGCTGCGGGCCCTGGGGCAGCAGGCCCTGGTCCAGCAGGGCGTTGATCTGCTGCTGGCAGGCGGCGGTGGCCGCATCCAGGTCGGGGCGGCGGCGGCTGGCGGGCGGCGGGATCAACGTGCCGATGCGGATGTGGATCGGCACCAGCCGGGCCCGTTTGGACCCCGTTCCCAGGGCCCGGTGGCTGTTGATGATCGCCACAGGCAGCAGCGGCACCCCGGCGCGGGCCGCCAGCAGGGCCGCACCGGCCTGGGGGATGTTGACCCGTCCATCGCTCTGGCGGGTGCCGTCGATGAACACGCCGATCGCCCAGCCCTCGTCGAGGCGGTCATTGGCGGTCCGGATCGCCTCCCGGTCGCTGGCACCCCGGGCCACCGGATAGGCGCCGCAGGCCCGAATGATCGGCCCCAGCAGCGGCACCTTGAACAGTTCGGCCTTGGCCATGAACGCCACCGGCCGCCCCAGGGCATGGCCCAGCAGCGGTGGGTCCAGGTGGGAGCCGTGGTTGGCGACCACGACCACGGCCCCCTCCAGGGGCACGTTGGCGTTGCCGCCGGTGCGGCCGCGAAACAGCAGCCGGTAGATCGGAAACACCAGCAGGTAGCTGATCAGCCGGTAGGTGAGGCTGGGCTTCGGGGTGCTTAGCAGCGCCGGCGGTTCGGCCCGCTTGCGCCGCCGCAGGACCCGCTTGACCGCATTGACCGGACGGTTCATGGCCCCCTTCAAAGAACCAGGTCCGCAGCGCCGCCGATCAGGGCGGTGGTGATGCCGGGGCAGCTGCGCTTGATCAGGCCGCTGAGCACGTTGCCGGGGCCGATCTCGACGGCCACCGTGATGCCCTCGGCTTCGAAGCGCTGCATCGTCTCGCGCCAGCGCACGCCGCTGGTCATCTGGCTGCTCAGCCGGGCCTTGAGCACGGCGGCGTCGGTGGTGGGGCTGGGGTCGGTGTTGCTCAGCACCGGCACCCGCGCCGCTGCGAACGGCACGGTCTCGAGCACCTCGGCAAACGCCGCCGCGGCCGCCGCCATGAACGGCGAATGAAAGGCGCCGCTCACGGCCAGCGGGATCGCCCGCTTGCAGGTGAGCTGGCTGCTCACGGTGGCCACAGCCTCGGGGCTGCCCGAGATCACCACCTGGGCGTCGCTGTTGTCATTGGCGATCACCACGCCCTCGTTGGCGGCCACCAGTTCATCGAGCTGGGCCCGGTCAAAGCCCATCACCGCGGTCATGGCGCCGCCGCCGGCAGCGGCCATCAGGGTGCTGCGGGTCTGGATCAACTGCAGGCCGGTGCCAGCGTCAAACACCCCGGCCGCGTATAGGGCCACCAGTTCACCGGCGCTGTGGCCGGCCACCAGCTGGGGGGCGCGGCCCTGGGCCAGCAGACCATCGACCAGCAGGCTCTCGAGCACGAACAGGGCCGGCTGGGTGTTGCGGGTGTCGTTGAGATCGCTCAGCTCGCCGCTGGCCTCCCCCTGGCAGATCGCCAGCAGGTCGCGCCCCAGCAGTTCGGAGGCTGAAGCGAACCGTTCGCGGGCGCCGGGCAGCTCGAGCACGGCGGCGGCCATGCCGGGCTTTTGCGATCCCTGGCCGGGAAACACCCAGGCATTGCCCATGGACCGTCGCTCCTGCTGTCAGTGGCAGGAGATTACGGCTTCACCCCCGCCGGCTCAGGCGGCCGGTCCCTGCCAGCGCAACAGGGCGGCACCCCAGCTGAGCCCGGCCCCAAAGCCGCTGCTGGCCAGCAGGTGACCCGGCTGCACGCGGCCGTCGCGCACGGCCTCGTCCAGCATCAGCGGAATCGTGGCCGCCGAGGTGTTGCCGTAATCGGCCAGGTTGCTGAGCACCTGCTCGCTGGGCATGGCAAAGCGTTCGGCCACCGCATCGAGGATGCGCTGGTTGGCCTGGTGCAGCAGCAGCCAGTTCAGCTGGTCGGGGCTGGTGCCGGTTGCCTCCAGCAGCTCGGCCAGGATCGCCGGTACCTCGCGCACGGCGAACTTGTACACCTCCTGGCCGTTCATCTGAATCGGGGCAAAGCCCCCCTGCTGGGCCGTGACCCCCGGCAGCAGCGGCGTGTGAAGGTCGGTCTGGGCCAGGGTCAGGCAGGCATTGCGGCTGCCGTCGCTGCGCATGCGAAAGCCGAGCAGGCCGGTCTGCTCGGCCGGGCAGGCCTCGACGGCCACCGCTGCGGCCCCATCGCCGAACAGCACGCAGGTGCGCCGGTCGTCCCAGTCGACCCAGCGGCTCAGCTGATCGGCGCCGATCACCAGGGCCCGGCGCATTGACCCACTGGCCAGGTACTGGCCGGCGGTGATCAGGGCAAACAGGAATCCGCTGCAGGCCGCGGTCAGGTCAAAGGCGACGGCGTTGCGGGCCCCCAGGGCCGCCTGCACCCGCGGTGCGGTGCCGAACAGATCGTCGGGGCTTGAGGTGGCCAGCACGATCAGATCGACCTGCTCGGCCTGCCAGCCGGCCTGCTCCAGGCAGGCGCGGGCGGCGCGGGCAGCCAGGGCCGTCAGACCTTCATCGGCGGCAGCGATGCGGCGGGCGGCGATGCCGGTGCGGCTGCGGATCCAGTCGTCGCTGGTCTCGACCCGGGCGCTCAGGTCACTGTTGCTGACCCTGGTGGCGGGAACGGCGCTGCCTGATCCGACCAGGGCCATGCCCTGTAGCAAGGATCCGGGTGCCGGCGCGCTCACAGGGGAAACCGCGTTTGGGCTCAGTCAACCACAGGCGCTTCGGCTCAGGGCGTGCAGGTTCTCCATCACGCCGTGGCTGGCGGCCGAATGGGCCAGCCGCAGGGCGCTGAGCACCGACAGGGCCTTGCTGCTGCCATGGCCGATCACGCAGACCCCATCGACCCCCAGCAGCAGGGCGCCGCCGTGCTCGGCATGGTCGAGCCGTTTCTTGATG
Source organism: Cyanobium sp. C1_MAG_00004 (assembly GCA_027486935.1). GTDB lineage: Bacteria > Cyanobacteriota > Cyanobacteriia > PCC-6307 > Cyanobiaceae > RGUW01. Next base: position 11,743 of record JAIXOF010000099.1, on the reverse strand, counting down.
CGGCGCAGATTGCCGATCAGAAAGGCCGACCCCACCTTGCCGCGACGGCCGCGGGGCAGCTCGGCCTTGATCACATCGAGCAGCACGCTGCCGACGCTCTCCAGGAATTTGAGCAGCACGTTGCCGGTGTAGCCGTCGCAGACGACCACGTCAAACTCGCCCGAGAGGATGTCGCGTCCCTCGCAGTTGCCGGCGAACTGCAGGCGGCTCTCGCCGGCCAGCAGCGGGTAGGTGCGCAGGCACAGGTCGTTGCCCTTGCATTCCTCTTCGCCGATGTTGACCAGGCCAACGCGGGGCTGGCCCACCTGCAGCACGTCGCGGCTGTAGATGTTGCCCAGCAGGGCCCACTGCAGCAACCACTCGGGTTTGCAGTCCATGTTGGCGCCCACATCGAGCACCAGCACCTGCTGCTCGGGGTCCTTGGTGGGGAACAGGGCGCCGATGGCCGGGCGGTCGATGCCCTTGAGCCGGCCCAGGCGAAAGATGGCCGAGGCCATCACCGCACCCGAGTTGCCGGCCGAGTACACCGCCAGGGCCCGGCCTTCCTTGACCTGGTCCATGGCCCTGTTGATGCTGGCGTCGCGCTTTTTGCGCACCGCTGTCGCCTCGTCGTCCATGCCCACCGAGGGGCCGCTGGGCACCAGCTCGATCAGGCCGCGGCTGACGGCCTCGTCGAGCTGCTCCTGCAGGCCCATGGCGGCCACTACGGCCGCCAGAGGCTCGGTCTCGGCCACAAAGCGCACCCGCAGCGGCAGCCGTTCGACCGCCTGCAGGCAGCCCTCGAGGATCGGCCCCGGCGCGTGGTCTCCGCCCATGCCATCGACCGCGACCCAGAGGCGATCGGCATCGTTGATCGGGGTGTCCTCGCCCGGACCGCCCAGGCCGCGCTGCAACCGCCGCAGCGGGTCAAACACCATGGTGCCGGCGACCGAGCCGGCCCCGGAGACCACCGAGCCCGCGACCGAGCCGGCGGCACCGGCCACATTGCCGGCCATGTTGCCGGCCACACCCGCGGCCGAGGTGGCCGTGTCCACCAGCGAGGTCACCGCCGCATTGCGGCGATACCAGATCACCAGGCGGCGGATTGTGCGGTTGGGTTTGCTGCGGCGGCCCTGCTGGCCGCCGGTTTCAGGATCCTTCGGGGGCAACGGCGTCAACGATGCGCTGGAACAGGTAACCGGTGCCCCGTGCTGTGAGGATCAGCTCGGGATTGGCCGGGTCGTCTTCCAGTTTGGAGCGCAACCGGGAAATATGAACATCCACCACCCGGGTGTCCACGTGACGCTCGGGTGTATAACCCCACACCTCCTTGAGAATCTCACCGCGGCTGAAGGGCTCGCCGCTGCGGCTGACCAGCAGCTCCAACAGGCTGAACTCCATGCCGGTGAGGCGAATGCGCTCGGCGCCCCGGTAGACCTGGCGCTTGTTGGTGTCGATGCGCAGGTCGGCAATGCTGATCACCCCCGAATTGGGGATGCCGGCGACGGCTTCCTTGTCGACCCGGCGCAGCACGCAGCGGATGCGGGCTTCCAGCTCTTTGGGGCTGAATGGCTTGACGACGTAGTCGTCGGCCCCGAGCTCGAGGCCGGTGATGCGGTCGGCCACATCGCCGAGGGCCGTGAGCATCACGATCGGCACGTCCGATTCCTTGCGCAGCTCCTGGCAGACGCCGTAGCCATCGAGGCGGGGCATCATCACGTCCAGCACCACCAGGTCGGGGTTGCACTGGTGAAAGGCCTCAAGCGCCTCTTCGCCGTCGCAGGCGGTGACCACCCGATAGCCGATCATCGACAGGCGGGTCTCCAGGATCCGGCGAATGCTCGCCTCGTCATCGACGACAAGGATCGTTTCTTTGGGGGTGGCAGAAGCCGTCATCCTGGCGACGCCGCTACAACAGATGGGACCTACTGAAAAGGCCAGGAGCGGCATTCGTTACCTGGACGACGCCTTTCTTCACAACTCATCGCGATCAGCCCCCCGTGGCCAAGCCCGTTTCCCTGTTCGTCTGCACCGAATGCGGCGCCCAGACGCGTCAGTTCTTCGGGCGCTGCAGCAGCTGCGGCAGCTGGAACACCCTGATCGAACAGGCGGCTGCCCCCCCCGCCGACCAGCGCCGCCGACGGCCGGTGCCGGCGCCCGGTGAAGCGTTGGCCCCGGCGGGGGCCCGCCGCTCCGAGCCGATCTCGGCAGTTGGCGAGCGGCCGCTGCAGCGCCTCGGCAGCGGTTACGGCGAGTTCGACCGGGTGCTGGGGGGCGGCCTGGTGCCGGGCTCGCTGGTGCTGCTGGGGGGCGATCCCGGCATCGGCAAGAGCACCCTGCTGCTGCAGAGCGCCCAATCCATGGCCGCCCGCACCTCGGTGCTTTACGTCAGCGCCGAGGAGTCGGCCCAGCAGGTCAAGCTGCGCTGGCGGCGCCTGGCCGAGGCCGAGGCCCAACAGGCCTCGGGCAGCGGACCTGTTGCCGATGCCGACCTGCAGCTGCTGTCAGAGACCGACCTGGAGCTGGTGCTGCAGGAGCTCGAGGCCCTGCGGCCGGCGGTGGCGATCATCGACAGCATCCAGGCCCTGCACGACGGCGAGCTCAGCAGCGCCCCGGGGTCGGTGGCCCAGGTGCGCGAATGCGCCGCCGCCCTGGCCCGCATCGCCAAGCGCCAGCACACGGCCCTGCTGCTGGTGGGCCATGTCACAAAAGAGGGTGCACTGGCGGGGCCCAAGGTGCTCGAGCACCTGGTCGATGCGGTGCTCACCTTTGAGGGGGACCGCTTCGCCAGCCACCGGCTGCTTCGGGCGGTCAAGAACCGCTTCGGCGCCACCCACGAGCTGGGGGTGTTCGAGATGCGCGATCGCGGCCTGGCCGAGGTCACCAACCCCAGCGAACTGTTTCTGGGGGGTGAAGAGCCCAGCAGCGGCAGCGCCACGATCGTGGCCTGCGAGGGCACCCGGCCGCTGGTGGTCGAGCTGCAGGCCCTGGTGAGCACCACCAGCTATGCCAGCCCCCGCCGCAGCGCCACAGGCATCGCCGTCAACCGGCTGCACCAGATCTTGGCGGTGCTCGAAAAGCACATGGGCCTGCCCCTGTCCCGCTTTGATTGCTACCTGGCGGTGGCCGGTGGCCTTGAAGTCGAAGAGCCCGCCGCCGACCTGGGTGTGGCTGCCGCCGTCGTCGCCAGTTTTCGCGATCTCACCTTGCCGCCGGGCACGCTGCTGATCGGCGAACTGGGCCTGGGCGGCCAGCTGCGGCCGGTCAGCCAGCTCGAGCTGCGGCTGGGCGAGGCGGCCCGGCTGGGCTTCACCCGGGCGGTGGTGCCGCGGGGCAGCGGCCTGGGCCCGGTGGCGGCGGGCCTGGGCCTGGAGTTGCTCGAAGCCGCCACCATCGCCCAGGCCCTGGTGGCGGCCCTGGGGGTCAACCCGGCTGACGACCGGGCCTGAGGTCCTGGTGCGCGCATTGGCAGTGATGACATGCAATCACTGCCAATGCCCTCGAAGACATCAGCCAACGGTTGATGCCAGTCGGCTTTGTCGCCAAAGCCCGATCGAGGAAAGCCAGCCGATCAAGGCCAGTAGTCCGACCCACAAGACAAGGATGACCTTGACGCCCGGTTCATACGCATGCCCTTGGCCGGCGATGACGATCCGGATCAGGCGGCCGTCGTCGTCGATCGCCGGCTGCAATGTCACCCTATGGCGATCGCTCGGGTCCGCCGTGTTGCTGTCGCGATTTCCCATGCACCGTCGTCTTATGGGCCTGATGGCCGCCGCTGCCGTGCTGGTTGTTGGAACATCGGCCTCCCCCTCGGCGGCCGCCATGGATGTGATCCTGATGCGCCACGCCGACAAGGATGTTCAGAGGGGTGATTACAACCTGTCACCCCTGGGCTTCCAGCGCGCCGTTGCCCTGGCGACCCTGATCCCCGCCTGCTTCGGTAAGCCCGACCGAATCATCACGTTCGTTCTCGATCCCATCAGCAGTCGCAACGCCCGCAGCTACCAGACCGCCGTACCGCTGGCGGTGGCCACGGGGGTGAACATCCGGATCGATGAGGCCTCGCGCATGGATTCGTTCGAGCAAGGCCAGCGACTGCGCCGGGATGCATCGGCGCCCAACGAGCGCGTGGTTGTGTTCTGGCAGCATGAACGCATGCCAGCCCTTGCCCGCGGACTGGGTTGGGATGCCATGCCTGCGGTCGCTAGTGACGACTTCGATCAGTTGATCCTGTTTCGCTTGGCTGCCCCCGGAGCCGTCCCGCAGGTGCAGCGCTACAGCCAGCGTGAGCTGTTTCAGCGCCCTTGCTATCGCCAAGGCGCTGGCCTGCTTCCCGGTGGGCCGATCACCCCGCCGATCACCCCGCCGGTTGCAGCCCAGCGCCCACTGCAGCCTTGAAGCCAGTCTTGGCAAGCAGAGTGCCCCCCAGATTGCCGGTTTCAGGATGGGTCTGACCGCTGCCGAACACCACCACCAGCAGCGGCACGCCGATCTGCGGTACGGCCAGGTCATTCACCGGGGTGGCCAACTGGGGCAGGCGGGGATTGCCCAGCGCAAGATCTTGCGAATGGTCTTGGTGCAGGGGTGTCAGCAGGCCTGGTGAACCAGTCTGTTCTCTGCCAGAGTCCAGCTCGAGCCAAGCGATGGTGATGGCTGGGCCGGATCCGCGATCGCAGCTCAGAAATACACGTCGACGCTGCCGCGGCCGCTGGTCTTGAGCCAGTTCTGGGCTTCGATGTAGTTATTGGGTGCCAGACGGATCGCCTTGCCCCAGAACTCGGCGGCCTGGTCGTACTGGCGGTCGGCTTCGTCGGCATCACCGCGCTCTTCGGCCAGGGAGCCCAGATGGTGGTGGATCACCGCCATGTTGTTGAGGGCCTGGGGCATTTTGCCGTTGAGGTCCAGGGCCTGGCCGTAAAAGTCCAGGGCTTTGCTGTGCTCGCCGTTGGAGGCGAACACCAGGGCCATGTTGTAGAGGATGAACGCCTTGTCGTTGGGGTCGTCCTCGAGCTTGAGGGCCTCCTGGTAGTTCTCGAGCGCTTCGGCGTACTCGCCATCGGCCTGGGCGCTCATGCCGTCGCGGTAGTAAGCAAAAGCCTCCTTGGCGCGCTGGTTGGTGGGCAGCACCTTGAGGATCAGGTCGGCCATCACCGTGAAGCTCTTGTCGATGAAGTTGTCGTTGCGCTGAGAGCGGGGCACGGGTGATGGCGCGGGGGCCGCGCGGTCCAGAAGTCAGACCATCTTGCCGTCTGTTGTCATGTGATGAATCCCATCAACCGCACCGGCCAATCCCCCTAGCCTGAGCGACCCCGGGGGTCGTCGTGCCGACGCTGCTGCTCGAGATCGAGGGCATGAAGTGCGGCGGCTGTGTGCGCGCCGTCGAGCAGCGGCTGCGCGAGCAGCCCGGCGTGGCCGCCGCCAGCGTCAACCTGCTGAGCCGCACCGCCTGGATCGATCTGGAGTCGACCCCGGCCGAGGCCCTGCCCGACCTGATCACGGCCCTGTCAGGGCTGGGGTTTGAAGCTCAGGCCCGCGATCAGGGCGAAGACCCCCTGAGCCGCCGTCAACGCCAGCAGCAGCGCAGCTGGTGGCAGCAATGGCGTCAGCTGGTGGTCGCCCTGGCCCTGGTGCTGGTGTCGAGCCTGGCCCACCTGGCCATGCTCGGCCTGCTGGGTCAGGGGACCCTGGCGTCCCTGCTGGGCAACCAGTGGTTTCATGGGCTGGTGGCCACCGCTGCCCTGGCGGGGCCGGGGCGCCAGATCCTGGTCAACGGGGCCCGGGGTCTGGCCCATGGCGTGCCGGGCATGGATTCGCTGGTGGGTGTCGGCCTGGCCAGTGCCTATGGCGCCAGCGTGGTCGGCCTGCTGTGGCCGAGCAGTGGCTGGCCCTGCTTTTTCAACGAGCCGGTGATGCTGCTGGGCTTTGTGCTGAGCGGCCGCTTCCTCGAGGAGCGGGCCCGCTACCGCACCGGCTGGGCGCTCGAGCAGCTGGCCCAGTTGCAGCCGGACACAGCCCAGCTGCTGGTGGCACCGGGGCAGACCCGCCCGCTGCGGGTGGGCGGCCTGCGGCCCGCTGATGTGATCGTGCTGGCGCCCGGTGACCGGGTGCCCGTCGATGCCCGGGTGCGTCAGGGCATGGGCTGCGTCGATGTGTCGGCCCTGACCGGCGAACCGCTGCCCCTGATCGCCGCACCGGGGGTGGAACTGGCCGCCGGCAGCCTGAACCTCGAGGCCCAGTTGGAGCTCGAAGTGCTGCGCAGCGGCGCCGACAGCGCCGTGGCCCGGATCATGGCCCTGGTCGAGCAGGCCCAGGCGCGCAAGGCTCCGATCCAGGGCCTGGCCGACCGGGTGGCGGGCCGCTTCAGCCTGGCGGTGCTGGCCCTGGCGGCGGCCACATTTCTGTTCTGGTGGCAATGGGGCACCCGCCTGTGGCCCCAGGTGCTGCAGCCGGCCGCTGACATGGGGCACGCCGGCCACGGCCTGCATGGCATGCATGGGGTGCTGGGCCAGCACGCCGAAACGCCCCTGGCCCTGGCGTTGCAACTGGCGATCGCCGTGCTGGTGGTGGCCTGCCCCTGCGCCCTGGGCCTGGCGACGCCAACGGCGATCACCGTTGGCTCGGGCCTGGCCGCCCGCCGCGGTCTGCTGTTCCGCGGTGGCGATGCGATCGAGATGGCCTCGCGTCTGACCACCGTCCTGTTTGACAAGACCGGCACCCTGACCCTGGGGCGCCCGCTGGTGACCGCCGTGCTGCCCCAGCCCGGCACCACCGCCGAGGCCCTGCTGGCCCTGGCGGCCGGGGTCGAGGCCGGCAGTCGCCACCCCCTGGCCCACGCCCTGCAGCAGGAGGCCCTGCGGCGGGACCTGACCCCGGTGGCCGTCACAGGCGCCAGTGCCGTGGTCGGCGATGGGGTTCAAGCCGTCCTGGCCGACGGCACCATCGCCCGGGTGGGACGGCTCGGCTGGCTGCAGCAGCAGCTGCCCCTGCCCCTGCCGCCCGAGCTGCTGGCCCAGGGTGCAGCCCTGGCGGCCCAGGGCGGCACCCTGCTGGCGGTGGCCAGTGGCGAGGCCCTGCTGGGCCTGGTGCAGGTGGCCGACCAACCCCGGGCCGATGCGGCGGCCACCGTGGCGCGGTTGCGGCAGCTGGGGTTGGGCCTGGGGCTGCTCAGCGGCGATGGGGCGGCGCCGGTGCAACAGCTGGGGGCCCAGCTGGGCCTGGCCGACGACGAACTGGCCTGGGAGCAGCGCCCCGAACACAAACTGACCCAGCTCGAGGCCCGCCGCGGCGCCGGGCCGGTGGCGATGGTGGGCGACGGCATCAATGACGCCCCGGCCCTGGCCGCCGCCGACCTGGGCATCGCCGTCGGCACGGGCACCCAGGTGGCCCAGGACAGCGCCGGTCTGGTGATCCTGGGTGACCGGCTCGAGGCGGTACCCGAGGCGATCGGCCTGGCCCGCGCCACCATGGCCCGGGTGCTCCAGAACCTGGCCTGGGCCTTTGGCTACAACCTGATCGTGATTCCGATCGCGGCCGGCCTGCTGCTGCCCCGCTTCGGGCTGCTGCTGACCCCGCCGCTGGCGGCCCTGCTGATGGCCTCGAGCTCGATCACGGTCGTGCTCAATGCCCTGCTGCTGCAGGATGGCAATCGCTCTGGGACCTGAGGTGCGCGGACGCTTGGTGGTGCTCGAGGGCATCGATGGCTGCGGCAAGTCGACCCAACTGCAGGCGTTGGCCGCCTGGCTGCCGCAGTCCGGTCTGATGCCCCCAGGGGCCGAGCTGCTGGTCACCCGCGAGCCCGGCGGCACCCCCCTGGGCCAGGCCCTGCGCCAGTTGCTGCTCCATCCCCCCGCCGGCGCCGCCCCCCACAGCACCGCCGAGCTGCTGCTGTATGCCGCCGACCGCGCCCAGCATGTGCAGCAGCGGCTCGAGCCCGCCCTGGCGGCTGGCCACTGGGTGCTGAGCGACCGTTACAGCGGTTCGACCGCCGCTTACCAGGGCCACGGCCGCGGCCTGTCTCTCGAGCTGATCGCCCAGCTCGAGCAGATCGCCACCGGCGGCCTGCAACCGGATCTGACCCTGTGGCTGGATCTGCCCCTGGCCGAAGCCACCCGGCGCCGCGGGGCGCGCCAGGGCGGCGACCAGCCCGACCGCATCGAGGCGGCCGGCGAGGCCTTTTTGCAGCGGGTGCATCAGGGCTTTGCGGCCCTGGCGGCGCAGCGGGGCTGGCAGCCGATTGCCGCCGATCTGCTCCCCGATCAGGTCAGTGCGGCCTGCCGTCAGGCGTTGCGCCAGCGCTGGGGATCCTGAGTCGATGGCAGCGGGCCTGTTTGACGATCTGATCGGCCAGCGCCAGGCGGTGGCGCTGCTGATGGCCAGCCTGGAGCGCGGTCGCCTGGCGCCGGCCTATCTGCTGGCCGGGCCCCATGGGGTCGGCCGCCGGCTGGCGGCCCTGCGCTTTCTTGAGGGGGTGGTGGCTGGCCCGGCGGGTGATCCGGCCCTGCGCCGCCGCCTTGAGGCGGGCAACCACCCCGATCTGCTGTGGGTTGAGCCCACCTACAGCCATCAAGGGCGGCTGGTGCCCCAGTCCCAGGCCCTCGAGGCCGGGGTCAGCCGCCGCACGCCGCCCCAGCTGCGGCTCGAGCAGGTGCGCGAGGTCTCACGCTTTTTGGCCCGGCGGCCGGTCGAGGCCCGCGGCTGCCTGGTGGTGCTCGACGGGGCCGAGGCCATGGCCGAGGCCGCCGCCAATGCCCTGCTCAAGACCCTTGAGGAGCCCGGCGATGGCCTGCTGCTGCTGATCAGCGCTGCCCCCGAGCAACTGTTGACGACCATTCGTTCGCGCTGCCAGACCGTGCCCCTGGGCCGGCTCGAGCCTGCTGATCTGGCCCAGGTGTTGCAGCGCTGTGCCGCCGCTGAGCCGCCGGCCGATGTCCCTGGAGCGGACAACGCTCCCGGCCTCGACGAGCTGGCGGCCGGTTCGCCCGGGGCCCTGCTCGAGCATCGCCACCAGTGGCAGCAGCTGCCGGGCGATCTGGCCCTGCGCTTGCAGCAGCTAGGCCAGCAGCGCGGAGCCCTGGCCAGTTGTGCGCCGCTTGAGCTGCTGCAACTGGCCAGCCGCATCAGCGACGAGCTCGAGGGCGAGCAACAGCTGTGGCTGCTGCAGTGGTGGCAGCTGCTGCTGTGGCGCAACGGCGGCAGCCAGGCCTGTGTCGAGCGCCTCAACCGCCTGCGCAGCCACCTGCTCAGCTATGTGCAGCCGCGCCTGGCTTGGGAGGTGGCCCTGCTCGATCTGGCCCGGCTTTGAGGGGGTGCCCCTTGATGATCAGCTGGCCTTGGCCTGCTCGACCCGTTCGCGGGCTTCGCGCATCAGCGGGATCAGCTCGGCCAGTTGGTCGTCGCCCGGCAGCTCCAGGCAGTAGCCGGCGCCATAGACCGTCTTGATGAACCGGGGTTTGCGCGGATCGGGCTCGAGCTTGGTGCGCAGGTGCCGCACATGCACCCGGATCGTCTCGATGTCGTCATCGGGCTCGTAGCCCCAGACCTCTTTGAGGATCAACGAGGGGGCCACGGTCTGGCCATGGCGCTGCAGCAGGCAGTGCAGCAGTTCGAATTCCAAGTGGGTGAGCCGCACCGGTTGGTCGAACCAGATCGCCTCGAAGCGCTCGGGCACCAGGGTCAGGCAGCCGAAGCTCAGGATCTCGTTGTGCTTGCTCGACAGTGGGCTGTGCTCACTGCGGCGCAGCAGCGCCTTGATGCGCACCGTCAGCTCTTCGAGGTCAAAGGGCTTGGTCAGGTAATCGTCGGCGCCCGAGTTGAAGCCGCTGACCTTGTCCTTGGTGCCCCCCAGGGCTGTGATCATCAGGATCGGGATCTTGGCTGTGCGCTCGTCGCGGCGCAGCCGCTGGCACAGGGTCAGGCCGTCCACCTTGGGCAGCATCAGATCCAGCAGGATCAGATCGGGATTGACCTGCATGGCCAGGGCCTGGCCTTTGATGCCGTCCTCGGCGCGGTGCACGGCAAAACCGCCGTGCTCGAGATGGCCGGCCACCAGCTCGCGCATGTCGCCGTCGTCTTCGATCAGCAGGATGCCGGGCTTCATGGCACTGCAGCGATGACGTCCATTGTCCTGACTGGCGGAGCCTTTGGGAGGGGTGTGGACCCGGCCCACACGATCGCTTCGTTGTGCGGCCGCCGTGGCCGGCTCAGGCCCTCGCCGCGCCTTGACTCCAGAAAGCAGTGGCTGCAGCTGATCTGAGCCCAAAGGATGCAGCAGAGCCGTGACCGATCTGCTGCGCAAGTGTTGGAGATCTTCAGGATCTCTTCAGCCTTGTTTGTTGCAAAGGCAACTGTTGAAACTCCCCGGGCGGGATTCGAACCTGCGACCAATCGGTTAACAGCCGACCGCTCTACCACTGAGCTACCGAGGAATGACCCCCAAGGGGGACGTCCCATTGCTGGGATCGAATGACCTTACCTTTTGGGCCCGCCGGCCGGCAAGGCCCCGCTGGTGCGCTCGAGCTGCCGGCGCAGGCTCGCGCCGGGCTGCCAGGGCCCGGCGCGCCCGGCGGCCATCAGGGCAGCGCCGTCGCAGTGCTCCAGTTCTTCGAGCCGGTGGGTCACCCACAGGGCCGCCAGGGGCTCCTGGGACCCCTGGGTGAGGCGGCGCAGCAGCCCCAGGATCTCCTCCTGGCTGGTGGGGTCCAGCAGGGCTGTGGGTTCATCGAGCAATAGCAGCGAAGCGCCGCTGGCGAGGGCGCCGGCGATCGCCAGGCGCTGCTTCTGGCCGCCGCTCAGGGTGTGGATCGGCCGGTCTTCGAGGCCCGCCAGTCCCACCTGGGCCAGGGCCTGGGTCACCCGGGCCCGGCTGGTTGCGGCATCGAGGCCCGGCGGCAGCCACAGCTGCAGGTCGCTGCCGCAGCTGGGCAGCAGCAGCTGGTGGTCGGGGTTCTGGAAGACCAGTGCCATCGGGCAGGCGGCCGTGATCGTGCCGCCGCTGGGGGGCAGCAGGCCGGCCAGCAGACGCAACAGGGTGCTCTTGCCGCTGCCGTTGCCGCCCACCAGCATCCATAGGCCCGGGCGGGGAATCTGCAGGCTGCAGCCATCAAGGGCAGCGCGTCCGCTGGGCCAGCGGTACTGCAGAGCGTCGATCTGCAGCAGCGGCGTTGCCCCTGCCCCGGGTTTCGCGTCAGGTGTCAAAGCTGAAGCCGGGGCGCTTGCCGCCACCGCCGGCGGCTGATTTTTCGTACAGCTGAACGGCCACCACCTCGCTGCTGAGCAGGCTCAGGCGCTTGTGCTCCTCCTTTTCACAGGTGAGCTCCAGCAGCCGCGGATGGCCGCTCTCCATGCAGTCCCGCACCTGCTGATACAGGCCTTCGGCGGCGGCGAGCTCCTTGCGCTGCACGGCCAGGGGCATGGGGCTGAGCTTGATCGAGAGCTCGACGACGTACATCGGATGGGGCTGCCAGGACTGGACCAGGTCCACTCTGGCGAATCACAGCCCCCGGGCGCTGCGGGTGGGCGCAGCGGGCGGGCCACTGAGCACATGTGCTCATTTGGCCGGGATTGGAGCATCTGCATCGGCCGTGGGCGCGCACAGACGGCGCCAACCCCGTACCATCTGCTTGTAACGCTTCATGAAGCCCTCTCATGACGATCGCTGTAGGGCGCGCGCCACAACGGGGATGGTTCGACATCCTCGATGACTGGCTCAAGCGCGACCGCTTTGTTTTTGTCGGCTGGTCCGGGCTGCTGCTGTTCCCCACCG